>JAYSVR010000149.1:0-2439 GCA_043718445.1 Acidobacteriota bacterium | reverse complement strand
ATGCTGAGTTCGCGCTGGTTGCTGGTGACGTTTCTGCTTCACATGCTGTGTTTGGGAGTAGACGAGTTTTACTTTCACTGGCGGCGCGGATTGCCGCGTTGGGAACGGTTGGGGCATCCGCTCGATACGCTGACTGTGTTTGTTTGTCAGGCTTGGCTGTGTTGGCAAGCACCGACTGCGTTTAACGTAGCTGTTTACGTCGCGCTCTGTGTCGTTTCGAGTTTGTTTATCACCAAAGACGAATTCGTACATCAGCGGCTTTGCACGGCGGGCGAACACTGGTTGCACGCGACGATGTTTCTGTTGCATCCGCTGGTGCTGGCGGCTTCGGGCTTGTTGTGGGCTACGGCTTACGGCTTCGCTCCTTTCATCGCCGCCGAAGGCTGGGAAACCACAGCGTTGCGCGGCAATTTGGTCATGATTTTTCTTTTCGGACTTTATCAATTTCTGTTTTGGAATCTGGTATGGTCACGGCTCCCTCAGTCAAAAAAGCTATCTCAACCAATAACATCAACAACGAAATCTATCACGCGCTAGGCGAACGCTGGTATACGGCCAAAGATGATCCCGTAGCGTTGCTGCGCGCCGAGTCGCGTGCGCGAAATCCGTGGGTGGCGGCGGAAATCGAACGACATTCAGGCTTATCGGCTCGCGTGTTAGACGTAGGTTGCGGCGGAGGCTTTCTCTCAAACGATCTCGCGCAACGTGGTTTCACGGTGATGGGGCTTGACGCTTCGGCAGAGAGTCTGGCGGTGGCGCGGGAATACGACGCGACGAAGACGGTGCGTTATCAGTTGGGCGATGCTTACGAGTTGCCTTACGCCGACGCGAGCTTTGCAGCCGTCTGCGCGATGGACTTTCTCGAACACGTCGAAGACCCTGCGCGCGTCGTGGCTGAATGCGCGCGCGTACTCGCGCCGAACGGATTGTTTTTCTTCGCTACGTTTAGCCGCAATCCGCTGGCGTGGCTGCTGGCGATCAAAGGCGTCGAGTGGTTCGTCAAAAATACGCCGCCCGATATGCATCAGTTGAGATACTTCATAAAGCCGCGCGAGTTGAAGGCAATGTGCGAAGCTGCGGGTTTGCGCGTCACGGCGATGCATGGTTTTCAAGCTGTGCTGAATCGCGCTTTCGTGAAGATGCTTTTGACCGGCGAAGTCAGCGATGACTTTGCGTTTCGGTTTGGCGGGCCGAAGTGGTTGGGTTATATCGGTGTCGCGGTGAAATCTTAAAGTGCAACATCACTGGCGGCCTGATTATGCTTGGCACTGATTCAGGCCTTTTACGCTTTTTATCGCGCGCTGCCGTTGATGAAGCCTTGTGCTCTTTGCCAAACGCGCGTGCCGATTTTGCGGCCCATCTTTTGGCCTTCGACGTTGCCGTCAGAAAAATGAATCCCGCCGTAAAGCCGTGAGATACCGGCTTCTTCTGCCGCTTCCGTGAAGGTTTTCCACGACAAAGTAATTTCCGTTGCAGGCGTCACGCCGGGTTCGATCTTGGAAGAGCCGGGCGCGAGTTTCGCCGAGACGTTAAAGGCATCGTTGCCCGTGAAGAGTTTCAAAATCTCCGCGCTGGTTGAACTAAAGGTGCTGTGGCCGGAAACATATTCGGCGAAAGGCGGCGTGACGAAAGTCAGTGCCTGATAGGGTTGCCACGTCTCGCCGAAAATCCATGAGCGGCCCTGCTGCGGCCCGCCCCAGGCATAAATGCGCTGGCCTTTGAACAGATGGCGGATGGCCGAAATCGGGCGCACGTAATCGGAGCTTCGTTTGTAATCCCACACCGCAATGCTCGCGTCGAACAAGCCGTTGGTCAGCGCGAAATACATCTTCACGTCGTCGTCGGTGGAATGTTTGTCTCGCAACGAGACTTCGCGCGCCAGCAAACACCAGTGGCCCGGCGGCGTTTCAGAACCGGGCCCATCGGCCCAGTATTCCGAAATCATTTTGGTCAGGTCGTCCAGGTTGCCGCTGAGCGCCAGCACCTGCGCGGCCTGGCGGCGATAGGCCCAGCCGAAGTGCGTATGCTGAATCGGCGCGGGCGGCTTTTCGGGTTGAATCTCAGAACCGGAACTCAACGCGAAGGGAATGACGCGGCCCCAATGCGGAACCAGATAGCGTTGCACCGTGCCGTTGGGCAAACGCAGCGGCTGCCAGCGGTTCGGATCGTTGAGCCTGTCTGCCGTGTTCACCGGTTGATAGCCGGTGTAATCAGCATAAGCGCCCGGCGCGAGGTCGCCCAATTGGTTCGAGCCGTCTTTGCGGCGAAATTCCAACAGCGCGGCGGCGGCGGCATTGCCTACGCCGGCGGCTGTCGCAGGGTCAACGCTCGTGTCTGAAATGTCGTAACTCAACTGCGCCATCACCGCATCGAACGCAGCTTTTTGGGTGGGGAATACGTCACCCAGCACGCGGTAAGCGGCGAAACTAATAGCTTCGT
>JAYSVR010000148.1:0-2440 GCA_043718445.1 Acidobacteriota bacterium | reverse complement strand
CTTTGCCGCAACTCCGCCAGCTTCCAGCGCGGCCACGTAGACGTATGGCTGTAACGATTGCTGGCTTGCGCGAGGCCGTCTACGCGCGCAGAGCCGCAAGTCGGGCAGGTAGTGTGAATGCCGCGCGTGAAAGCTGAACACGCCAAACACAGCGTGAAATCAGGCGCGAGCGTGAGTGACGCGACTTCGGTTTGATGTACCGCGACCGACAGCAGCGTCAATAACCGTTCGTAAAAAGGTTCGTTCGGACTGAGCCAAATATCGCTCGTCGCGCCCCATACGCGACCGGCTTGCAACTGGCCTTCTAGGCGCAACCGTTCGAGCAGGTTCAGGCGGCTATTGACGGGCAGCTTGATCGCGTTGCTATAAAACGTTTCGGTCGCGTCGCCAGCGGCTTCGCTGATTTCGTTAAGCGTACGATGGTCGAAGGCTTGCAAATCGAGTTGCGCGAAACGATGTGGCGCGGTGAGGTCGTGCGATTCGGCAATCAGAAAGCGTACTTTGTGTTGCTCTGACAACTGTTCGGCGGCCTGATGCAATTGCGCAATGACGCGGCTGGCAAAGGCTTGCGCCGCGCCAGCCTGCTTTGACGAAGCGCCCAATGACGAATTCGTGACGGCTTGCGTGAGTTCAGCCAGACCGACGGGCGCGATGAGATGGGCCGTCCAGTTCAGCGAAAGAAACGCATCTTGATCGTGTCGCATGGCGAGCAAACCCAGCGCACCGGTTTCGCCGCGCGACAACAGGCGTTCGAGAAAGACGCGCTTTTCGAGCGAAGCCTGCGCGGCCAGCGAGAGCAATTCATCAAGCCGCGCGAAAAGCTGCGTCTCGTCGGCATAAGGCTCATAGGCTAAACGCGGCAGGTTGATAGCGACCGAAGATAAAATCGCCGAACGCCATTGCCAGCTTTCAGGCCGTCGTTGCAGCTTCTCAGCACTCACGCCGTAACGCGCCGTGAACGCGCCTTCATCATTGCCGCGATCGAACGAAACGACGATGCCGCCGCGTTCGGCCATCGCGTGCGTAACCAAATCGAGAAAGGCGCGATGGCCGGGGCTGCTGATGGCTTCGCGCGTGAGATGCAAGATCGGACGCGGCCCGGTGAAAGGCAGCTTTTGTCCGTCGCCTTCGAGATAAACTTCGAGCAAGGCTTTCAAGAAATCGCGCGCCACGGCCACCAACTGCGCGTAAGTCGTCGTCATCTTTTCGCCGCCCGCGCCCAATGCCAACACGTTTTGCAAATAAGTCGGACAGTCCCAATCCAGATGCAAATCGCAGCGCACCAACTGCCCGCCGCGTGCCACTGCCGGGGCCGACAACTCGAATAACAACACCTGCGCGATCTGTTTCATCTCGCGTACGTTCAAGCCCACAAGCAGCGGCGCGATGGCGAAGTTGACCGAATCCCATGCGATGGCTTCGCTGAAATATCCGTGCAAGGCCGCCGTATGTTTGACCAGATGCGCGGCTAAAACTTCAGGCCGCCGTGCCGGACGCGCGCCCGCAAAGCCGCTGGGCAAACGTACGCCGTAACGTTTAATGAAATCTACTGAACCGACCATCGTAACGGGACGATCAACCTCGCCCAGGTTTTCGATGTGCAAGCGACCTGAGCGATGGGCTTCGCCGACCGTGTCAGAGAAAACCGTGAGCATTGCGTATTCGCGCTTAATCTGTTCAGCCAGCGCGAAACTCGTGCCATCAGGGCCGTGCGCGAGACTCTGAAAGTTTGCGTCAGTGGCGGGCGCGGCTTGTATGAGTTGATCTACGCGGGCGAACGATACGCCGAGCCGCGTATGCCAGCGTTGCGCCTCGTTGAGTTGCGCGGCCTGCAATTGCGCTTCGATCAACGCGCGCAACATCAATGGCGTAGCCTTTAGCTGCGGCATCTGTTCAAGCTGCGCGACGACGGCTTCGGCAATTGGTCGCGCGGCTTCGGCTGATAGTTGCGCTTCGTTTTGCAACTGCGCCATTAGTCCAAACGGATCGGGCGGCGCGCTTTCTTCAGTCGCGTCTTCCACAAAATCATCGGTTGGTTCAGGTGAAACAAGTGGTTCAAGCTCAGTCATAAATGGGGTAAGTGAAAAAGCCGCAGAGATTTTCCATTTTCGATTTTATATTTTTTATTTCCCATTGCCCGAAAGTTCCCTTCGGGTAATGGCGCTTTGCCAGCTATTTTCTATTGCTACGAGCGGTTTTGAGCGATGCGATGAAGATGCGGCATAACTCGCCGCTTTCTTTGATGATGTCAGCCATGAGACTGGGCGCAACGATTTCGCTGCGCTCGATGACGCGCAGCCAGATCGAAGTTTCGTTTAGTTCTTTCAGTACAATGCCGAGCTTATGGATGAAGTCAGCGTGGCTTTCCGCGCCACGCGCTTCGCCATAATTCGGCGCGGGCGAAGTGCCCGAACGCAAAATCTGTCCGGCAATGTGTTTG
>JAYSVR010000147.1:0-7102 GCA_043718445.1 Acidobacteriota bacterium | reverse complement strand
ATTGTTACAGCGCGCAACTGCTGGCTCCCGCGAAAACTTTTCAGTTATGCCTGGCGCATCAAATCCGCAACCTGAAGCGAGTGATCGAGCAAGCGCCGAGATTGTTATGGCCGGTAAAAATGCAGTCGCTCTTTCAGGAAGCCATTCACTTACGGAACCGTTTTTTCACGACCGACAAACTGACCTTGAATGGTTACTTGCGGCGCGTGGCGGAGTTGGAAAACCGCCTGGACGCACTGCTGACCGAAGACCAAACCGGTACGGCGGCGATTTTTGCGAAGGCGGAACAGGCGTGCCCGTGAATTTGAACGGTTCGCAAAACGGCGTGGCTTATCAATTGCGGCGGGGCGGCGTGGCGGTCGGAGCGCCGGTTGCTGGCACGGGGGCGGCACTGTCTTTCGGCAATCAAACAGTGGTGTGGCAATACAGTGTGACCGCCACGAACACTGTCACCGGTTGTATGGCGACGATGACGGGGACGGTCGAAGTGAAAACCGTTGCCTTGCCAACCATCTTTAACGTGACGGGCGGTGGCGCTTATTGCGTAGGCGGTATCGGTGTGGCGGTCGGCCTGAGCGGTTCGCAACTGGGCGTGAGTGGCGAGTGCCAGCTCCGTGCTTTGCTCTCGAACAGCTTTCCCCGGTTGGTTACGCGCTATGAAAATCTCATCACGCAAGGCCGCACCGGTTGGATGAAGCTATGGGTCGCGGACGATGCGACGGGCGGCTTGTTGGGGCTGACGATCAATGCCCACAGCAACGCGACAACGGTGGCGGGTGCTTTCGAACGCGGTCACAACTTGCATGTGTTGCGGCTGACGAGTGCGGCACGGCTGACCGTACCGGTGTTTCCTCCAGGTTGCGGGTTGTAAGCAACGCGCGCGCGCCGCGTGGGAAGGAAGCACCTCACTGCTTCCTTCCCACCGCCAGGCCGCGCGTTACCGTTTGCGCAAAGCGCGTCCGGCTAACAGCTTTGCCACTTTGCCTTCGGTGATTGCCAGCTTCCCATTCACGATGACATAACGCATGCCTTCAGCCAGCTTTTCTGGCGCTTCATACGTAGCCATTTCACGGCATTCTTTTTCAGAAAAAATAATCACATCGGCGAAGTTACCAGTTTTTAAGTTACCGCGTTCCGTGATGCCGAAAGTCTCAGCCACTTGCGCGGAGCTGGCTTGAATAAAACGCGGCAAGCTAATTATTTTTCGCTGCATAACATACTCAGCCAGCTTGCGCGGATAGGTTCCATACTTGCGCGGATGGCCGCCCGAACCGTCGCTGCCCGTCATTACCCACGGTTGTTTCATGAAGGCTTCGATGTCGCGTTCGTTCATGTTGAACGAAGCCACCGAAGACCCGCCTTGTTTGATGATTTCGAGCGCCGTCTCAATCGGCGGTTTGTTTAATTGTTTAGCTACCGCATCGAGTCGCAACCCACCATATTTTGAGGAAGTTAGTAACAGGGAATTGGCTCCGCCTCGACGGCGCATATTTTCTTCCATCTCTTTCATTAACTTCGGGCGAATCGCCGCATCGTCAATGCGTTTCAATAAGGCTGCGTTGCCGCCGTCTTCGGCCCAACGCGGCACGAGCGCAGCGGTCAACGCCGTACCTGAAGCGGTATATGGATATTGATTCGCCGTGACGTTGACGCCTGACGTGCGGGCTTTTTCGATCAACGCGATGGCTTGGGCGCTTTGTCCCCATACGTCAACACCAAGGGCTTTGATGTGCGAGATGTGTACGGGCAATTTCGCTTCGCGTCCGATGCGCAGTGTCTCTTCAATCGAACCCAGCAAGCCAATCGTGTAGCTACTCTCGTCGCGCATGTGCGTGTCGTAAAGGCCGCCGTACTCAGCCACGACTTTGGCGAGTTCGATAACTTCTTCGGTTTTAGCGAAGCTGCCCGGCGAGTAATACAAACCGGTGGACATGCCGAACGCGCCGTCTTCCATCGCCTGCCGCATCAGCGCCCGCATCTTGTCGAGTTGTTCTGCATTCGGCGCGACATCTTTCGCGCCCAACACCGCGCCGCGAATCGAACCGTGTCCGGCGAGCCACAGCGCGTTCGTACCGATGCCGTTCGTCTCATAGTTTTGCAACGTCTTGGCGATGGAGTTTGGCGAACGTCCGTCGTTGCCTACGACAACGGTGGTCACGCCCTGCGCGAGGTAATTCAAATTGTATTTGCCCGTCGCGTTGTTCAGATCGCCGTCAGCATGCGTGTGCGGATCAATGAAGCCGGGCGCTACGATCAAGCCTGTCGCGTCTATCGTTTGCTTGGCGGTGAGGTTGGCCGCTTTCGCATCGCCGATGAACGTGATGCGTTCGCCCGTGATAGCCAGGTCGGCGATACGTTCGGGCGAACCGGAGCCGTCAAGCAATCGTCCGTTGCGAATCAGTATGTCGGCGGATTGTGAAGCTGCGGGCGCGAGGGCGCTGCGGTCACGCGGCGCGTTTTTGAGTTTGCGTTCGAGAAAGTCGAAAGCCGTATTAAATATCTGCACCCAATGCCGATGCAGCAAAAAGTCATGCACTTCGTCGGGGAAGACCAGTTGCTCGAATTCGACTTTTTGTTCGCGCAAGCGGCGCGCGAGTTCGGTGGTTTGGTTGAACGCTACGTTGCGGTCATCGTCGCCGTGAATAAGCAGCACGGGCGCGCGCCAAGTGTTGACGTTAAACAGCGGCGAAGATTCACGCGCGACTTTGACGGCGTCGCGGTCTTCACTATTTCCTGGGCCGCCACTCAAACGCGAAGCCCAATCGTGTACGCCGTGAATGTCAACGCCAGCGGCGAATAGGTCGGAGTTTTTCGCTAAGCCCATCGCTGTCAAAAAGCCGCCGTAACTGCCGCCCCACAGGCCGATGCGACTCGTGTCAATGTCGCTGCGCGAACGCAGGTAATGCGCACCCGCGACGATGTCTTGATATTCCGTCGCGCCGCGTCCGCCGCGTTTGGGCGCTTCACGAAAGGCGCGTCCGTAACCAACGCCTCCGCGATAATTCACCGACAACACCGCGTAACCCTTGCTCGCCAAAAACTGATTAAAGGCGTAGGTGTTGTGGTAGTAATACATTGAGTGCCAACCCAACAGCATCTGCCGCATCGGCCCGCCGTGCGAGAAGATAACGGCGGGTAACTTGTCGGTAGGCTTCGCGTCTTTGGGTAAAAATAATTGGCCGTGAATTTCGAGTCCGTCAGCGGCTTTGAATGTTACTGCTTGTGGTGCGAAAAGTTGGTCGGCAGGAAATGAGTCAGGCAACGGGTAAGTTTGGCTGGCTAAGTTTGTTCCTGAAAGGCGAGGCTTCAGGCGGGAGGATTCTTCAAATTTGACGACTTTGGGTGTTCCAGGACTGAGCGTATTCGCCGAAAGAAAAGCCAAATTGCCAGCCTGGGTGGAAACAGGATTCCAGTAAATGTCTCCTGGATATGGAGCAATTCGTCGGGCGAAGCTACTGCTCCCGTTTGCCTCAACATAGGACAAATTTCGTTGATTCAAGTCAGGCGACTTAGCGACTTCACAATTTGATGAAAAGACGACTTTGGATTTTTCTGGCGTGAAGGTGATTTGTTCAACCTCACACTGACCCGGCGTTAGCAGTTTTAACTCTCCACCATTCGCTGAAATGGAATGCAAGCGCATCCATCCATCCGCTTCCGACCGAAACACAATCTGCTCATCCGCCGCCCATTGAATCACGTCATCGCCCGCCCAACGCGGCAGCGAATCATTCAACGTCGTGCCGCTGCGCCACACTTCTTTCGCCTGCAACGTAGCTGCGTCCGTTACCCAAATCGCCCACGGGTCGGGCAGGTCTTCGCCGCGTGTGCGTTGCTGCGTACCGCGCGTCGCCTGACGCACAAAGGCAATCCGTTTTCCATCCGGCGACCAGCGCGGGAAGCTGTCGCGGTCAATCGTGGGCGCAAGATAACGCAGCTTTCCTTCCGCCAAATCATAAAGACAAATAAAGCTGTGATCGCCGCGATTGCTGACGAAGGCCAGTTGCTTGCCGTCGGGCGACCATTGCGGCGCGCTCAAATTGCCGCGCACGTTCAACAGCGGCGCAGCCTTTTTCGGATCAGCGCCGATGGTGTTCAGCCACAGCTTGCCGTCGCGGTTATAGACGACTTTGTTATCAACCGTTGAGACAACCGGCTCATTGCCGAGCGCGATGGGTACGATTTCGCCTTTGGCAAAACTCACGGCGAAGATGGCTTGCAACGCGCCTTCGGGATCGCTGGTCGGATTGGGCACTTCACCCATCTGGTTGTCGTCGCCGCCGCGCACGTAAACGACAAACTGTCCGTCGCGCGTGAAGCTGAGGTTGGTGAGTTCCTGTCCGTCGTCTTCGGTGTATTGCGTCAATTGGCGCCCTTTAAACTCAGGCCCTTCGGCAACCCAGACGTTGCGCTTGCCTTCGGCGTTGAAAACCCACGCGATGCGTTCGCCGGTTGGCGCGGCTACCAAGTCAGAAGGAAACGGCGCGCTCAGAATTTGCTCGATGGTGAATGGCCTTGCTGGTTGGGCTTGCGCGTGCGTCGGGTGGGCGCGTGGCGTGAAAGCGAGTGCGGCGAATACGACCAGACAGAGGGCGATGCGGGTGCGAGTCATAGCGAATGTCCTTTGATGAGAAGGGAAAGCCAAAATGTTTGCGGTGAGCGCACGATAACGAGCGTCAATAGCTTTGGCAATTCTAAAGGCCGCTCGTATAATCCGGCTCGTTCTAAACGAAAGAGCTTCTTACTTTTTACGGAGTGAATGTTATGGCCTTAGCAAAAGCCGTTGTCGGTCAATTAGTGAAAAGGCCTGCGCCGTTAAATGGCCCGTTAAATGGTTTGGTTAAACAGCCCATTCCGCTCTTGGAATCAGGTGACCGCTTGACGCGCGCCGAGTTCGAGCGGCGTTACCACGCGATGCCCGCCAATATACGCGCGGAGTTAATTGAAGGAGTCGTTTATATGTCTTCGCCTGTTCGCCACAAATATCACGGAAGACCACAAGTCCGACTGGTTCATTCTGTAGTTGAATACGTTGACCATACTGAAGGAACGGATTGCAGCGATAACGCCACGGTACGGCTCGATCTTTCGAATGAACCGCAACCTGACGTCATGCTGTTTTTGGGACAGTCTCTCAGCGAACAAATCTCAGAGACCGCAGACGGCTATCTGGAAGGCGCACCGGAACTCGTCGTAGAGATTGCTGCCAGTACCGCTTCGGTTGATATGCACGCCAAGTTCAGAGCCTATCGCCGCAATCGCGTACAGGAATACATTGTGTGGCGCGTGTTGGATGGCGAGATTGATTGGTTTTCCTGGCAGGAGGAGCAATACGTGCCGTTGCCGATGGATGACAAAGGCGTGGTTCGCAGTCGCGTCTTTCCCGGCCTTTGGTTGAACGTGAAAGCCTTGCTCAACGGCGAAGTGACGAAGGTGCGTGAGACGCTGCGGCAAGGCATTAAGAGCAAAGAACACGCGGCCTTCGTCCGTGAATTGAAACGCCGCGCTAAAGCCAAACGATAAAGCCCAGCTTAAAAATTCTTACCGAATTCTCATTTTCCTTTGCAAGACGGTTTTCCGCCGTGCGTTCAACGGGCGCATTACGAAACAACTCCACTCGCGGTGAACCTTCCAACTCATAGCCTGCCGAGTGCGTTCGACCAACAACACAATTTAATTAGGAGGTAAGACTATGAAAGTCTGCCCGCATTGTCAGGCTAGCTTTTTAGAACAAGCAGGCGAGGAAGGGTACGTTTATTGCCCGCACGATAACTCGCAATTGCAAACTTATGATTTACGCGCGGCGTTGCGCCAACGCCGTCAACAAGAGTTCACCGGCGAACTGAATTTGTTATTGCATACGTTGTCGTTTGGGCAACGCATGCGGCGTGAAGTCACGTTTGCGTTGCGCGAATTGCGACGGCATCCACTGTTATTTGTCACCGCGTTATTGCGCGGCGAAGGTACGACACGCCAGCGCATTTATCTGTTGCAATCAGGCGCGGCAGTGGCGGTGATGGCTTACGCCGCGATTACGCTTGGACTGATTTGGTGGGGCGTGGCTTATGGTTTGCCGAGCGTACAGGCCGAGCCACCAGTACGACCGCCCGAAGGCATCACCATGTTGATGTTGCCACCGATGCCAATAGCCAAACGCGAAGCCACGCGCGATAGCAACGGTCATCTCGGTGGAAGTTTGACGCAACCGCAACGCTCGAAAGGCGGAGGCAATGGCGGCAATCATTCGCCGTTGCCCGCGAGTGGAGGCGCTACGCCGCCAGCAGCGATGCAGCCCTCCGTCGTACTGCCGAATCCTTTGCCGCCGAAGATTGAGAACGCGAGTTTAATTGTCAGGCCGCACGTAGTGGCAGATTCAGCCAGTGTCTTATCTACGATGGGACGCATCGGATTGTCTGATGCGCCGATTGCGCCGCCTTCTAGCGGGCCGGGTGAAGACGGCGGGATGGGAAACCGGCGCGGTAAAGGCGTCGGCAACAACGGTGAAGGTGACGGCTTAGGGCCGGGGAATCGTCACGGCACAGGCGGCGGTGATCCGCGCCCTGGTGGAGACAAGACTACAGGCGTTGGTGACCGTGAACCTATTCCGATGGCGTCGGGTTCGATGCGACCTACGATTCTTTACCGCGAGAAGGCGCGTTACACCGAAGATGCGCGAGCGGACAAAGTGCAAGGTGCAGTGATCCTGCTGGCTACGTTCACGGCGGATGGACGCATCACGAATGTCCGCGTGTTGAAAGGTTTGCCGAATGGCTTGACGCAAGAGGCCATCAAGGCGGCACAGCGCATTCGCTTTAATCCGGCGTTGAGAAACGGCACACCGATCACGGTGCAAGCTCGGCTCGAATATAACTTTTCTCTTTACTGATTTTCGGCTTTCGTCTTCAGCCAAACAAACAGGCAGACCGCAGACACAGAGGCGAGTTGGACAAGGTGCGACGAACTTGCGCAAGGACGTCACACGTTGGCTCTCTGTGTCTGCGGCCTGCCTGTTTTGCGTGGCGCAGGCTTCAGCCTGTGAGACGTTGTGTGGACTTTAGTCCGCGACTTATGCAGTGCAATGACTAACGGACTAAAGTCCACA
>JAYSVR010000146.1:0-2447 GCA_043718445.1 Acidobacteriota bacterium | reverse complement strand
ATAAAGGACTTAGCGATCAAATCGCCAAAGTCAGTAAAACGCTACCCGCGTAAGCCGTTTGTTTTCAATATCGCAACATTTGAACCCTTGATTCGCATATTGAGTAAAAAGCGGATGACTGAAATTCAAAAAGGGTGGAGGCTGAGAGCCTTCACCATTTTTGGTTATGTTCGATACGGTGCGCAACTGCTTCAGCCTCGCACCATATCTCCGCCGCTATTGGCTGCCGCCCGCATCGCAGGCAGGTAAAACCGCTCGGCGTATTCTTTAACCATCCGGCGGGCGCTGTAAGTTGGCGCGGCCTGGCGAATCGCTTCTTTCATCACCTTGACCCAGCCGCGCGGTACGCCGTCAGAATCGCGGTCGTAATAAAGCGGCACTGTTTCCTGTTCGAGCAAGCGATAAATTTCGTTGGCGTCGGCTTCGTCTTGTTGCTCTTCGCTGAAATGTTCAGGCATCGGCGGATCAATCGCCCAGCCGTTCGAGCCGTGATAACCCTCGGCCCACCAGCCGTCGAGAATGCTGAAATGCGGTACGCCGTTGAGCGCGGCTTTTTGTCCGCTCGTGCCTGAAGCTTCAAGCGGCTTGCGCGGATTGTTGAGCCAGATGTCTACGCCGCGATAGAAGTATTTGGCGACGTGTATGTCGTAATTCTCGATAAACGCGATGCGTCCGCCGATGTTGTGGTCGCGCGCGAAGTTATAAATTTCGTGAATCAGATTCTTGCCCGGATTGTCAGCCGGATGCGCCTTGCCCGCGAAGATGATCTGCACCGGGCGCCATTCGTTATGCAAGATGCCTTTGAGTCGTTCGAGTTGTTTGAAGACCAGCAAGGCGCGTTTGTAAGTTGCAAAGCGCCGCGCGAAACCAATCGTCAAAGCGTTCGGGTCAAGCATCGTCCCCGAAGTCATAATGCGAATCGGCCCGGCTTCATCATTCATCCAGCCGCGCCGCGCGCGTTCGCGCATGAAATTATGCAGGCGATGTTTCAAGTGCATATGCGCCGCCCACAACTCTTCGTCGGGCATGTCGTCAAGCCGTTGCCACAGTGCCGGATCGTCGTGATTATCCAGCCAGTTCGGGCCGAGATATTTTGAATAGAGCCGATCAAGTCGCGGCGCGATCCACGTCGGCGTATGGACGCCGTTGGTGACGTAAGTGATCGGCACTTCATCCACTGATTTGTCTGGATAAAGCGGCTGCCACATCTCGCGCGAGACTTCGCCGTGCAACTTGCTGACGCCGTTGTGTGCGCCTGCCAGCCGCAAGGCCAGCGCCGTCATATTGAAATTCGTGCCGCCGTTCCCGTCTGAATAACCGCCCAGCATCAGGAACTGTTCGCGGTCAAGACCCATCTCGTCCCAAAAGCCTGCGAAGTGTTTCTCGACCATATAAAACGTGAATGCATCGTGTCCGGCGGGCACCGGCGTATGCGTCGTGAACACAGTCGTTGCACGTACTTTCTCAACCGCCTGATCGAAACTCATGCCGCTTTGCACAAAGGCGCGCACGCGTTCGAGCATTTGAAAAGCCGCGTGGCCTTCGTTGGCGTGAAAGACGGCGGGACGAATGCCGAGCCGTTCGAGCATGCGTATGCCGCCGATGCCCAGCACGATTTCCTGCGAGATGCGTGTGTCTTGATCGCCGCCATACAAACGCGCTGAAAGTTCACGATCCCACGGCGTATTTTCTTCGACATCGGTGTCCATCAAATAGAGCGACACCAATCCCACGCGCGCGCGCCAGACGGCGATGTGAATCGTGCGTCCGCTCAATTCGAGCTTTAACAAACCGCCTTCGCTGTCGCGCGTAATCACCGGTTCGAGCGGCGAAGCGTGGTAATCGAAGCGTTCGTAATAGGCTTCCTGACGGCCTTCCGCCGTGAGCCGTTGTTGAAAGTAACCCTGCGGATAAACGAAGCCGATGCCGACGAGCGGCAAGCCTAGATCGCTGGCTTCTTTGCAATGATCGCCCGCGAGAATGCCGAGGCCGCCCGAATAAATCGGCAGCGAAACGTGCAAGCCAAACTCGAAGGAAAAATAAGCAATCGTATGGCCGGTGAGTTCAGGATATTTTTTGGTGAACCAGGCTTCCTTGCCCGACACGCAACGATCCATCGCCATGATAATGCCGTCATAACGCCGCAAGAACGCCGGGTCAGCCGCGACCGCCGCGAGACGTTCGGGCGAAAGCTGTTGAATCATTTTCACCGGGTTGTGATGGGTCAGTTCCCATTGCGTGCGGTCGAGACTCTGAAACAATTCCGAAGCGTCAATGCGCCAGCTCCACCAAAGATTTTTCGCCAGTTCGCCCAGACGATTGATGCGTTCAGGCAAGGTTACTCCCGTCGTACTCATTGCTTTAATTTCCTGTTGTGATGTTTTGGTTCGCGGGGATCGCGTGAAAGACGGGGCACTTTACGCAAGGCTCACAGCTTGCGCAAGGCT
>JAYSVR010000145.1:0-7148 GCA_043718445.1 Acidobacteriota bacterium | reverse complement strand
GTTGCTGCGACCAGAACGGACTGGGCGAATTGCAACTGGCCTTCAAGAAAGAACTGGCCGCGCGCGGACTCAAAGACCGCATGCGCGCCAACAAAGCCGGTTGCCTCGACCAATGCGAACACGGCCCCACCGTCGTGGTCTATCCCGAAGGCGTTTGGTACGCCGGTGTCAAAGCCGAAGACGTGGCGGAAATCGTCGAAACCCATCTCATTCAAGGTCAACCCGTAGAGCGCCTCTTAATGGCAGACAACGAATCTGCCGCATAAAACGTGGCGCTCTTTATTCTGTGAGTTCAAAGCAATGCGTTTCACTCGTCCCCAGAAAATCGTTTCCATCGGCGGAGGCACCGGGCTTTCCACCTTGCTGACCGGCTTGAAGCCTTATCTCGCAGACCACGACATCGAACTCACGGCGCTCGTGACCGTGACCGACGACGGCAAAAGCTCAGGACGGCTGCGCGGCGAATTCAACGTTTTGCCGCCCGGCGACATTCGCAACTGCCTCGTCGCGCTCGCTGACGAAGACCATCCGCTCACCAAATTGTTTCGCCATCGCTTCTCTGGCGACGGACAGCTTGGCGGACATTCGTTGGGCAATTTGATTTTGCTCGCGCTCAATCAGCAAAGCGGGGACTTTCTCGCAGCCGTCAATCAAGCCCGCCAGTTGCTAGGCATCACGGCGCATGTGCTTCCTTCCACGCTCGACCGCGTAGACCTCGTGGCCTGTTGCGGACAAAAGACCTTGCGCGGACAAGTGGCGATCAAAGCCCACTGCGGCAAATCGCAAGAAGGCGCGATTCGCCAACTCGCACTCGTACCGTCAAACGCACACGCCTTGCCCGAAGCGGTCGAAGCCATTCTCGAAGCCGATCTCATCACCATCGGCCCCGGATCGCTTTACACCAGCATCATCGCCAACCTGCTCGTACCCGGCATTGTCGAAGCCATCGTCGAATCGAAAGCGCGCAAACTTTTCATCTGCAACGCGATGACCGAAGCCGACGAAACCGACGGATTCACCGCCGAAGACCACGTCAAACAAGTTTTGAATTACGCGCCCGGCTTGCAACTTGATTGGGCGCTGTTTAATTCGACGCCCATCTCGCCAGAAATGCGCGAACGTTATGCCGCCGAAAACGCCGTCGCGCTCGAACCGCCGCCCGCGCGCAACCACATGCTGCCCGGCATCGAATTGATCGCGCGCCCGCTCGCATCTGAAACGCGCTTCGTCCGTCACGACCCGCACCGTCTGGTGAACGCCATCTTCGAAATTTTTCGCCGCACACAACCTGCTCAAACTGAGAACGCAGCCTTACCGCTGCACGCGGTCAGCGCACTGCGCGGCAACAACTATCATTCTCCTGTTACGGCTTCCGTTACATTGCATTGAGGTATCTGTGAATACGCCTGTCCACGTTTTGATTCTCGCTGCCGGACTCGGCACGCGCATGAAAAGTGCTTACGCCAAAGCGTTGCACAAACTCGGAGGCCGTACGCTCATCGGCCACGTCGTCAACACCGCCGTTAAGCTCGAAGCCGAAACCATCACCGTCGTACTCGGCCATCAAGCTGAGTTAGTCGAACAAGCCGCACGCCAAGCCTTGAGCGCGAACGATGCTGAGAAGTTACGGTTCGCCTTGCAAACCGAACAGCGCGGCACCGGCCACGCCGTAATCTCAGCGCGCGATGCTTTCAAAAACGCACAAGGCGTACTCGTCGTTTTGTATGTAGACGCGCCGCTCATTCAGGCCGAAACGCTGCGCCAACTCATCACGACGCACGCAGATGAAAAGAACGCAGCCACCTTGATTACGACCAAGATTGATCCGCCGCCTGCATTTGGACGAATCGTCAGAGATGACAAAGGCGAATTCCTCAACATCACCGAAGACAAAGATTGCACGCCGCAGCAACGCGCCATCACCGAAGTCAACCCAGGTTTTTATTGTTTCAACATCGCGGCGCTCTTGCCCGCGCTCGAACAACTCAAACCCAACAATGCGCAAAACGAGTATTACCTGACCGACGTGCCTGCACTCATGCGCGAAGCGGGCAAGCGCGTAGGCACGGCCTTTTACGCCGATTATGAAGAACTCGCCGGACTCAACGACCGCGTAGAGCTTGCGCTGCTCGCACAACGACTGCGCCAACGTACGCTGCGCAACCTGATGCTCAACGGCGTCACGATTGTTGACCCGGCTTCGACTTACATTGACGACACGGTTGAGATTGCCCGCGACACGACGATTCATCCGCAAGTGATTATCGAAGGCGCAACGCGCATCGGCAGCAACTGCGAAATCCATTCCTGGTCGCACCTGACCAACGCCGTCATCGGCGACGAATGCAAAGTGCTGAACGGTTGCGTCATCGCGGACAGCAAGCTCGTAGGCAAAAACACGGTCGGCCCATACGCCCACCTGCGTATGCACACCGAACTCGACGAAGCCGCCGTCGTCGGCAATTTCGTCGAAGTCAAAAAATCGCGGCTCGGCAAGAAAACCAAATCCATGCATTTGACCTATCTGGGTGACGCTACGCTGGGCGACCGCGTGAACATCGGCGCGGGTACGATCACTTGCAATTACGACGGCAAGAATAAAAACGCGACGATCATCGGCAACGACGTGAAGATCGGCTCGTCTACGATGTTGGTCGCGCCGGTCAAAGTCGGCGACGGAGCGATGTCAGGCGCGGGTTCGGTGATTACGAAAGACGTACCCGCAGATAGCTTGGTGGCGGGCGTGCCTGCGCAAGTGAAGAAGAAGCTGAAGGCGTAAGCATATTCATCTATACTGCTTAGGGAGGTAGTTATATGTCACAAACTGCTGAGTCCTTATTAACTGAAATCGCGGCGTTGCCCGCGAACGAACAAGCGAGACTGAGAGGTTTGCTCAACGGTCAACGAGTGAAGAAAGAAAGCACTCCCGACGTTGTTGCCGCAGAGCAACTTGAGATACCCGACCCTGAGTTGTCCATGCGTTGGGTGGATGAGCATCGCGCTCAATATGCCAACGAATATGTCGCCTTGATGGGCGACCAATTGATCGCTCATAGCGCCAATGCTCGTGAAGTGATCGCGGTAGTGCGCTCAGGCAACTTTAACGGAGCTTTCTTCGGGTTGGTATCGCCGCCCGATGAGCCTATGTTCGCGGGCTTCTAACATTTAATTGACCTGTCTATGTTTCTTACGTTTCAAGAGAAATTTCGTTATCCCGATCACCCTGACGGGATCGTGATACCTGTTACGCTGCAAAGCGGCGGGTTCGCGCACACTGCCGATGCCGTAGTGGATTGCGGCGCGGGCGTCTGCTTATTCTCTCGTGAAATCGGAGAATTGCTTGAGTTGCCGATTGAACACGGCGAACCGATTCGCTTACGCACGCTTTCAGGGATTATTGATGCCTTCGGGCACGAGGTCACGCTCTCGGCCTTAAACCTGTCAGTGGTAAGCGTTATCTATTTTGCCCGCCACAATGGCTTGCCACGAAACCTGCTGGGACGATTGGGTTGGTTGCGCAAGACGAATTTCGGTTTGGTGGATCAGGACAATTTGGTTTACGCCGGACATTACAGCGCGTAGCTCTCACTCTTTTGTTTTTGGCTGGAGAGCGAAGGCTGGACATTTGAGGCGCAGGTTCGGTGATTACGAAAGATGTGCCGGCAGATTCGTTGGTGGCGGGTGTGCCTGCGCAAATCAAAAAGAAGCTGAAAGAATAACCCCAAGCAGTTTACTCATCCGCGCGCCGCGCAGCCGCAGTTGGGCGAGAGCGTCGCCGAGCATACGGCCCGCTCCTTGCATCCTTAATTCGGCATCCCCAATAAACTCTACTGATCGTTTCAGGAAACCCGCGCACCCCACCAAACAGGACGAATGGCTTGTCCTGTTTCACACGCAGAGCGGCGGAAAGCTGATGATGGAAGGAAAGTGACATGGGTTTTTATGATTGCCGCTGCCTGGTTACAGGCGTCAGCCTGAAAGGCGCGCAAGCCGCGCTCGTGCTGTTGCAACCGGTGGACGCGGGCTACCAGCCGCTGGCACTGGCGCTCAAAGGTTCATACAACCGCCTGGGTGCGATTGACGGCATTGAGCAAGACACCAACGCGAAACTGGTTTTGCGCTTCTTGCGCGCGCAACACGAAAGCTACGCGCTCGAATTTGATAAAGAATATTGGCGAGAACTGCGTTTCAAGCCGCTCACGACGCTTGAAGAATTCCTGGCGGCCTTTGAGCGCAACATCAACGATTACGCGCAAACGGCGTTGCTCGACGGCCAGCCGGTCGTTTTCGCACTGATCTGCCGGGCCGTGTGGGAAGCCCTCGCGCGTGCGCTGCCGCCAACTGAAGATTCGCTTGACGCGCAATTTCATGCGTTGTTCGCCAACGTTGCCGCCGCCCAGACGATTTATCAGCGAAACCTGTCGCAGGTCGCGCCGCAATTGCTTGAACTGGCGGCAGTGAACAGTTTTCTGACTCAGCGTGGACTGGCCTGGAAACCGGCGGACGAACCGGGGCAGGATTACGCCGAAGAGATGCGGCAGTATCTGGCCGAGGCGCGCGCCGCGTTCAGTGACGCTGCCGTAGCGCTGGCGGCGTTGCAGGCGTATGAACGCGAGGTGGGCGATTTGCTCAAGGATGGCTGAGGAAATCCAAATGGAAATTCATGAAGTTCATTACCAACAGCACGTCTTTGGCTTTGCGCAGGATGCGGGTGAATTGTTCGCGGGACTGCTGTTGCTCGACGCAACGCAACGCGCGTTGCTCGTCCGACTGAGCGAGGACGAAGACGAAGATTGGTACTTGGATGAAGAGGGCTGGCGGCTCCCGGCGGAGCAACTGTTCGCGCGCTCGCCGTGGAGTTATCCCGGCGAGACCGGAACGGTCAAGCTGCTGTGCCGCTTGCTCGATTACCACGATGGACGGGTTTTGTTCAGCACGCCTGAATCTTATTCGTAGCTTAACGGCAAGTGATTTATGACGCCCAAGATCACAGACATCTGGTTTCGCTCGAAGCTGCCGTTGGCAGAAATTGCCCGGCGGCTGGGGCTGCGCGACGTGACCGACGATGCCGAGAATTATTGGGAATGGGTGAGCGGTACGCTTGATGACATCAGGTTGAGCATCACGCGGACACATACGCAACCGGCAGAGCGTGTTGATACGCGCATCTTCATACCGGGCGCAAACGAGTTTTCCGCCGTGCTGCTCGCCGAACTGGTCGAACGGTTACAGTCGTTCGTCTCCGGCACAGTCGTCGGCGGACGGTGGACGCACCGCGCGGGCAACGAGTTCGATCTGGTAGCGGTGAGAGAGTTCAACCACAGCGAGGTGCAATGATGTCAGACGCATCAAACAACTATGGCAACTATGGCAACTATAAGCAGTGGCTTGAATCGGAGGCCGCACGATTGGTGGCGACCGGCGGCACTGACACCGACACGGTAAGGGGCTTACTCATCCTGTCCTGTCACTCATCCCCGCTGGCTCGCCAGTTCTTTAAGGATCGTTTGAATAGCGAAGAATTGCTGAATGTGTTGCTCGCGCTGGCCGTGGAGGACTATTCCGGCGACGCGCAAATGACCGCCTCCTATTGGGTGTCGGAATTCCCGCCTGCCATGCTGGCTCCGCACGCGGCAACATTGGCGGCAGTGGCAGCCAACGAATGGGACAGCGTAGCGATTCACGCACGCGAGGCGTTGGAGGCGTTAGGGAAACATAGGAGCGCCGACCCTCTAGCGTTGGACGGTGTGAACTGATCGTTGCGCGAAAATTTCCGTTACTCCCCAGGGTTTCACTCTGGGCTATTATATTTTGCCCGTTGGGGCTGATGACTGGCGCAATTTGCTCTTTTGCCCAGTGACCAAGTTTGACCAAGCAGTACCAAAGGAGAAGTAATTCAAATGTGTGGAATCGTCGGATATGTCGGATCGAAAAATGTTGTTCCCGTCGTCATCGAAGGGCTGCGGCGGCTGGAATATCGCGGCTATGACAGCGCGGGCATTGCGGTCGTCAACGGAGATCAAACCGTGCAGGTACGCCGCGCTTCGGGCAAGTTGCGCAACCTGGAAGATGCGTTGAACAAAAATCCCGTACACGGTGATTACGGCTTGGGGCATACGCGGTGGGCAACGCACGGGCGTCCGACCGAAGAGAACGCGCACCCGCATCGCTCAAGCTCAGGCCGCATTTGCGTAGTCCACAACGGCATCATTGAGAATTACCTCGAACTCAAGCGCGAGTTGCAAAAAGAAGATCATCAGTTTCAGTCCGAGACCGACACCGAAGTTGTCGCGCACCTGATCGAACGCCACTTGCGCCGCGACGCAACGCTTGGGTTGGAAGGCGCTTTTCGCGCGACGCTCAAAGAGATTCGCGGCATTTATGCGTTGGTGGCGCTGTCCGCCGACGAACCGCACAAACTCGTTGCCGCGCGGCTTGGCCCGCCCGTCGTCATCGGCTTAGGCGAAGACGAAGCCTTTGTCGCCTCTGACATTCCCGCGATTTTGCAGCATACGCGCGAGATGTTTTTTCTGGGCGATGGCGAAATGGCTACGCTCACGCGCGCGGGCGTGAAGGTCGAAAACAGCAAAGGCGAAGCCGTCACGCCGCAAGTGCAACACGTCAACTGGGACCCGGTGCAGGCTGAAAAAGGCGGCTTCAAACATTTCATGCTCAAAGAGATTTTTGAGCAACCGCGCGCCGTACGCGACACCACGCAAAATCGCGTATCCCTCGACACCGGCCACGTCTATCTCGACGAAGTGAACATTCCGGCGGCGTATTTCAAATCGTTTTCCGACATCAAGATTGCGGCTTGCGGTACGGCGTGGCACGCGGCGCTGGTGGCGAAATACCTGATCGAAGAACTCGCGCGCGTGCCGGTCGAAGTGGATTACGCTTCAGAGTTTCGCTACCGCAATCCGATTCTCACGCCCAGCACGCTGATGATGGTCATCTCGCAATCGGGCGAAACCGCCGACACCATCGCCGCGCTGCGCGAAGCCAAAGAGAAAGCCTGCCGTTCGATTGCGATCTGCAACGTACAAGGTTCGATGATGACGCGCGAAGCCGACGGCACGATCTATACGCACGCCGGCCCTGAGATTGGCGTAGCCTCGACCAAAGCCTTCACCTCGCAAATGGTCGCG
>JAYSVR010000144.1:0-7161 GCA_043718445.1 Acidobacteriota bacterium | reverse complement strand
GACGATGCCGACAGCATTCTCGAAATCGGCGACAGCAACGACCTCGTCATCGGCGAACAGGATTTGGACGCAGGCAAATACCTGATCGGCTTTGTCGTATCGGATTACGCGGGGAATACGGATGAGGAGTTTACGGAAGTGACGATTGAGTGACGGATGTTTCGCTTAGGCTTTGAGATTCCAAATTGGAATCTCAAACTTGAGGTCACAAATTGTGACCTCAAGTTGGCTGCTTTTATTGGGAAAACTAAACTTGAGGTCACAATCTGTGATCTCAAAGACGCTGCTTTTATTGGGAAAACCAAGTTTGAGATCACAATTTGTGATCTCAAACTTGAGGTGCCAAATTGGCACCTCAAAACCGGAAAGCCAAAATACAAAACACTGAGGTAATTAAATGAAACTCCACTTTATGATCGTTCGTCGCGTGCCGCCCGTACCCTCGCCCGTGTTGGTCGAGATGTACGAGATTTTGCGCGGGCGCGGCTACACCCTGACCGAAGACATCGCGGAAGAAATTCTGCAACGGCCTGACACGCTCAAGCCGGAAGCCGATATGTACGTGCTGAAATCGCATACGGAACTCGCGCTGGCGCTGGCGGGCATACTGCACGTGCAAGGCGCGAACATTCTGAATCCGTACGCTTCGTGTTCGCTGATTCAAAGCAAGATCATCACTTCGCGCTTGTTGTTGGAAGGCGGCGTGCCTGCGCCGAAATCGTGGACGACCGGCGATCTGAGTCTGGCGAAAGAGTTAGTGAAAGAGCATCCGCTCATCATCAAACCGCACATGGGCCATCGCGGCGCAGGCGTGAAGCTTTGCAAAACCCCTGAAGACATTGACGCGCTGCCCGCGCCTGAGACGCCGATGATTATTCAGGAAGCGATTCCCGGTCATGGCGAAGACCTGAAAATTTATGTCGCGGGCGAGCATGTGCATGGCGTGCAGAAGCCTTTCTCTGAAACGAGCTTTTCCGTACCCGGTCGTCCCGTGCCGATCAGCGATGAAGTCCGCGAGTTGTCGCTCAAGGTTGGCAAAGTCTGCGGCTTGGGCTTATACGGGCTGGACATTATCGAAAGCGAGCGCGGCCCGTTCGTCGTGGATGTGAATTACTTCCCTGGCTACAAAGGCGTAGAAGGCGCGGCGGGCATGATTGCCGATTACATTGATGATTATGCGCAAGGCAAAACAACCCTAACGCCGCCTTCGTTGAAAGGGGCATAAAATCAAAAGGCAAAAGGCAAAAGGCAAAAGGCAAAAGTGGGAAGCAGCGGGCTTCGCCATTTTTGTGTTGTTGCTTAGTCAAAGTAAAAAGATAAGCTCCGCCCTTTTGCCTTTTGCCTTTTGCCTTTTGCCTTTTGATTTATTTGGGCTTGAGGATGCGAGCCGATGACCGCCAAAGCTTCGTCATCGCTGTATGTGATTCTGGCTGAGGGCTTTTTGTCTCGCCTAAGTTTCGGCGTCATCGGATTTGCGCTGCCGCTCTTTGCCGTCAAGCGAATGGGCTTGAGTCTGGTGCAGACAGGCTTGTTGTTTACGTTAAGCTTGCTGGTCGAGCAATTGTTCAAGCCGCTGATGGGATGGGTCGCCGATCGTGTCGGGCTTAAGCGCACATTCACCGTCGCCATCGCGTTGCGTTCAAGCGTTGCGTTGCTGTTCGTATTCGCCACCGCGCCGTGGCAGATTTACGCAATCAGAATGTTGCATGGGTTTTCTGAATCGTTGCGCGATCCGTCAGTCGGCGCGTTGATTGCGGAATACGCCGATAAGAAGAAGATGGCGTCGGCCTTCGCGTGGTATTCGTCTTTGAAAATGTCTGCGGGTTCGTTGGGACAGGCGCTGGCGGGCTGGTTGCTGTGGTGGTGGGCGGATGATTACGCGCAAGTTTTTCTCGTAGCGTTTGTGTTATCCATCCTGCCGTTGTCGGTGGTCGCGTGGTATTTGAAAGAACCGCCTCATCACAAAATCGGTAATGAACTTGAGGCTGCGCTCACTGAAACAGCGAAACCCCAAACTTCAGAAAAATCGAATAGCTTGTTGCCCGTGTTGGTGCTTGGTTCGTTGATGACGGGCACGGCGATGATGATTAGCAAGTTGTTTCCGATACTGGCTACGGAATATGCACACCTGAATGCCGCGCAGGCCGGAATGATTTATACCGTCGCGCCGCTGGTGACGATTGTCGCGGGGCCTGCGTTCGGCTGGCTGGCCGATAACGTGAGCCAACGCTTCGTCCTGCTGGTGCGTGGCGTAGCGAATATCTGTTCGTCGCTGTTGTTTTTATTTTTTCCTACGTTTGGCGGACTGGCGGCGGGCAACGTAATTGATGCCGTAGGCAAAGCGGCGTTTCGTCCGGCGTGGGGCGCGTTGATGGCGCAGGCGATGAACGCCGACCGCCAACGCCGCGCCCGCGTAACCAGTTATTTCGGGCTGGGCGAAGGCATCGGCGAAACGGTTGGGCCATTATTGGGCGCATGGCTCTGGCAATATCACGGCATCACGGCAATGTTGGGCGTCAGAGTCGCGCTCGCTGCCATTGCTGAAATTTATGCGTTGTTGATAGCGCGCAAAAGTGCGGCAAATATCTAGATCGAATTTCAAGACGTTGGTACACGGATTAGACGGATCATTGACGGATCAGCACGGATAGATCAGTTACGATCCGTCACCAATCCGTCTAATCCGTGTACCAACGTCATCTGCTTTGATTTAGATTGAGTGCAAAGAAATATCCACAAACGTCCACAGGATTTTCACTACAAATTCACAACTTATCCACAAACATTTCCACAATCTGAAAGGCTTCCCATTATGCGTATCTGTTTTTTGATGGAACCCCCGCGCAGCACGACTTCGGTCACGCACGAGGTACTCGATGGCCTCAAGGCGAGCGGCGCTGACGTAGAGGTCGTGACCGAGCGCAGCGGCTTGGTTGATCTCGAAAATTTCAAGTTCGATTACGACGCTTATCTGTTTAAGTCGCATTCGCCGTTGGCTGAATCGCTGGCGGCGGCGGCGCATTATCACGGAGCCAAGTTGCTCAACGAATATCCGGCGACGATGAAAGTGCGCGACAAGGTGTTGACGTGTACGTTGTTGTTGCAGGGCGGCATTCCCACGCCGCGTACTTTTGTGACTGATTCGATTGAGACCTTGCGTTCGGTGGTGCAAAAGATGCCCATCGTCGTCAAACCCTATCGCGGACGGCGCGGCATGGGCATCGAAGTTTGCCTGAACGAAGCCGAATTCGATGCGCTGATAGCGCGCCGCGCGAGCGACGCTCCGGCGGCAGATGACGCCAAAGATGATGGAGGAGGCGAAGACGGCACGGCGTTAGGCGACCGTTTGATTTACGCGCAGGAATACGAAGAGCACGAGCCGTATGATTACAAGGCGTATGCGATTGGCGATTACGTACACGTCATCAAGCGCATCTTTCCGGCCAAGACCAAAGAGGAAAAGCTGGGCATTCCCGTCGGCGCACATCCTGAACTCGAAGACCTCGTGCGTCGTTGCGGCAAGCTGTTCGGCTTGGAACTCTATGGCGTAGACCTCGTGAAAACCCCGAAAGGATTTTCGGTGATCGAAGTCAATTGCTTCCCCGGTTTCAAGGGCGTGCCCGACGGCGGCGCGCGCATCACCGACTTTATTTTGAATCGGATAAAGGCTTGAACTCGTTGCATGCTTTCGCGCAAACTGTCTCTCCCTGCGCACATGACTGGCAAAACCCGCCTTCTGCTTCCTCCCCTGAGACGGCTGCACTGCCAAACCAAAAAAGAAATCGTTGCCGACCAATTGCAGTTGGCAACGTCTGGCTCCTCAAGTTCAATCAAAGGCCGGTTTTCGCAGCCCGTGTTTTTGCGGCTGCTAGTGCTGACTGGTTTTCGGAATATCAACGCAGTTTCGACCATCTCCCACGAATAAAGATGGCGCGAAAATGGTAGGAGGAATTTAATAGCTATGCTGTTTTCATTGAATAGACTCAACGCGCAACGCGCATCCCTGTGGCTTGCTGTCACTATTCTCATGCTCGCTCTGGTTGCGGGCATCACCTATACACCAACCCTGACGCCCAAACTAACTGTCGTTGCGGCCAGCGAGAAAGACAAAAGCTCTGACAAGTCAGACAAAGAAAAGTCGAAGAAGTCGAAAGACAGTAAAGATAAAGACGATGACGATGACAATGACGACGATCAAGACGACAAGAAGGTAAGCGAGCAACAAGCCAAAGAAGAAAAAGAACGCAAAAAGGCTGAAGAGAAAGCTCGTAAAGAAGCGAGCAAGTCGAGCGAAAAAGTCGAAGCTGAGAAAGAAGCTAAGACAGCCAAAGCCCCCAAGCCTGAAAAAGCCGAGCCTGAAAAGGTCGCTGAGGCCAAAGAGAAAACTGCAAAAAAACCGACTGAGAAACCTGCCAAGAAAGGCAAGAACGACGAAGCCAAAACCACGATGGCGTTAAGTTTCAACGACGATATCGAGAAGGTTTTCGCGACGGTCGAAACCGAACCCGTACCCAATGGCGGCGATGCGGCGGACGATCCGGCGATTTGGGTGCATCCGACTGATGCCGCGTTGAGCCTCATTATCGGCACTGACAAAACGGGCGGTCTGGCGGTTTATGATTTGAGCGGCAAGCAGTTGCAATACCTGGCCGACGGCGAAATGGATAACGTAGATTTGCGCGGCGGCTTCAAACTCGGCGGGCAAGAAGTCACGCTGGTCACGGCCAGCAATCGCCGCAACAATTCGATTGCGATTTATAAAGTTGACGCGGCGACGCGCAAGCTCGAAAACGTAGCCGCGCGCGTCATCACGCACGGTATGGCGGTGTATGGCATGTGCATGTATCGCAGCGCGAAAACCGGCAAGGTTTACTATTTCGGCAACAGCAAGACGGGCCTCGTCGAGCAATACGAATTGTTTGAGGCCAGCGGCAAAGTGGACGCCAAAAAAGTGCGCAATTTCAAAGTTGGTTCGGTTGTCGAAGGCTGCGTCGCCGATGACGAACTGGGCAAGTTTTATATCAGCGAAGAACCCGTAGGCATCTGGAAGTATGACGCCGAACCGGAAAGCGGCACGACACGTACGCAAGTTGCCAAAGTCGGTGACGGACATTTGCACGCCGATGTCGAAGGGCTGGCGATTGCTTACGGCCCCAACGGCACGGGGCATCTGATCGTATCGAGTCAGGGCAATTACTCTTACATTGCTTACAAACGCGAAGGCAATAACGAGTTCGTCAAAAAATTCCGCATCGGCGATGGCGACATTGACGGAGCCGAAGAAACCGACGGACTCGACGTGACGACCACGCCGCTCGGCGACAAGTTCCCGAAAGGCTTATTCGTCGTGCAGGACGGATTCAACGACAAGGGCGCGAAGAACCAAAATTTCAAACTGGTTCCGCTCGAAGCGATTTTCAAATAGACTCTCGCTGCATTTAGATTCTTTGCCAGATTCTTGGCAGACTCTTTGACCACCCGTTGCGCGAAATTTTCGTGCAACGGGTTCCGTCGTTTTCGGCTTTCCCCGAATTCAGTTTTTCGCTGAATTCCTCCACAAGGAGCGCCCCATGAAATCACGAACCGTTACGTTGCTCACTTATGCGACCGCTTGTTTTTTGAGTTGCCTGTTGCTGACGCCGGTCACCGGGCTTGCGCAAAAGAAAAAGAAAAAAGGCGGAGCCGCCAATGCGCCGCCTACGGTGCAGACGCAAGTCACACCGCCCGCCGCCACGCCTGCGCCTGCTGCTGTTGAACCGCAAACAGATTCCTCCGCTGTCGGCGAAAAAGACCCGGCGCGCGAAGCCTGGCGCATCAACGTCGAACCTTATGCAACCTTTGGCAGCGGGCATCCGGGCAAGCTCGCCACCGATTTCGACAAACCCGACGGCGTATCTTTCGCGCCCAACGGATTGCTGTTTGCCACCGACGCGCACAATCGCCGCATACAAATTTGGGATGTGAAAACGAAATCCTACGTGGCTGAATTCGGCCACGGCATCTTCGGCGGCGAGATCGTTGACGTAGCCGTCGCGCCTAACGGCACGGTGCTGGTGACCGATCAAGTCTTGAATCTGGCTTATGCTTTTGTGCAACCCGTGCCCGGCGCGACTGACGAAAAGGGCAAGCCGTTGGGGCCTTATGCTTATCAATTCAAAGGCACACGCTTTGGCGACCATCGGTTCGACAAACTCGGCGGCATTGCGATTGATTCGCGCAATCGCGTTTACACGGTTGACGCGCACCTGAACGAAGTCGTGCGGTTCACGTTGGACGGCAAGGTTGATCCGACGTGGCAATTCACCAAGACGCGCCCCGATGGCGACACCTATCTGCACGGTTGCGAAGGCATCGCCATTGACGAAGCCAGCAACAAGCTCTTCATCGCCAGCGAGAAAGACAACGTGGTGCAAGTCTTCGATTGGGAAACCGGCGTCTATCAGGGCAAGTTGATCGGCGCGCGTTCTGATGCCAACGGCAAGCCGACGGGCAAATCCATTTTTTCCGGTTCGGTCGAAGGGTTGGCGCTCGCGGGCAAAGTATTGTTGGCGATAGACGAGAGCGTAGGCCACATACAGGTTTTCGATACGCGGGTGGCAAGCGTATACAACACCGACCTCGCGGGCTTTGCGGCAACGCGGCGCTCTCGCTCAAGTGGTTATAAGGGTTTTTTCGGACATTCGCCGCAAGTGAATTTCGAAGACAAGACGAATGTCGCGTTGCAAAAACAGGTCAAAGACGGCTCGATTATTCCGGGGCAAGCCAATCCGCCGGGTTATCTTTGTTCGCCCGATTCGATTGCGGCGCACACCGACGCGAGCGGCGAGACTTACATTGCGATTGCCGATCAATGCAATTATCGGCTCGCGGTTTATCGCTGGTCAGACATTAACCGCGCGTTAGGCGCTAATGCCAGCACAATGCAAGCTGCCCCTGAAACGCCGACAGCGCCAACCACGGCGGCGGCTCCGGCAGAAAAAGGCGGTAAGAAAAAAGGTAAAAAGAAAGCCTGACGCCTTGCGTTAAAACGCACTTCACTACATAGACAGCAGCGCACGAGCAGTAACGCGCATTCAGCTTACCGCTCATGTGCTGCTGTCTTTTTTCGTATTCACTAGAGGCTTACTCGATGAGTTGTGGAACAAGATGGTATCTTGTTCC
>JAYSVR010000143.1:0-7186 GCA_043718445.1 Acidobacteriota bacterium | reverse complement strand
CCCATTAAGATGCAGCCACTTTCCCGCAACCAATTCGCTGTAAAACTTGAATCAAGCACCAAAAGGAATCTCGCATGCACCTGACTGCGCTCGACTGGATCATTGCGCTCGCCGCCGTAGCTATCTGTTTTATCCCCGCCCTTTTTTTCAGCAAACGTTCGTCTGAAAGCACTTCAGAATTTTTCGCGTCGGGCCGTTCCGTACCCTGGTGGCTCGCGGGGCTTTCGATGGTGGCGACGACGTTCAGTTCTGACACGCCCAACCTCGTCACCGACATCGTGCGCCGCCAAGGCGTAGCCGGTAACTGGGTCTGGTGGGCTTTCGTGCTGACCGGCGTGGCGACCGTGTTTTTTTACGCGCGGCTGTGGCGGCGTTCGGATGTGCTGACTGATTTGGAATTTTACGAAATTCGCTATTCGGGCAAGGCCGCAGCGACGGTGCGCGGCTTTCGCGCAATCTATCTGGGCTTGCTGTTCAATTGTTTGATTATGGCGACGGTGAATCTGGCTGCGTGCAAGATTGCCGCGATTCTGTTCGGCCTCGAACGCTGGCAGACGCTCGCATTTGTCGGCCTGCTCAACGTCGCCTTTGCCGCGCATTCCGGACTGTGGGGCGTGCTGGTCATTGATATGATTCAGTTTTTTATCAAGATGACGGCGGTCATTGCGGCGGCATATTTCGCGCTCAAGCATCCTGCCGTAGGCGGCCTCGACGGACTGGTCACGAAGCTTTCGACGATGAAAGGGCCGGGCGGAATCAACTATCTCGATGTGTTGCCCGATTTCACCAACAACTGGGATACGGCGGTGGCGGTGTTCGTTATTCCCATCGCCGTGCAATGGTGGTCGGTGTGGTATCCGGGCGCGGAACCCGGCGGCGGTTCTTACATCGCGCAACGTATGCTTGCCAGCAAGTCTGAAAAGGACGCACTCGGCGCAGTGCTGTTTTTCAACATCGCGCATTACGTCTTGCGTCCGTGGCCGTGGATTCTGGTCGCGCTGGCTTCGATTCTGGTTTATCCGAACCTGTCTGACATTCAAGCGGCCTTTCCGAATCTCGACCCGAAATTGTTGGGACACGACATCGCTTATCCCGCAATGCTCAAGTTTTTGCCCGTCGGTTTCGTCGGCTTGATGGTCGGTGGATTGGTCGCGGCGAATTCGTCTACGATCTTGACGCATTTGAATTGGGGCGCGTCTTATCTCGTGCATGATTTTTATCGCCGCTTCATCAAACCCGATGGCGAAGAGAAGCATTACGTGTTGATGGGACGCCTCGCCACCGTGCTGTTGTTCTTCCTTTCATCAGGGCTGGTGTTCTTTCTCGATTCGGCCAAAGACTCTTTCGACATCATTTTGCAAGTCGGCGCAGGCACGGGCTTGTTGTATCTCGTGCGTTGGTTCTGGTGGCGCATCAATGCGTGGTGCGAAGTCGTGGCGATGATCAGTTCGTTTTTGATCGCTGTCTTGTTGCAAACGACTGATTACAGCGGCTCGACCAAGCTGCTCATCACGATTGCTACGACGACGGTGGGCTGGGTACTCGCGGCTTTCTTCGCGCCGCCAACCGACCAGCAAACGCTCATCGCTTTTTATCGCAAAGTGCGTCCCGCCGGGCCGGGCTGGGAACCGATTCGCCAAGCCGCAGGCATCGGCAAAGAAGACGCCGCACCAGGCGAAAGCATGCCGCTCGCGTTAGTCGGTTGGGTCGCGGGTTGCACCACGATCTGGTCATCGCTTTTCACCGTCGGCAATTTTCTCTACGGACGGACGAGCGCGGCGCTGTTGTTGTTAGTTGTCTTTATCATCAGCGGCGCGGCGTTGATCGCCGTGATGAACAAGCTGTGGGCGAATACGAAAGCCGCATAAACGTGTGGAGTGCGGTCGGCTTGACGCCGCTTTTCGTTCGCGTTGCGAGACTTTTGCTGAACCCTAAATTTTGAAGCGAAGGCTAAAGCGGCGAGAAGCTGACTGCACTTCATGCGAGATATTCGCGTAGACTCGAATGGTTCCGATGCGAACGAAAAGCGGCGGCAAGCCGACCGCACTCAATAACCTGCGCTGTAATTCTTCGCAACCTAACAGGTTGCGATACAGCTAAAAAAGGAGCCTGCCCATGACCAAACTAACTCGTCGCACTTTACTCAAATCATCGGTCGCGTTCAGCGGAGCCGTCGCGCTCAACCGCGTTGCACCGTCGCAAGCTCAATCAATGATGGATGTCGCGTTTGAAAAGCGTGACACCGTGCGTCTCGGCATCATTGGGGTCGGCGCGCGTGGCATTGAGATGCTCAAAGAATGGCTGGCCGTACCGAATCTCAAAGTCACTGCGTTATGCGATATAGACAAAGCGCAATTGGCGAAAGGCGTGAAGCAGGTTCAGCAAGCCGGACAGCCTGCGCCCGCGACTTTTAGCAACGGCGAGCGCGATTTCGAGAATCTGTGCAAACGCGATGACGTAGATTTTATTTACATCGCGACGCCGTGGGACTGGCATGCGCCAATGGCGATTGCGGCGATGACGAACGGCAAGCATTGTGGCGTCGAGGTTCCTGCCATCGTCACACTCAAAGAAGCGTGGGACATCGTTGATACGTCAGAGCGCACGCGCCGCCATTGCCTAATTATGGAAAATTGCTGTTACGGCTTGAGCGAAATGATTGTGCTTAACCTGACCAAAGCTGGCATGTTGGGCGAACTGTTGCACGGCGAAGCTGCTTATAACCACGACCTGCGATTCATTATCAACGAAAACCGTAGCGAAGGCCTGTGGCGACGCGCGCCGCATCTGACGCGCAACGGGAACCTTTACCCTACGCACGGGCTGGGGCCGGTCTCGAATTATCTGGGTATCAATCGCGGCGATAAATTCGAGCATATCGTTTCGATGAGTTCGCCTGCGTTGGGGCTGGATGAATACCGCGCCAAGACTGTTCCGAAAGATAGCCCGAAGTGGAAAGAGAAATATATTTGCGGCGATATGAATACGAGCCTGATAAAAACCGCCAAAGGCCGGACGATTATGTTGCAACATAACATAACTACGCCGCGCCCTTATGACCGAATAAATTTAATTCAAGGTACGAAAGGGATATTCCGCGATTATCCTGAACGAATTTACGTCGAAGGCCAACCCGGCGAAGAGGAATTTACTAACTTGTCGAGTTACAAGGCGAAATACGAGCCGCATTTGTGGAAGACCGTCGGCGAACTCGCGCGCAAGAACGGCGGACACGGCGGGATGGATTACGTCATGGTCTATCGCATCGTCGAATGTTTGAGACAAGGCATCGCGCCGGATCTGGATGTTTATGACGCCGCCACGTGGAGCGCGCCTACGCCGTTGAGCGAACAGTCAGTGGCGCAAGGCAGCGCGCCGGTTCAGTTTCCTGATTTCACGCGCGGGCGTTGGCAGCAGGCGCGTGCGGTAATGGGATAACGCCTCATTTGGAGTGCGGTCGGCTTGCCGCCGCTTTTCGTTCGCAACACAAAACATTGGCTTTGGCGCGGATCGTTACGCCTTGAATTCTCGCTTTGACTCGAATGAGTTCGCAAACGAAAGCGAAAGCGGCGTCAAGCCGACCGCACTCCATAAAAAAGCTATGAGTGAATTGAACTATCAACGCGGTCGTTTGTCTTACCGCAAAAAATCAACTGGCGTCGAACGCGGGCGCGAAGACTGGTCGTTGACGCATAACCGCGACGGTTCGGTCACGATGCGTACGCTTTCGATGACCGATGATTCTAAGTTTGTCAGAGACGTGACTTATACACGCGGAAAAAATGACTTGCCGACTGATGCGTTTATTCGTCTGCAAGTCGCCGACCAGTTTATCGGCTCGGGCATTTTCAATGTGCGCGGCGATAAGTTGGAAGTTATCGCCGACGGCATCGAGACGGGACACGTAACTCAAACCGTCAACGTGCCGACTGATTTTTTCTCAATCACGACGCACGCGGTGATGCTGGATGGCTGGATATATTTTAACTACGATCACAAGAAAGGCGGCGAACAGACGCGCACGTTTTATAACACTTCGACCCAATGGAACGGCACCGACGGCCCGCTCGGTCGCGTAGAGGTTTATCGCATTAAAATGCTGGGCGAAGAAGAAATCACCGTACCGGCGGGCAAGTTCAAAGCCATGCATTTCACGATGGATTCAGACTTGCTGAAAGTGCCGACTTCGCATTTGTGGGTCACGGGTGAAGACGCGATTTTGCTGCGTTATAACTGGGACGATTTCGATCTTGAATATGTGCTGACCGAATGGCGAAAGGACTAAACGATATGAATTCAATCATCAATAAGATCAGGGGCCCGGCAATTTTTCTCGCGCAATTCTTACGTGACGAAGCGCCCTATAACTCGCTCGACGCCATCGCCGGATGGGTGAGCGGGTTGGGTTATCGCGGCATACAAATTCCCGCGTGGGATAAGCGCGTATTCGATCTTGACCGCGCCGCCGAATCGCAAGCCTATTGCGATGACGTGCGCGCATTGCTCGATAAACACAATCTCGTCGTCACCGAACTCAACGCCGCGCTCGCCGGGCAAGTATTGGCAGTGCATCCGGCTTATGAAGAACTGTTCGCGGCCTTTCATCCCGTCGGACTCACAGGCAACGCGCGTACTGAATGGGCGACCGAGCAGTTGCTAAAAACGGTGAAGGCTTCGGTCAAGTTGGGGTTGAAAGCGATTCCTACGTTATCGGGCGGTTTCGCGTGGCATTTGTTTTATCCGTGGCCACAACGTCCGGCGGGCTTGGTCGAAGAGGCCTTTGCCGAACTCGCGCGTCGCTGGTTGCCTGCGCTCAATGCCGCGCGCGATAACGGATTGAGCTTCTGTTACGAATTGCATCCCGGCTCTGATTTGTTCGATGGTGCGACTTATGAACGCTTTCTCGATATTACGAACGAACATCCGGCGGCGTGTTTGAATTACGACCCCAGCCATTTCGTTTTGCAGCAACTCGATTACCTCGAATTTATTCGGCTGTATGGCGCTCGCATTCACGCCGTTCACGTCAAAGACGCCGAGTTTCGGCCTACGGGAAGACAAGGCGTTTATAGCGGTTACGCCTGTTGGGCTGAACGCGCCGGACGCTTTCGTTCGTTGGGTGATGGACAAGTTGATTTCGCGCGTATGTTCACCTTGCTGACCGAAGCGGGCTATCGCGGCTGGGCCGTGTTGGAATGGGAGTGCGCCGTCAAAAGCCCTGAACAAGGCGCACGCGAAGGCGCTCCGTTCATCGCGCGTCATTTGATTGAAGCTACGTCAATCGCGTTCGATGATTTCGTCGGCGCTGAAACCGACGCCGGACGCAACCGCCGCTTGCTGGGCATTGAATCGCAGTAGCGCAACTTGCCGAAGTTGCGCCTCCGGTTAAGGACGCTTTGACGCGCGGCGGAGCAACCTCGGCAGGTTGCTCTACAGTTTTCACACCATCAAACACCTATGAATTCAATCAAATCGAAATGGCCGATATTGTTGTTTGCGTTGTGCGTTAGTCTCGCCTTCACAAACATAAGCCAAGCAGAGTTGGCGCAACCCAAGCCGCGTCCTAACGTGTTGTTCATCGTGGCGGATGACTTGCGCGCGAATCTGGGCGATGCGGCGGCGCATACGCCCAATTTGAAACGACTGATGCAACGCGGCGTAACTTTTCAACGCGCTTATGCGCAATATCCGGTGTGCAATCCTTCGCGCGTATCCTTCCTGACCGGCTTGCGGCCTGAAACGACAGGCATTCTGGGCAATAACACTTTCTTTCGTGACAAGCTGCCTGACATCGTTACGTTGCCGCAATTGTTCAAACAGAGCGGTTATTTCACCGCGAGCCTCGGCAAGATTTTTCATCGCGGGTTGACGATGGAAGACGCCAAATCAGATTGGGCCGATGCGAAATCGTGGTCGCACATTCGCATCTATCAAACCACCGCCGCCGGTATGAAAGGCGAAGGCCGTCAACTCATCGGTGACGAAGCCAAGTGGTGTCACTGGCTCGCCGCCGAAGGCACTGACAAAGACCAGCCCGACGGCATGATTGCCGCCGAAGCCGTCAAGCTAATCAACGACAAGAAAAGCGAACCGTGGTTTCTGGGCGTAGGCTTTCACAAACCGCACGACCCTTTCATCGCGCCGAAAAAGTATTTCGACATGTATCCGCTCGAAAAAATTTCGCTTCCGACTGACCCGCCCAACCGTTCGGCGGAAGTCGAATTTGCGATCCCGAAGGCTTACGGGCAATTTGCCAAATTCACTGACCGTGAACGCCGCGAGTTCAAACGCGCTTATCTGGCGGGCGTTTCGTTCACCGACGCGCAAGTCGGCAAGCTGCTCGACGCGCTCGACCAAAACAAATTGTGGGATAACACGATAGTGGTTTTCATCGGTGATCATGGTTATCACCTCGGCGAACGCGGCTGGTGGAACAAGAATACGCTGTTTGAATTGTCGTCGCGTGCGCCGTTGTTGATGGCTGCACCGGGCATGAAAAAAGGCGCGGCGACCAGAGGCATTACGGAATTCACAGACCTTTATCCGACGCTGGCCGAGCTGGCCGGGTTGAAAGCTCCGCACAAATTGGAAGGGACGAGTTTCGCGCCGCTTTTGAAAAACCCGAACGGCCCGGGCAAAGCCGCTGCCTTCACGGTCGTGATGCGCGGCGAAAAAAATCGCGGACGCGCCGTCCGCACTGATCGTTGGCGTTATATCGAATGGAACGAAGGCCGCAATGGCACTGAACTTTATGATCACCAAAACGATCCGGGCGAATATCGCAATCTGGCGAGCGAGGCGAAATACGCGAACGAAGTGATGAAGCTGAAAGCCCTACTGAAGTGACGCTGAAGTGATTAGGATTGCGCGCCGCAAGATTGCCTTCCCACGAGTACCGGCAGCACGACGATATGTTTGACCGCTAGGCCTTTCGGGTCTTTCGTTTCGATCAAGTCAATCAGCAGTCGGGCGGCCTGTCGTCCAAGTTCTGATTTATCCAAGTTGGTCGTCGTGAACGGCACACGCAATTGTCAAAGATTTTCCCGCTTGCTGGATGCACGCTGCTGAACTATAGACACACGGGCAAGGGTGCGATTTAAATCGGGACGAAGTTTTCAGTAGGCGCTTGACATAGCTTTTGCCAATAGGCGTTCCATTCCTCATTGGCGCGCTGGACTCGGAGCGC
>JAYSVR010000142.1:0-24350 GCA_043718445.1 Acidobacteriota bacterium | reverse complement strand
ACGCAGCTTGACGGGCACGTTGATGTCTACGGGCAGCGAGTCGTATTGGTAACTGACTTTGAAATTAAGTTGATGTGGCATCACAGCAATCCGCTCATCCAGGCTTTCGGCTCCTCGCGCACGAGTGTGATGAAGGGCACTTCGATGCCAGCGGCTTTTGCCGCTGCGCCCACCTGCCGGCTGTCGAAGCCGTGGCTGATGAGTTGGTCGCCCACCAGCACGACCCATTGGCCCAGATATTCGGCGCGGTGTTCACGAATCCAGCCCTGCGCTTGGCGGAAGCGCGCGAGTTGTTCTTCGAGAGTTTCGCCCGGGTGCGCGCCGCAGGCTGGCGGTGTGACGGGCGGCAGATTGGCTGCTTCGTCTGGGCGCGCGCCGTTGACAGGCTGCTGGACGGGCGGCGTGGACGCGGCCTCCTGTTGTTCCAGGGTCTGCAACTGTTCACGCAATTGGCGGCGCACGGCGGGCGGCCAGGTGCGGATGTTTTCGATGGTTTGTTCCAGTGTCGTCATTTCACAACCTCCGTTTGCTGATGCTGTTTGGTCAACGGCGGAGATTCTAACGCAACCACCATAAGAGGAAAAATCATGAAACGAGTTATCCCATTCATTCTCGCCGCCTGCGCCCTTGCGTTGACGGCTTGTCAAGCAACGCCCGCGCCCACCACTCAAACGGTGGCGGCGCAGCAATCCGCCGCGCCCAGCAATGAAAAACATCAGTTGTACAACCTGATGATTCGCCGCCCACAACCGGGCATGGGCGCTGATTACGACAACTTCGTCCGCACGGAGGCGAACCCGCTGCGCATCAAGGGCGGCATGCGACAGATTGATATTTGGACGCTGGTGCGCGGCAGGCGCGGCGGGCGCGTCAGCCTGCATCCCATTGAGAATTACGCCGACTTCGACGACTCGGTCGGCATCGAGCGCGCGCTTGATGCGAAAGCAGAGGCAGCTTTCATGCAAAGGCACTCGCGGATGCTGGCCGACGCAGAAACTTACACGCTGGAACATCTGCCCGAACTGAGTTGGACGAGTCCAAATTACAAACCGGAGATGCAACGGGCGGCGGTGCTGCGCTTCATCCGCGTCGCGCCGGGACGCGAGCGCGAGTACGAAAACTATTTGCGCAACGTCGAATTGCCCGCGCGGCAAAAGGTGATGACGCAAACCAATATGCTCGCGCAGCAACGTTATCGCGTGCGCTTCGGCGGCGATGCTTACGCTTACGTGATGATGCGACCGATGACGAAATTCGCCGAACTGGACGACTCGAAAGGGCTGACCCAACTGCTCGGCGCAGACGCGGCGCAGAAGCTGTTCAGCCAACTGCCGCAAGGCGTAGTCGTGTCAGAGGAAGCCTGGCTGTTGCGCTATCGCCCGGAACTGAGCATCGCCGAGGGCAAGCTGTTGGCGGCGAAGTGAGCTGCGCTGCGCCCTCAATCCACTTCAACCCAATTCAAAAAGGAGAATCGAAATGAACCACAACACCTTCACTACACTCATTCCCAAACTCAAGTTCGCGCTTTTGCTGGCCGCGGCCTTCGTGGTTGGCAGCTTTGTCACGCGGCCCGGCTTGACGCAAACGCCGCCGCCCGCCGGGCCGAAATACATCGTGCTTGAATTCATGAAAGCCGAAGTCGGCAAGGGCGCGGATTACGTCAAAGCCGAGCGCGAATGGTGGCTGCCTGCGCATCAGGAAATGGTCAAACAGGGACGGTTGAAATCATGGCAGTTTTACAGCGTGCGCGGATCAGGAACTGCCCTGCCCTATACCCATATCTCCGTTCGCAGCTTCGACAAATGGCAGGACCTCGAAAGTCCCGGCATCGCCGCAGTGCTGGAGAAGCTGCATCCGGGACAGAGCGCCGACTTGGTGGCGCGCACCAACGCGCTGCGCCAATACACACGCAGCGAAACGTTGACGCTGTTGGCGCAAACACAATAGCCAACTGTGTCAGTTAAGGAGAGAAAACAATGCTTACACATCGGCTGTCACATTTGCTCGGTTACGTCGCACTGTGCGTGCTCGCGTGGTCACCTGCCGCGCATACGCAAACGCCGCCCGTCAGGCCGCCGCAGTTTTTTCAAATGACGGTGTACCGCAATTTGCAACCTGGTTACGCCGCTTTCATCCAGCGCGAACTCAACCCCGCGCGCATCAAGGGCGGCGTGCAAGAGCTTTACGTCTGGTCAACGGCGCTGGGCGACCGGAACGAACTCATCATGCTGCAACCGATAGAAGACGCCGGAGACTTTTATCAATTCAGAACGCAGGAAATGGCTCCCGCTACTACGGCGCAGTGGATGCGGTTCGCGCAATTTTATGAAGAGCGGCTCGCTTACGTCATCGTCACGCGGCCTGAGTTGAACGCGCGGCTTCCTTCTGTATGGCCGCGTCTGGCGCGCTTGCGCATCACGACAACCGCGCCGCAACGCGAAGGCGATTTCGCGCAATGGGCGTTACGCGAACTGTTGCCGCGCAACACGGCGGCGACGGAATGGTTCGCCAAGCTGCGTTATGGCGGCGACGTAAACAACACCTTTCTGTCGTGGCGTATGAGCGAGCGTTTCAGCGACCTCGACGCAGCGTTCGACCGGCAAGCGGATGCTCAATTGCTGGCGGCGGGCGTCGTGACTTGCAACTCGGATTATTGGCTGCGCTATCGCCCGGACTTGAGCATCGTGAATGGCAAGGCAGCGGCGCAGGCGCGGTGATGTGCGCAGCGGGACAGCTTCATTCACCTTCAATTTCAATCACAACCCAACAAGGAGAAAAATCATGGCATACGGAATTCACCAACTCTCGATTCGTTCGTTTTGTCTCGCGTTGTTCGTGCTGCTCGCGCTCTGTGCGCCGAGTCTGCGGCAACGCGCTGAGGCACAAGCGCAACCCGCCGCGTCCCAATACGCCTTGTTCGAGTATTTCAAATTCGAGCCGGGCAAATTCGCCGATTACCGCAAGCTGGAACAAGAGGTCTACCTGCCCATCCAGCGCGAGCGCGTCAAGCAGGGCATCATCAAATCGTGGTCGGCGTGGGGCGTACGCTTCCCCGGCGGCGCGGCCCGCGAATACGACCGGGTCACCATCACCACCTTCAACAAGTTTACCGATGTCGAAAGGCCGTATCCGCCTGCGGTCTTCACCAAAGTCTTTCCGAACACCACCGGGGCCGAACTCGCGGCGCGGTCGCAGGGGCTGATCCGCATAGTGCGTTCAGAGTTGGTCACACTGTTAGACAGCGTCGGACTCAATCCGCAACCGCTGCCGCCAGCGCCCTTCGCCGAGATCAATTTTCATAAGGCGGAACCGGGCAAAGGCGCGGAGTATACGGCGCTGCTCACCAAATACTGGAAGCCGGTGCATGAGGAGCGTGTCAAGCGCGGCATCCTCAAAGGCTGGCGACGCTTCGTCGTCCGCTATCCCGGCGGGGCGGAGCGGGACTACGGTCAATTTAGCCTGAGCTTCTTCGACAAGTTCGAACATCTCGAAACGCAATATCCACCCGACCTCACCAGCAAAGTGTTGCCGGGCGTAAACATCACCGAAGCGACACAGCAAACCAACGCCACGCGTAAAACCGTGCGCACGCAATTGCTGACGCTCGTGGATCAAGTGCAGTAAACCCGCATCTTTCAATCGTCAACCCAACCCAACAAGGAGAAAAACCATGACACACAGATTTCACCAATCATCATCGCAATTCACGCGCGTCGCGCTACTCGGCCTGTTGCTGGCCGCGCTCGCGCCGCTGGGCTACGCGCAAACCCAACCCGCCGCGCCGCAGTTTTATCAAGTGCAGGTGGTCAAGCTTCAACCCGGGATGGGTGCGGAATGGAGGAAGCTTTACCAGACCGAAGTCCTGCCGGCGCTGAAGAAGGCCGGGGTAACACGGCTCACCGTGTTAAGCGTAGCTCAGGGTGATATGCGCACGCGCATCATTATCAGGCCGCTTGATAGCCTGACGGAGCTTGACGAACCCATCCGGCTGGCAAAGGCGCTGGGGCCGGAAGCAGCGCAGGCGCTCAACCAGAAGCTATCTCGCTTCTATACGGAATGGCATGTCTACGTCACACAAGCGCGGCCCGATTTGGGCCTGCCACCAACGTCGAACGAACCCGCCAAACTGATGCTCTCAATCAAACTCACCGTGATGCCAGGCCGCGCCGCAGAGTACGAAAAGTTCGCCAAGGAAAATCTCTTGCCGGTGAATCAGAAGGCCGGTGGCAAAGGCGTGCTGACAGGCAAAGTCGTAATGGGCGGTGATCCGAATGAATACCGCACGCTCTTGTTGTTCGATTCCTACGCCGACGGGGTCAAGTTTGAAATGGCAAGGGCCAAAGCGGCAGCCGAATTGAAACTGTCGCCAGTGATGCCGGCCGGGGTGTTGGCAAACATTGAGATTACTGTCGTGCGCCCCGTGCCGGAACTGAGCATCCAGCCCGCAGCGCAGAAGGCCGCGCAATAACCGGACGGCGCGCGCTAAACCGGATCGTGGTAATCGCTGAGGTAGATCAAGTTTTCATGATCCACTAGACCGAGACGTACACGTCGGAGTACTGGTAAACCTTGGCAAACGTCAGGGTGTGGGGCATTACAACCAGCCTCCCATGAAAGGCCCTTTTTCTTCTTCTCGAATTTGTTCGAGAAAGGGCGTTTCAATCCCTGCGGCTCTGGCTTGTTCAAAAACCGTTTGGGAATTCGGGCCGTGGCTGATGAGTCGGTCACCGTCGAGTACGACCCATTGGCCGAGGTATTCGGCGCGGTGTTCGTCAATCCAGTCCATCGCTTTGCGAAAGCGGGCGAGTTGCTGTTCGACGGTTTCCATCGCAGGTCGCGCGCCGTTGTTTGGTGGCGTAGCGGTTTCGACAGCAGGCGCTTTAACGACGGCGTCACGTCGCTCTTGCTCCTGTATCCACTGTCTCAGGCTGCGGCGGTCATCGCGCGGCAGCGTCTGCACGGCGGCGATTACTTGATCCAGTGTCATCATCATTGCAGTTCCTCCATTGATTCGGTCGGCGGCTTTGCCGAGGGCCGGATTGTAACGGAAAACAATTCAACGGGTCATCCCCAATCATCCCCCGATCATCCATCCCCGATCATCCATCATGGAAACCTCGCACCTGAACTTTGCGGAAACCGACAACGAACGCCTCACGCAAATTTATCGCGCGGCGGCTTCGCTGTTTTGCGAGCGCGGCTTTGACGCGACTTCGATGAACGAAATCGCCGAAGCCGTCGGCGTCACCAAAGCCGCGCTCTATTACTTCATCCCCGGCGGTAAACAGGATTTGTTGTTTGCCATCATGAATTTCGGGCTGGATCAATTGGAACGCCACGTCATCAGGCCTGCACAAACGATGACTGATGCTGAAACACGGCTGCACGGAATCATTCGCAATCACGTGCGACTCATCACGAATGGTGCTTCAGCACGCGGCAACCCGGTCACCATTGCCGTAGATGAAACCGGCGGCCTCAGCCCCGCGCAACGCCGCAAAATTGATGAACGCAAGCGCGCGTATGTCGAATTGATCCGCGATACGCTCAGGCAGTTGCGCGGCGAGGGGAAGTTGCGCGAGCTGGACGCGACCGTCGCCGCGTTCAGTTTGCTCGGCACGATGCTCTGGGTCGCGCGCTGGTACGACACGCAAGGGCGTTTGAAGGCAGAACAAATTACCGAAGAGATTTTGAAACTCGCGTTAGGCGGGCTGCTGTGCCAATCCGATTCCATGCCTGCCAAGCGAGCAAAGCAGACCATCCTTTCAACCGACTTGCTGAACCAGCGATAAGCACGCGCCTGCTCGCTCATACTTTTCATCTCGTTCTCAGCCACAACTGTAGGCTGTCCGATGCTGCGCGCTGTCGCACCTAACGCCACGAGGCGTAGACAAGCGCAGACCGGACAGCCTACGCTACGTTGCACCGAAACAATCCGAACTTAGTCCGAACTTAGTCCGAACTTAGAAAGACAAACACAATGAAACATCACTCTGCTTGGTTGGCGTTGGTGTTGCTGTTGGCTGTCGCTCTGGCGGCAGCGCAATCGCAACGTAACGCTCCGCCCACCGAATTGACACAAGGCAAAAGGCTTTACAATAACCAATGCGCACTCTGTCACGGCATCGAAGGCACGGGCGGCAAAGGCCCTGCGCTCAACCTGCCGAAGCTGCCGCGCGCGGCTACGCCCAGCGAGTTAGCAAAGGTCATCGCGGAAGGCATCGAAGACACCGAGATGCCCGGCTTCTGGCAACTCAACGAACGCGAAGTTCGACAGGTCGCCGCTTATGTGCGTTCGCTCGGACGAGTACAAAACGTAAAGCTCGCGGGCAATGCGACACGCGGGCAAGCGTTGTTCGAGAAGAACTGCGCGAACTGTCACGTCGTACGCGGCAAGGGCGGTGTCTCTGGCCCCGAACTCACCGAAATCGGCGTAAGTCGCAGCGCCGCCTATTTGCGTGCCGCCATCGTCGAACCTAATACCGCCGTACCGGAAGGCTTCCTGGTTGTGAGCGTAACCACCGCCGAGGGGCAGCGCGTGCGCGGCGCGCGCGTCAACGAAGACCCCTTCACGATTCAAATGCGCGACGCGGCGAATCGCTATCATTCCTTCCGTAAAGCCGAGTTGAAAGAAATCAAAAAAGAGTTCGCCGTCTCGACGATGCCGAGTTACAAAAATGCTTTTTCGGCTATTGAACTTGATGACCTGATCGCCTATCTGGCAAGTCTGCGAGGTGAGAAATGAAAACTTTACTGCCGTTGCTGTTCGCTTCTTTTTTGCTCGCCGTATCAGCAAACGCACAAGTGCCTTACGAACGCCTCACCGCAGCCGAACGCGAACCCAACAACTGGCTCACGTATTCGGGTGATTACAACGCGCAAAGATTCTCGCCGCTCAACCAGCTCACGCCGGAAAACGTAGCGCGTCTGAAAGTCGCGTGGGTTTATCAAATGCAAAGTCGCGGACGATTGCAGGTTTCGCCGCTCGTCGCCGACGGCGTGATGTATCTGACCGAGCCGCCCGCGCGCGTGACGGCGCTCGATGCGCGTACGGGCAGCCGCTTGTGGACGTGGCAGCGGCAGGCTTCGGCCAAGGCGCAAACCATCGGCTTCGGCCCCACCAATCGCGGCGTAGCCCTGCTCGACGACACGGTTTATTTCGGTACGTTGGATTGTTATCTCGTCGCGCTCGATGCGCGTACGGGCGCGTTGCGTTGGGAAACCAAAGTGCAAGACAACAAGCTCGGTTACGCCATCACCGCCGCGCCACTTGCCGTGGACGGCAAAATCATCGTGGGATTGAGCGGCGGCGAAGCAGGCATTCGCGGCTTTCTGGATGCTTACGACGCGAAGACCGGCAAGCTCGCGTGGCGGCGTTACACGATTCCCGCACCGGGCGAAGCGGGCTTCGACACCTGGAAAGGCGGCAAGAACGAAGTCTGGAAGATGGGCGGTGGAGCTACGTGGGTGACAGGTTCTTACGATCCAGAACTGAAGCTGCTTTATTGGGGCACGGGCAATCCCGGCCCTGATTGGAACGGCGATGTGCGACCCGGCGACAACCTTTACACCTGCGCGTTGCTGGCGCTCGACGTGACTACGGGCGCGATCAAGTGGCACTTTCAATATACGCCGCACGACACGCACGATTGGGATGCGAGCCAGATTCCTGTGCTGCTCGACACGGAGATCAATGGCCGTCCGCGCAAGCTCGTGGCAATGGCGAATCGCAATGCGTTTTATTACCTGCTCGACCGTGCGACGGGCGAATTCGTATTGGGCGAGCCTTACGTCAAACAAACGTGGGCTAAAGGACTTGATGCGAAAGGCCGTCCCATCGTCTTGCCCAACTCTGAGCCGAGCGAAGCAGGCACGCTAGTCTGGCCTGCGCTCAACGGCGCTACGAATTGGCTGAGTCCGGCTTACTCCCCCGTGACCAAACTGTTTTACGTCGCCGTGCGCGAACGCAGCGCCTACTACTTCAAGAGCGACGTGACATTCAAACCGGGTACGTTTTTCTCAGGCGGCGGCGAACGTCCGGTTGACGGCGACGACAAAGCCTGGGGCGCAGTGCGCGCGTTGGACGTGGCTACGGGCAAGTTGAAATGGGAGTTCCGCCTGCATACGCCCGCGTGGGCCGGTGTACTGGCGACGGCGGGCGGACTGGTTTTCAGCGGCTCGAACGAAGGCAACTTCTTCGCGCTCGACGCCGCTTCGGGCCAACCGCTGTGGCAGGTGCAAACCGGCGGCACGATCAATGCGAATCCAATCAGCTTTGCGATGGACGGCAAGCAATACGTAGCGATTGCGGCGGGGCAGGCATTGTTTGTCTTTGGCTTGAACTGATATCGGCAAGCAGAAGCATTTCAGGTTTGGCTTTCTGATTGTGTCGCTTTGTACTTCGAAGCGGTTTTAGCTTTGCCGACAAAGACGCTGGCGATTTCGGTTAAATTCACCGTCTTGACGGTGACGAGCAGCCGCGTGCATCGGTGATTCTTTGATGGCTACAACGATTTCGCCTTCCAGCAATTCCAATCGCTCATCCGCGCGCAAAACGCCGACTTGCGCCATCCCGTAATACTCGTCAACAGTGAAACGACGTAACGCTGGCACTGGCGCGATGACTGATGAATGTCGCCTACTTTTCGTCTGGAGTACCGCCATACAACTTTAAAAATCAACCACCAATGCACGACATCGTACGCAACGGCTGCACGAACTCAAGGTCATTGATGTGATGGCGCTCTTCTTTTTTCTCGACGGTCATCAAAATAAAATCCAGCAACTCATCTATCGGAGCGTCGCGCCGCAACAGTGACTTGATGTCGTGTTCGACGTGCGAGAACAGACAGGTGCGCAGCATGCCGTCTGCCGTGAGACGGATGCGGCTGCACGCGCCGCAGAAAGGTTGCGAGACGGGGTTGATAAAACCGATTTCACCTGCCGCGCCGTCAACGAAGCGCCAGCGCCGCGCGGTTTCGCTGGGGTTGTCTGAAGGAACCCGTTCGAGCGGATAAACCGCGTGAATCGCTTGGCGGACTTCTTCGCCGGTGACGACCATTTCGCGCTTCCAGACTTTGCCGTTGTCGAGCGGCATGAATTCGATGAAGCGCACGTGCGCGCCGCGTTCGCGGGCAAAGGCGGCGAATTTCAAGAACTGATCATCGTTGATGCCGCGCATCGAAACGCAGTTGATTTTGACTGGATGCAAACCCGCTTCGATAGCGGCGTCAATGCCCGCCAGCACGGTGTTGAGTTCATTGCGTCCGGTCAATAAGGCGAAGCGTTCGGGTTCGAGCGAATCGAGACTGACGGTGACGCGTTGCAAGCCTGCTGCTTTCAACGCCTTTGCGCGAGTTTTCAGAAAGTGCGCGTTGGTGGTCATCGCCAGATCGGCGAGGCCTTCGATGCGGGCGAGGCGTTCGATCAAGGTTTCGAGATCGCGGCGCAACATGGGTTCGCCGCCGGTGACGCGCAATTTGTTGACGCCCAGACTGACGAACAGTTCTGACAGCCGCAGAATTTCTTCGTAATTCAGAATCTCGGCTTTCGGCTTCCATTCCATGGCTTCGGTCGGCATGCAATAAAAGCAGCGGAAGTTGCAGCGATCCGTCACCGAAATGCGCAGGTCGCGGATCGTGCGTCCGAAGCTGTCTTTAAGCGTAATGGGTAAAATCATGATTTCTAACTTTAATGTTCGGCATGCAACTTGAAGGTTTGAAAGTCATTCTAACCGCGCCGATTGCACCACCACAAAGCACATCTGTTCGACAGCAGTTTTTCACGTTCAAGAAAATAAAGCTGGAATTTTTTTGGCATTCCTGTGCTAGTATCAGGCTGCCTTTATAGCTCCCACGTTTTGTAATTTTTAAGCCCCGACAACTTCCAGCAAAGGTTGATTCGCTTCGTCTCGTCCCTGACGAACGCTGACCTTTTGTGTAATTTTTGATTGACCATCTGGCAGGTCTTTCCACCGTTCCACCATACATCTCGCAATAGCAGGCAATCGTGTATGCGACGAAAAGTCGCAGCGCAACCCCTCAAAATAAGGAGTCACTCAAATCATGCAATTCCGCAAACCAAAGTTCGTAGCCCTCGTCGCGCTACAGCTTGCCGCAACCCTGTTGGCTTTATCTGCCAGCGCGTTCGCGCAAGATCGTCCGGTCGAATGGCAAGGCGTCATCAATACCTTGCCCGCCACCACCAATTTCGTCGGCGAATGGACAGTCAATAACCGAAAGGTCACCGTCACCGATAAAACTGTAATCAAAACCGAACGCGGCAAAATCGAAGTCGGCGCGTTCGTCGAAGTTGATGGCATTGCGGCTGCCACCAGTACGACGACGACCATTGCCGCCACTTTGGTCGAAGTCAAATTCCGCGCGGGCAGCTTCCCCGTCGAAATCAAAGGTACGGTCGAGAGCCTGCCCAGCACGACGGGTCGCATCGGCGATTGGAAGATCAGCGGCAAACTCGTCAAGGTCACAACCAATACTCGTTTGGTGGCGACACAAAATCAGCAATTCGCGGTCGGTTCGATGGTCGAAGGCTTGGGCTTGCAACTCGCTGACGGTTCGTTGTCGGCGACGTTGTTGGTGTTGAAACCCGAAACGCCGCCCGTACAAGCGATCAGGTTTAGCGGCGTAATCGAAAAGCTACCTACGACAGAGGGCCGCATCGGCGATTGGACGATCAGCGGACGCAAAGTCACAGTCAACGCAGCCACCAAAGTCGTATCTGATAAAGCCGCCGTCGCGGTCGGTACGCTCGTTGATGTCGAAGGCACGTTTGCGCAAGGCGTCATCACCGCGACGAATATCACCACCAAACCGACGCCTCCGGCTCCACCCGTGCGCGTAATTTTCAAAGGCAAGATCGAAACCCTGCCGACGACAACCGGTTTCATCGGCGACTGGAAAGTCAGCGGACGTGCCGTCACCGTCAATGCCACGACTAAAATCACGCCGAACGCGATGGCTCCGAAAGTCGGCCTTGAAGTCGAAGTGCATGGCACAGCGACGGGCAATGGCCCGGTCACTGCGGCGCTCATCAACGTCAAGAGCGAACTCGAAAGCAATCCGAATTACGTGCATTTCTTCGGCACGATCAAGGCGCTGCCCGGCGCTGCCAATCTGCAAGGCGAATGGAATGTGGACGGCAGAACGGTTGTCGTTTCGGAGCGCACCAAACTCATTCAGGAAAAAGCCAATGCCATTGTCGGCGGATTCGTCGAAGTCGAAGGCTTGAAACAGGCTGACGGCAAGATCGCTGCGGCGGAAGTCGAGGTGCTGCGCGGCAACATCGTCGGCGTCGTGAAGTTCATGGGCGTCGTCGAAGCGCTGCCTACCACCGCGAACAAAGTCGGCGAGTGGACGGTCAGCAAGCGCAAAGTCGTCGTATCAGACAAAACCAAAATCAACGAAGAGAAGAAGAAAGCTGCCGTCGGCGCGCACGTGCAAGTCACCGGCAATCTGCGTTCGGATGGCGTGATTGAAGCCATCGAGATCGAAGTCAAAGCCGATCCCGTCGTGCCCACTTTCTTCTCCTTCACCGGCAAGATCGTCACGCTGCCCGTTACCACGGCCACCAACGCCGACAACAAAATCGGCGATTGGAAAGTAGGCGAACGCACGGTTCACGTGACCGACAAGACGCGCATCAATCAAGAGCGTGGTCGTGCGGTCGTGGGCGCTACGGTTGAAGTCAAAGGCACGTTGCGCGCGGACGGTTCGGTTGACGCCACTGTCATCGAAGTCAAACCCGCCGCCGCTACGCCGCCGCAATTCGTAGAGTTCATGGGCAAAGTCGTCACCTTGCCTGCCAGCGAAAAACTCGTCGGCGACTGGAAAGTGGATGACAAGACCGTGCGCGTTTCGCCGCGTACGCTCATCAAGCGCGAACGCGAAACGCTGAAAGTCGGTTCGACCGTCAAGGTCAAAGGCATTCAAGCCGAGGGCGGAGTCGTGGAAGCTGTTTATATCGAAGTCGTGCCGTCCGCTACGGCTTCAGATTTCGAGAGCTTCGCGCCGGTCGTTTCGGTCAACGCGACCAGCTATGACAAGCAAGTCTCACCGGGTGGCATCGCTGCGGCGTTTGGCGCTGGAATGTCGAACTCAATCAAAGTGGCGAGTGCCTTGCCGTTGCCGACCGATCTCAACGGCGTCAGCGTCACGATTGACGGCACACCGACGCAGTTGTTTTTCGTTTCACCGACGCAAATCAACTATCTGGTTCCGGCGGGTTTGCACGCGGGCGTGGCGCAAGTGACGGTCGAACTCAACGACAACGTCATCGCGCAAGGCGAGTTGAACATCACCGAAAACAAACCCGGCTTATTCACAGCAAATGCTTCGGGCAGTGGCGTACCGGCGGGCTTGGCTTTGCGCGTCAAAGCCAACGGGCAATATAGCTACGAACCGCTGGCGCGCGTCGAAGGCGGCCAGGTCGTAGCCGCAGCAGTGGTGCGTCGTTCTGACGAAACGCTTTACCTCGTGCTTTACGGCACGGGCTTGCAAGCGGCGCTCGACGACCTCGAAATCACCATCGGCGGACAGACCGTACGCGCGCTGTATGCCGGTGTCGCGCCGGGCTTCGTAGGATTGGATCAACTCAACCTCGCGCTGCCCGCCAATCTGCCTGCGGGCAATGTCACCATTTCCCTCAAGATCAATGACGGAGACGGCAACATGCTCACGGCAAATATGGTAACGATCACGTTGCAATAACAAACCAAGGAGACAGGAGTCAGGAGACAGAATTCAGGATCAGCATTCTGTCTCCTGTCTCCTGTCTCCTGTCTCCTGACTCCTGACTCCTGCCAACTTTTTTCAGCCCTTCCAATTTTCCTGATTGCGCAAATTCGCGGCATGCGTAAAATGCGCCTCGACCTCCCAAGCAGCACCCCCGCCCAAAAGTTAGTCTCGTTACCACCAGCGTCAACCTCCCCGTTCGCCGCAATTTACCGCAACCCCGCTTTACCCACACTCAACGGAAACAGAAGGACTAAACTCATGAACCTAGCTTTGACTGAAGGCATGCATACCCGCCGCTCTTTTTTAACAAACTCTTTACTCGCGGCTCCTACCCTCGCATTGGCCGCGCAAACCAGTTTCAGCGCACCGCGTATCAGCACAAACATTGGGGCCTATACCTTCGCCGCGATTGGCGATTACGGCACCGGCAAATCAGAACAACTCGTCGTCGGCGAAGCGATGGCGCAAGCCCACGCGCAAACGCCTTTCAACCAAGTCTTATTGCTCGGCGACAACATGTATGGCGAAGCCGACTTTCGAAAGAAATTCGAATTGCCCTATCAAGGTTTGCTCAAACGCAACGTGCAATTCAAAGCCGTACTCGGCAATCACGATATGGGTACGATGGAAGAACAGTTGGCTTATGACCGTTTCGGCATGAAAGGCCAACGCTTTTATTCGTTCGCGCAACCCGAAGCCAATGCGCAGTTTTTCGCGCTCGACTCGAACATGATGGACGCGCCGCAAATGAAATGGCTCGAACTCGAACTCGCCGCTTCGCGCGCCGCGTGGAAGATCGTGTTCTTTCATCATCCGCCTTTTTCGGCGGGCAAGCGCCACGGTTCTGACATGAACCTGCGCCAACGCCTGCATCCGCTGCTCGCCAAGCACGGCGTGCAACTCGTACTCAACGGCCACGACCACATCTATCAACGCACCAAACCGCAACAAGGCGTGAACTATTTCGTCTCAGGCGCAGGCGGCAAAGTGCGCAAAGGCGATATGGATGCCAGCGACTCGACGGTCGCGTTGGGTTACGACGACCGCTATCACTTTATGCTGTTCGATGTGACGCCCGAAGCCATCCAGTTCCGCGCGCTCAACGACAAGGGGCAAGAGATTGATCGCGGCGCGATTGCCTCAAATAACAAAATAGCGATGGCGCGTCCTGCGCTTAACGTAGGCAGCTACAAACTAATCGTGCGCTAAACCATCTGTCGCGTCTGGCTTGTTGCGGGTTTGACAACGAGCCAGACGTGGCGACTAATAATCGGCGGTCACGTTATGCCGCCATCAAAACCCTTTTCACGAATATTCATCGTCGCGTTGTTGTGTGGTTTCACCGCCTGCCGCACCGCGCCGCCACCGCCTGACACCTCGCGCCGCACCGTCACTGACGAACTCAATCGCACAGTCGCCGTCGCGCCTAATCCGCAACGCATTGTTTCGCTCGCGCCCAATCTGACCGAAATGCTTTTTGCGTTAGGACTCGGCGAACGTGTCATCGGCGTGACGAGTTATTGCGACTATCCGCCTGCCGCCAAAGCCAAAGAGAAAGTCGGAGATACGCTCACGCCCAACCTTGAACGCATCATCGCGCTCAAGCCCGATCTCGTCATCGTTACGACTTCGAGCCAGCTCGAAAAAATCACGCGGCAACTCGATCAGTTACAGATTCCGGTTTACGTGACCAATCCGCGCTCGGTCAGCGAAGTGCTGGCTTCGATTCAACACCTCGGCGACCTCACGGGTGCGACGGCGCAAGCGGAAAAGCTACATAACGAACTCACCGCGCGCATCAACGCCGTGACCGCGCGCGTAGCTTCACAATCCAAACCCAAAGCCCTCTTTCTCGTGCAAGACACGCCGTTGCTGGTGGCGGGCAGCGATACGTTTTTGCACGACTTGGTTACACTCGCGGGCGGCGTTTCAATCACGGCGGACGTGAAAGGCTACCCGCAATTTTCGCGCGAGACCGCCATCGCCCGCGCGCCCGAAGTCATCATTGACCCAGGTCGCCCTGAAAATCAGAAGCTCGCTGACAGCGTGCTGCGAAAGGATTACGCGACGACGCCCGCCATAAAACAGAATCGCATCATTCACATTGACCCCGACCTCACCAATCGCCCTGGCCCGCGCCTGATCGAAGGACTCGAACAACTCGCGCGCGCGCTGCATCCGTCAGCCTTTATCACCAAGCCATGACGCGAGCTTATCTGAATCGAAACCATGTCTTCGTGACGCTGGCGTGGCTGACAGCGGCACTGGTGTTGATGGCCTTTGTCGCACTCATCGTCGGCAGCGAATCAATCCCGCTCGCTTCGTTATGGCCTGCGTTAAAACAATGGCTGACACATAACAACCAACTCGGTGAACGCGAAGTCATCTTGTTCTCATTGCGACTGCCCCGCATCGCACTCGCTGTTGGCGTAGGCGCGTCACTCGCGCTCGCAGGCGCAGCCTTTCAAGCTCTCTTGCGCAATCCGTTGGCTGACCCGCACATATTAGGCATTTCAAGCGGCGCAGCTTTTGGCGCGATTGTCGGCATCATCACCGCAGCGCAATTGCCTTTCGCGCCCAACCTCACGCGCGCCGTATTCAGCTTTGCCGGAGCCAGCATCGCCAGCGCGCTGGTCTATCGCCTCGGTCGTCGTGAAGACGATCCCGCGCGACTCGTGCTGGCAGGCGTAATCCTCTCAACCTTTTTGTCTTCGTTGAATGTGCTGATGCTTTCGCTGGTGGACGACGTGCGGTTGCGCAACATCACGCTCTGGCTGTTAGGCGACTTATCAAACGCGCTCGCCGAAAGTTTGCTCTTTATCGGTGCCGCGCTCTTGCTTGGCTTGAGCGTTTTGCTCACGCAAGCGCGCGCGCTCAACCTGATGATGATCGGCGCGCGCGAAGCCTTCACGCTCGGCGTTGAAACCGCGCGCACGCGCTGGCTGGTATTTGCTGCGGCTTCGTTATTGACCGGCGCAGCCGTCGCGGCGGGCGGCGCGATTGGTTATGTCGGCTTGCTCACGCCGCATCTCATCCGCCTGATCGCAGGTGCAGACAATCGTTTGGTTTTACCTGCGGCAGCCTTGGGCGGCGCGTTGCTCACGCTGGTGGCAGATACGCTGGCCCGCACCGTCATCGCTCCGCGCGAATTGCCGACGGGCGCGATTACAGCTTTGCTGGGTGCGCCTTTGTTTATTTATCTGTTGCTGAAACGACGTTGAAAGATAGCCGTAGAAGATGAACTTGCTCACTTTTGATGATGTGCATTTCGGCTACGACCGACCAGTGCTGGCGGGCATCACGCTCGAAGTGCGCGCGGGCGAAGTGCTGGCCTTGTTGGGTACGAACGGCGCAGGCAAATCTACGTTATTGCAATTGGGTTGCGGCACGCTGACGCCACAACGCGGCTCGGTGAAATTCGCGGACGAACCGCTCGCGCAACTCACGCGCCGCGAAGCCGCGCGCCACCTCGCGTTAGTCACACAAGCCAACGACGTACATTTTCCGCTGACGGCGTTGGAATACGTGCTGACCGGACGCTTCGCGCACGCGCGCGCCTTCGGTTTTGACAGCGAAGAAGATGTAGCGACTGCGCTGCAAGCCTTGCGCGACACCGACGCCGCGCACTTTGCCGAACGCCGTTTCAATCAACTTTCGAGCGGCGAACGTCAGCGCGTAGTCTTGGCGCGTGCGTTGGCACAACAGCCGCAAGTCTTGTTACTAGACGAACCCACCGCGAACGCCGACCTCGCGCATCAAGTCGCGCTGCTCGCGCTCGTCCAACGACTCACACGAGAAAGAAACTTAGGCGCGTTAGTCATTACGCACGAAATCAATCTCGCCGCTGAATTCGCTGACCGCGTAGCGTTGTTGCACGAAGGCCGCTTGCTGGCTTGCGGCTCGCCGGAAGAAGTATTGACTGAAAGTTTGCTGACCAAGGTTTTCGCTACGGCGTTGCTGGTGGATCGCCATCCGCACAGCGACAAGCCGCGCGTATCTTTTTGGAATGCCCAAGTCTGACACAGCCTTTTCTCTGCTTTTCAATTGATTGTCAGCCAAAAGACGGAATCGCCATGAAACATCAGCCAATAATTGGATGATTGCCCGCTGGCTTGTCTTCTCTTCGTTCAAAATACTCACGCTGAAAAAATAAATTGTTTATGACTGGGCGCTGACCTCATCGGCTCCCTCTGACCGGTAATGTCAACGAAGACCGGTAACGTCAACCAAGGAGGACGCAATGGAACAATTCGTAAACACGGTAAAAGGGATTTTCAGAGTCATCATCGCGCTGTTTCAGTCGCTGCTGATTCTTTTGGTAGTGCTAACCGCCGTTGCCGGTTACGTGCTTTATCGCGCGGTCAGTTGGATGGCTGACAATCCGGCGGTGATGTTGCTGCCCCCGACGGCGCTGATGGCCGTATGGCTGCTCAAACGTTACGTACTCGGGCGCGACCTGACCGTAGCCGACACCGCCGCCACCATCATCAAACGCGCCGACGGCAAAATGGAATCGCTCTTTCGCGGCTATCACAAACTGAAGCTCGGAGACCGCGTATGCAAGAAACTTTCTTTGCGGTTGAAATCAGTTGAAACCAACCTGGAAGAGATACAAACCCTCGATGACGAAAGCGTGCGGTTGTCGGCTCATTACGATCTGCAAATCGCCCATCCGCTGAACTATTACCAACGCGGGCGCAAGCAGGAAATTGATTATTCCGGCCTGCATCAAGAATCGCTCCTGTCTGTGTTGTCTGAATTCGATTTCGACGATCTTTACAACGCGCCGTCAGAGATCAACGTAAAGGTGCAGCAATTTCTCAACGACCAACTGCGTCATTACGGATTGCGCATCCACAATTACTCCCTCGCAGAAATCGTATGCCCCCGCACCAACGAACGCTGGCAGCGCAACCCCGCGCTGTCAGCCGGTCAGTATTGGAGCGAAGTCAAAAACTTCCGTCGCCGACTGGGATAAAGGAGCGCTATACGTGCTAACCAACTTCCAACCGATAACCCTTGCCGCGGACCGTGACTACACACGCGCCTCGTTGAGCGGTTTGTTCCAACCGATCGCGCAACCGTTTCACCAACGTATTCAGCGCGTCATCCGTAGGGCTGCCGCCCACCTGATATTCTTCCGGGTAAACCACGGCGATAATTTCATCCTTCGTGCGCAAATGGCCCGGTTGCAGGCAAAGATATTCCAACAACGCCAGTTCTTTTTTCGTCAGCGCAGGCACGACCTGTTGATCGGCAATCCAAACCTCCCCCGCCGCATCAATTCGTATGTAGCCTGCCTGAATTTTGGTCTGAAGTTTGGCTGAAGTAACGCCACTCGTTTTTTGCCCGGCGAGATAACCGGTAAAGACGGCACAAAACGGAATGAGCCGTCCGTCGCGTTCATAAGCGAGATGCTTCAACCGCAAACGGCGGCTCGTCTCCTGATCGCTCAACACGCCAGACTGAAGCGCCAGATTTTTCAAGGCGTGTTGTTCCGCCTCGCTAACGCCCTCCCACAACTTGCCGCACTCCGTTCGCACGTCATCCACTTTCAACAAAGCCGTCACAGCTTCGTCATCCCTTTCGGACAAAACTACCTGATTCCTGATGAGCGCCAAACACCCAGCTTTCAATAACCCCGGATGCCCACTCGTCAACCAGATTAACTGCTCGCTAACTGTCGTTGACAAATTGGTTTCATAACGCCTCAACACCCGCGCCAACAACCCCAACGCATCGGCCTGATCGTAAGGCGCAAGCCCGAACACATTCGCCGAAAATAACTCATAAAACTCTTCGCATTCCGGCGCGTTATTTAATCGCGGTAACTCTTCGCGGGTGAAGGCCAAATAAGATACGCGGTATTTATATTCATCCCGCACGCCGCGCAAATTGACAAAAAATTGCGGCGGCAATTTCTGATACACCTCATCGAACTGATCGAATAACACCACCAAATGCCAGCCGGTGTCTGATTCCATCACTGCCCGCACCGCCTGCCGAAACGCCCGCTGCCATCCCAACGCCGTTGTTGCCTGCGCTACTTGCTCGCTCGCACGCTCCACCCGCGCACAGATTTCCGGCGCAACCTCGCGCTGCAAACAAGCCGTATGCAATCGCTCCGCCAACAAGTCATACGCCGCTTGTTCAGATAACTCAGCCAGCGCATGCGCATCCGCTGAAACGAATAAATAACGCCGCCAGTCTTCGCCTAAAAAGCGTGCTTGTACTTCGTCCAAAAGCAGATGGCGAAAGAGATTACTCTTCGCCATCCCGCTCACTCCGATTATCGAACACGAATCGCCCGCACGTATGCAACGGGCAAGCTGTTCGACCAATGCCTGACGATATGCCAACGGATGGGATTGTTGCTTTACAGGTTGCATGTTTGCTTCGCTACTTGTTTTAGTTTGCCTTAGCTTCCCGGCGTCGTTTAGCTTCTTCGATAGCCCGCAAAAGTCTCTCAAAGCCATTCGGCTCGAAAAGCTTCACAGCCTGAAACTCTTCCAAGCGTTCCGGCATCTTCACGTCCTTTTCCATTAATACAGGGATTAGGAAAATATCGTCCGGTAGCAGTCCATCATAAATATCGAGAGCCTGTAGTATTTCTTTTTGAATTTCGCCCCGTTTACTTACAGAGTTTTGCGATAGACAAGCTACGAATATATCGGAGCCTTTTACAGCTTGGCGAAGCGCGCGCTTCCACTTTTCTCCCTCAATAATTTTTTCGTGATCTATCCAGGGAGCGTGCCCAGCATCCGTAAGCTGTTGATATATTTCATTCACTTGATCTCTATCCTCACGGGCATAACTCAAAAATATCTTCATGGTCGCTCCTTGTGCGGAGATCTTCTTTTGAGCTTCTTTTTGCAACCGCTCACATATCATCGCTGCGGATAAGAGTGCGTGGTATTTCCTGCTGGTTCAATGATATTACTAGAAGTGTATCCAGTAATGCGTTTGAGCGCGTAAAAAAGCAATGCGATCAAATATTCTTGTAAGGCATCCTCACCGGTTAGGTTATTTGCCAATTCGCGTAAGCATCGAATCGCCTCAAGCGCACGCAATTGCTCAGGTTGCTTGAACTGCGGCACGAAAGCGTCAAGTAGCGAATTAGGAAATTCGACCAACGCTTGCTCCAACTGATAACAATCGCGCAGGCTTTTTGATTGAAATAAAGTAAACTTAATGTCGCTTTCAAGCGCAGCGAAATCGCGAAATGCTGGCCCCCGGCCTGTTTTATAGAAATCAATAAGCCAGGTGCGACAAGCGTTGCTAACAATTATGTTATCGCTGTGCAAGTCGCCATGTGTTATTGCAATTTGAGAAGGTAACGGAAATAGATTCTGACCTGTTTCACTGTTGTATTTCTCCAAAGTAAAATGAATAGGGTCAGGCAATTTTAGCTGTAGCTTGTCAGCAATTTGTATTCGCAATGTTTTGTCATCAAGAAGCTGTATTGGGAAATTACCCGTCAAACTTCGTTCGATCAGGTCGTCTCGCCTTTGGTATATCTCAGCGATATGCTTCTCGTTATCCAGGTTTAATATTTCGCGGTACAGAATATCTAAATGTTTTCTTTGAGTACCTCCCTGGGGTCTACGCCTGCCGGTATACCAATTGCGACAGCACGCATTGAAAAGGTGATTCAATATTTCATTGATGCGGGCGTTGCTTATTTGCACGTCATTGTAATAATCACGAAACGTCTTTACCTGATCTTCTTCTCCTAAGAATGTATAAGCGATGGCACCCATCTCACGCGACCAAACAGGTCCCTGCTGCATTACTGCCGCACGCGCTACAAATGGCTCTACGTATTGTTTATAATTTTCGGCCTCTCGCTCAATGCTCTCTCGAGGTCCAAGCTTGATAGCATGGTTGACCCCTTTAGTTTCATCAACTTTGGTTTGCACCCAAGCTACTGTGCAATGACCATGTCCAGGTGACGTTTGCCAAAAATGGACTAGGCTTTTTTCATGAAACAGTTTACAGGTCAAATCTCTTAATACTACTTCCGCTTTTTGTTTGGCGTCATCATCAAGCTCCCGTAGCTTTTTTACCTGCTCAACTAAAGTGCGCCAAGTAATCGTTTTAGCTAAATTAACTTTAAGCTTAGGGTTTAGTTTTATATTAAAGCGAAAAGCCTTTCGGATTGTTTCTAAGACTTTCTCCGGGCCTTCCTGCTTCCAAATAAAGCTTGCTGCCAACACTCGTCCTTGGTCATCTGACTCTATAGTCTTACGTACCAGGATTTCCGAGTTCGGAAAACTCTCGCCAGTAAGAATTATCTTAAAAATATGAAGCGGAAGTTCAGCCGCCAAATGCAACCCGCTAAAGTCACTTTCGTCAGTGTTGTCCTGTAAGCGAATGTCAATCACAGCTAGATGTACAACTTGCTCTCGGCATGTTCGCAGAGCTTCTGCTGCGTCGTTCGCCGTTAGCACTGAATACTGCGCCCGTTCCATATATGTCTTAGAAATAGCTAGAAACCTTGGTTCATTATCAACCAAAAGAATTGTCGGCTTACACATATAAAGTCTCCTTTTTTGTAAATAGCTCGCTAGAAGCCAATGGCAAGTGAAACACAAAAATAGTTCCATTAGAGTCAGAATGCCGTAGCTCTATATCGCCATCATATGCGAGTAAATAAGCACGAATCAACAATAAACCAATACCTGTGCCTCCATTTTCACCGCGCACACGGCGATTGAAAATTTGACTCTGTATTGCTTTAGGAATACCCGTGCCAGTGTCGGACACCTCAATAGATAAATTGTTACCATTGACGTGGGCGTAGAATAAAAGCTGCCCGCCATTAGGCATGTATCTCATAGCATTTCGGATCAGGTTATCAAAAATTACATGCAAGGATTGGTTATTCGCGTAAACTGGCGGCACTTCATCGAAAATAACCGTTGATTCAATTAATTTTTTGTTTAGTTGAGTCTCTCGTTTTTTTAGAACGGCCTGCAAAACTTTATCAACATAGACTGGCTCTTTATTGCTAAGATCGGGAGATGTGCTAGGAATAAGTGCTGCCACGTTTTCTGCACTCAACCGAATTTGCTCTACTGTTTCGCGCACATGCGGATCAAGCCCTGTCACTTCGTTGAGATCTTGTAATAGGTTTGACGCTGCTGCACGCAAGATATACGTGTCGTGTGCAGTGTCGTGCGCCCACGCCGATGTTGCAGCTAATGCTATGGCGGCGCTTTTAGTGGCAGTGAGTTTGTCGTTTGCTTGTGAGTAAAGCCTAGCGTTTTGAACAGCGGCCTCGGCATAACTAGCCAAGGCTTTTAAGGTTAAGGAATCTTGTTTATCGAAAGGCAAAGGTAAATTTGAATACCTTTCTCGCTCTAGCTTATTTTCTACTTTGATAAACCCAATAGTTTCTTCGCTCTCCTTATTACGCAAATTCAGTCGGATTGCTAGTGACGAATGAGTCCGGTTTGTCAAACAGGCGGTTTCACCTGCTTGAATGTCCATCTCTATGTTCGGATCGAAGGCACTAGAAAGTGAGCCATCGTAGGTCTCTAATTTATAAAAACCTTTACGCTGCACGCTGAAAACCGCACAGACCTCTGCGTTGAGCAGTTCTTTACCATATCTAGCGATTTGATTTAAGACGTGATCAAGGTCGAGGGATTCGCTCATAGCCTTACCAACAGCGCTCATTCGAAGTAATGTCAAATTCTTTTTTTTATATTGCTGATAAAACCATACGTTTTTAATCGCAATAGCGATAGCGGCTGCGACTTGGGTGAGAAGGCGTAAGTCCCGCTCGTCAAATGCATTTAATTCTGTGCTTTCAACGTTCAGTACGCCGATTACATCGTTACGATAGATGAGCGGCACGGCAATCTCTGAAAGGCTGTTTTCAGCGCCTGGAAGGTATAATTCCTCTTCTTTTACGTTTGGGACGATTTTGTGGGTACGATTTCTAGCGACCCAAGCAGTAACACCTTTTTGGCTGCCATCAATTTTGATTCTTCGAGACTTCACAATACCTGCCGGATAATTGACGGCATGCTCGTAGTATAGTTCTTTGGTTACTTGATCCTTTAGCAATATAGCGCAAGTATTATAACCGAAGCTGTTACTAAGACCATGGAAAATGGTTCTGAACAACTGATCAGATTTGACCACTGATACAAGCGCTGTTGTAATATCGCTTATTACCTTACGTTCTTGTAGTAACTCTGCGTTCTTTTCCATAAGCAGAGCCTTTTCGATTTCAATACCTGCCAGTTGCCCTAAGCGTGATAGCAACTCTATATCGGCCACATTAAAAGTGCGCCCTTCTTTCACATCATTTACTGTCAAGACGCCGGTAATTTCGGTGCCGGAGAAAATCGGTACGCCCACAACAGTGCGTTGCTCATCGTGAAAGACATCAAGTTTCTCTGGCCAGTGCGGATAATCACTAACCAAATAAGCTTTTTTAGTCTCAAGAACTTTGCCTATAACTCCTTTGTCAATAGAAAATAGCTTTCCTTCGTGATTACGGTTCTCCCCCTCGGCTGCGGTTAATTTGAGATGTTTTTTATCTTCAGTTAACAGAAATACGCCACTACCAGCGGCCTCGATAAATTCGGCTGCTTTACCGGCGATCTTGCGTAATAGTGGCGTGAGTTCTTTTTCAGCAACAATATCGTGTTCAGCCTGATTCAGTTGGTCAAGCCGCTGCGCCCAAGCTTTCGTCTCTTCGTGTAGTTGAGCGTTTTCAACTGCAACAGCCGCCTGACCAGCTAGTACGCGCAACAAATCTTGTTGCTCAATTGAAAGAGCTAGCTCTTTCATACTTCCCATTGTAATAATACCTAATGGCTTTATTTCACCTGGTAGAGCTTTACCGTGCAAAGGGATAATCACGAAAGACTTGAGGTCGGGCCTAACTAACTTAGCGCGCAGGTCTGGATGCTCGCCCAGATTAAGTACTTCAATTAACTCGCTCGATGAAAAAGCTCTTGCCCGCAAACCCTCCGGCAACTCTTCCAACTTTCGTTGTACCTTCTGCCCATTCAATCCACGTTCAGCCACGAAACTAACGTTTTCAAGGCGTTTGTCGAATAGGCCAATGGTGCATGTGTCGAGACTGAACAGGTCATACAAGTTATCAACTACATGCGTTAATACCTCGTTGACATCAAGTGCAGTTCGCAAAGATGCTAGCGTGTCATAAAGTCGGGAAAGGGTTGCTAGTCGCTGAACGGTTTCTTTATGTTGAACGGCGTTGTCTATAGCGATGGCAGTATGGTTAGCCAGCGCTTTCATTAGATACCGATCATCTTGCGTAAAGACATCTGCTTTATGACTCTGCGCGGAGAGTACGCCGATAATTTTGCTACGACTCACTAACGGAATACTGATACAAGCTCGTGTTGGCTCAGAAAAATTATTCGCGCGCACTTGTCGAAGTCTCTCATCTTTTTCAAGGTCAGAAGCAAAAAGCATATCCCCAGTCTTAATAACATGCCCCGCTAACCCCCAGTTCTCAGAGGCTATCCGGGAACTTTTCGTGCTTCTATCTCCAATGATTCCAGCGGCTTAGTATAATTGAATGTGGGCTTAGGAGCCGGAGCTAGACGACGA
>JAYSVR010000141.1:0-7191 GCA_043718445.1 Acidobacteriota bacterium | reverse complement strand
CTATACTCCGCCGCGTCACAGAGCAGATTGGATGATCGCTGGAGTTGCAAAACTTTAGAGGAAAGTCCGAACACCATAGGACAGCAGGCTGGCTAACGGCCAGGCGGGGCGACCCGACGGAATAGTGCAACAGAGAATAGACAGCCCGAACGGCAACTAACGGTAACGCTAGGGGCGCGTGGGCGATGGTGAAACGGTGAGGTAAAGGCTTCACCAGCAACGGTGGCGACATCGTTGGCTAGGCAAACCCCCTGCGGTGCAAGACCAAATAGGGTGTTGATTTGAGTTGGTCCGACTCAGTGCCGGCGCAAGCCGGACGCTTCACCGGGTAGGTCGCATGAGCGTTTCAGTAATGACGCGCCTAGACGAATGATCATCACTCGCAAGAGTACAAAATTCGGCTTATAGATCAGCTCTGTGATGAAAGGAATTCAGGAGACAGAATTCAGGAGTCAGAATTCCGTCTCCTGAATTCTGTCTCCTGTCTCCCCAAACTTTATGCGTAAATTTTTTGAACTGCTGCAAACCAAAGGATCGCTCGCGCTGATTGGCTTGCTGATCGGCTTGTTCTGCGGGTTTCGCGTAGCCAATGCACGCTTTCGCGCCGCGCAGGAAATCGTGAAAGCCGCCGCCGTACCGGCTGCGAGTGCGAATGCTACAACCGGTGATGCGAATGCGGTGCAGCAACAAACTTCGCAACTGCTCGAAGCCGCTAAAGCCAGTCCCAACGATTTTGAAGCGCAGATGGCGGCGGCTGATCAGTTCCTGCAAATTCGTCGGGCCGAAGGCGCGCTGCCTTACCTGACGCAAGCCAATAAACTCAAGCCCGAAGACCCGCGTCCGATGTCGGCGCTGGCTACGTCATATCTGCTCACAGGCAAATATCCTGAAGCGATTCAATGGTCGCGCGCGGCGCTCAAGCGCAAGCCCGAAGACCTCGGCAGCAAAGTCGTGTTGATGTTCTCGCTCATCGAATCGCGCCAGCAACTCAATGAGGCAGAAAAGCTGCTCACCGAAATCGAGAAGATCAAACCGAACGACGGAATTCTCAACGACGCACGCAATGCGTTGGCCGAAGCGAAAGCCGGAAGCGCTCCGGCAACCAATGCTCCTGTGACAACTGCTCCAGCCAGTGGAAACAAATCAACGCTCGATCACGGCCCGGCAGTGGAAAAGCCGACAGTGAAATAGTTTGGCTAAATAGTTTTTCGAGGCAATTCATTTGGGACTCATTTTCAAACTGGTTTTTTATACGCTGGTGTTCGCGTTCGTCGTCTATGTATTCAAGATGATCGCGCGTCTGGCGTTTAACGTACGCGCCACTCTCACCGACGTAAACAAGCTGAAAGAGGCTATGCGAGCGGCGGGGCAAGCCGTAGGGCAAGGCCGCCCGACGGTGAGCGCCGAGATGGTGCGGTGCAAGGAATGCGGTTCGTTTGTCGCAGCCAAAGAAGCCGTCGTCGTGTCAGCGCGACAACGCAAAGAAACTTTTTGTTCGCGTGAATGTATGCAACGGCATACGGCGTAACGTTCTTTTCAGTCACCCTTTTTCAACTCGGTAAAACTTTTTTTGCAAATATTGGCAAGCTGGGGGAACCTCTCATCGTTCTCGCCAGTATCAACTATTCACAATAAATTCAGACAGCTACCGTTTTCGCAGTATCAGTTCGTTTTCGTTAACACCTTGCTGAATGAACGCCAACGCGCAGTCGTATTGAGCGTTACGATCAGTTCAGTTCAGCGCAATCACAGTCACAACCAACCAATAGGAGTAAGCGTATGTTCAAGTCAGCCCAACACGTGCAAATTCCGCTAGGCGTTTTGTGCGCCATCGCGTTTTTCATCGTCAGTTTACTGTGCGGCTTATTGTGCCTTCCTGAAATTTCTACGGCCCTGACCGCTCAGGTGAAACAGGTTCAGGCGAAACGCACGCAGGTGCGCCGCAAACCCAAAACTAAAACCATAAAGCCGCCTGTTCAACCAGATGCTGCGCGTGCTTTGCCAGTCGCTACGCCACTTGATCCGATGGCGGCGACGCGCGACGACGGATGGCGGATCGGTGGCGCTGACGCGAGCGAAGCGGGCGCGCGGGAAGGGTTGAAAGGCGCAGGAGCCGACCGGCCCGGCGAAGCGATGGAGGATTTCATCAAGCGCCGCATGCCCGCAGGCGAAACGGAATTGCCGATGGAACGTTACATCGAAGCGCAAGCGGCGATGCAAGAGATGCCGCTTTATTCGACGGCGGACAATCGGATGGTGGCTTCGCGGAATGCTTTGAAATCACTGGCTCCTGAACAGCAACGGCTCGGCACATGGACGTGGTTGGGGCCGGGCAACATCGGCGGACGTACGCGCAGCATTATTTTCAATCCGCAAGACCCGAACATGATGTATGCCGGAGCCGTCACGGGCGGCGTATTCAAGTCAACCAATGCAGGCCAGTCGTGGACGGCTGTGACCGATTTGATCTCGCACGTTTCGGTGAGTTCGCTGGCAATGGAACCGAATAACCCGAATGTGATTTATGCCGGCACAGGCGAAGGCTATGAAGTCGGTTCGTCTAACGGCGTCAACATCACGGGTTCTTATCGCGGCTTGGGCATTTATAAAACCAGCGACGCGGGGGCTACGTGGACGCGGTTGCCCAATACGAACACGGCGGATTTTTACTACATCAATGACTTGGTGATTAGCCCGACCACGCCGCAGCGGGTTTACGCCGCGACCTCGACGGGCGTGTGGCGTTCAGAAGACGCAGGGCAGACGTGGGCGCGTGTGCATAACCCAGGCTTGCGCGGCGGCTGTCTGGACTTGGCGATTCGAACCGATCAGGCGACCGATGTCGTGCTGGCTTCGTGCGGAACGCTGTCGCAAGCGCGGCTTTATCGTAACGGCGACGCGGGCAGCGCCACCGGCACGTGGGCTGAAGTGTTGGCCGACACCGGCATGGGACGCACAGCGATTGCCTTTGCTCCTTCAAATCAAAACGTAGCGTATGCGTTGGCGGTCGCTTTCACCGGCGCGTTTACCAATTCGTTGCACGCGGTCTTTCGTTCGACCGACGGCGGCGCTACGTGGACGGCGCGCACGCGCAACACCGACCCCAGCAAAATCAATCGCGCGATTCTTTCCAATCCGGCTCCGGCGACGGCGATTGATTGCGGCATCGGCACGGTTGATTCGGTCAGCGGGCAGGGCTGGTATGATCTGGCGCTGGCGATTGATCCGATGGATGAGAACCGCGTGTGGGCGGGCGGCATTGATTTGGCGCGCTCTGATGACGGCGGCGCGAATTGGGGCATAGCCGGATTCGCTTATGAATACACGCCGACCGGCGGGTTGATTTATGGCAAGCCGAATCAGGTTCATCCCGACCAGCATTTCATCACCTTCCATCCGAACTATAACGGCACGACCAATCAGCAGATTTTTTTCGGCAACGACGGCGGCGTTTATCGCAGCGACAACGCGCGCGCCAAAGTCGGAACCGGCACGACGGGCGCTTGCAATCCGGCCAATTCAGAAGTGCGTTTTGTGCCGCTGAATAACGATTACGGCGCGACGCAGTTCTATCACGGCGCAGTCTTCCCTGACGGCAAATCCTATTTCGGCGGCACGCAAGACAACGGTTCGCCGTTTGGCACCGACGCGGGCGGGCCGAATCAATGGCGCTTGATTCTGTCAGCCGACGGCGGTTATGGCGCAGTGGATTTTCTCAATCCGAATAACCTTTACGCTTCGTCGCAAGGCGGCAACTTTCGCCGTTCGACCGATGGCGGCGCGACGTTCTCGTCGGCGACTTTGGGTTTAGGCGGAACGGTTTCTTTCATTACGCCGTTGGTGATGGACCCCAGCGACCCGCGTCGGCTTTATACCGGCGGCGAACCGGTTTGGCGCACCAACGACGGCATGGCGAACTGGACGACGCTGGGTTCGATTCGCAACCTCACGCTGACGACCGGCACGATGAGCGCTTTGGCCGTAGCGCCAACCGATGCCAATAGCCTGCTGATCGGGATGAACGACGGCAACATCATTCGCACGGCGCGCGCGCTTTCGTTAAATGCGCTCAATCCGTTGTCGGCAACGCTTGATCGCTTGGCGCGTCCGCGCACCGGCGTCGTTTCGTGGGTGGCGTTCGACCCGAATGATCGCAACATCGCTTATGCGACTTATACGACGTTCGGCGGCGCGCATATCTGGAAGACCACGAACGGCGGCGAATCGTGGACGGCGCTGGATGGCACGGGCACGACGGGCTTCCCAGACATTCCGGCGCATTGCATTGTGGTGGATACGACAAATAGCGCGCGGCTTTATGTCGGCTCTGACCTCGGCGTATTCGTTTCGATTGACGGTGGCGCAACGTGGGCAGTTGAGAATACGGGCTTTGCCAATGCGATGACCGAATCGCTGACGCTCAACACCGTCGGCGGCGTCACGTCGCTTTACGCTTTCACGCACGGACGCGGCGCATTCAAAGTCACAGCGAATATGACCGGCTGCAATTTCACGCTCAGTGAAACAGGCCGCTCCGTCGCGCAAGCGGGCAGCGACTTGACGGTTGATGTGAACGTCGCGCCGAACGGTTGCAGTTGGCGCGCAGAAAGCAACGTGCCGTGGATCACGCTGCAACCCGGCGCAACTGGGACAAGCAATGGCACGGTCGGCATGAAAGTCACTACGAATAACACCATCGGCCCGCGTGTCGGAACGGTAGCAATTGCCGGACGCAGTTTCACCATCACGCAAACGGGCTTATCTGATAACGAAGCGCCGACAATACGCATCACGACGCCGACGGCGCTCACGGTGGCGACGCCGCTGGGCATAGTGAATGTGGCGGGTACGGCGGCTGACAATCGGCGCGTGGCCTCGGTCACGTGGCGGTCGAATCGCGGCGGTGCTGGCACTTCATCAGGCACGACGACGTGGGCGCTGCCGGGCTTGCCTGTTTTCACGGGTCGCAACGAAATTTCTATCACAGCGACTGACGATGCAGGCAACGTCAGTCAGCCAGCAGTGCTGATCGTCAACAGCACGCCCGCGAGCGTATTGGTAACAGTGACAGGTACTGGCGCATCGGCGTTTAACGGCGACAACATTCCCGCGTTGGCGACCAATATCTCAAACCCGATTGGCGCAGTGGCCTTTGATGGCGGCGGCAATTATTACTTCGCTGAGTTCACCACGGGGCGAGTGCGCCGCGTTAGTGCGAGCGGCATCAGCACGGTCGTGGCAGGAACTGGCACGGCGGGTTTCACCGGTGACGGAGGTGCGGCGACAGCGGCGCGACTGGCGCAACCGGTTGGGGTCGCGGTGGATAAAGACAGCAATGTTTACATTCTCGACAGCGGCAATCAGCGCGTGCGGCGCGTCGAAGCCAGCACAGGCGTCATCTCGACGTATGCGGGAAACGGTACGGCGGGATTCAGCGGCGATGGCGGTGCGGCGACCGCAGCGCAAATCAGCGTGTTGTCTAACGGTGCGATTGCGCTTGATGCCAGCGGCAATTTGTATATCGCCGACAGCGTGAATAACCGCATTCGCAAAGTGGACGCTACGACGCGCGTCATCACGACCATTGCGGGCGGTGCGGCGGGTTTCACCGGCGACGGCGGCCCGGCGGCAGAGGCTTTGTTGCGCAGCCCGCAAGGCATGACTTTCGATCAGGAAGGCAACTTGTTTTTTGCCGACAACGGCAACTTTCGCATTCGCAAGATTGCCGCTACGACGAATGTGATTACGACGGTCGTTGGCACGGGGACGACCGGTACGACGGGCGATGGCGGCCCGGCGACGAGTGCGACCATCGGCTCTGTTTTCGCTGTTGAAAGCGACCGCAACGGCAGTCTCTATCTGTCAGACATCACCAGCAATCGCATTCGTCGCGTAGCGGCTGACGGCACGATCAGTTTAGTTGCAGGAGGCGGCGCGACTGGATTCACAGCGGATGGCAGCGCAGCGATTGGCGCTTCGTTCTCGCTGGTGCGCGGGCTGGGGTTCGATCCGCAAGGCGTATTGCATATTGCCGAAGCCAACAACTTCCGCATTCGCAAACTCGTCAATGCCTTGTCGGGCGACATGACGCCGCCGGTGATTGCGATTACCGAACCGACGACGGCTTCGACTTACGTCGCGCCGAACGGCTTTCTCGATTTGCGCGGTACGGCGAGCGACAACGGCTCGGTCGCCGTCATTCGTTGGAGCAATGATCGCGGCGGCAGCGGTGCGGTGATTGGCACTACGCTGTGGGGCGTGAACGGCATCGGCTTGCAACCCGGTCTCAACAACCTGACCATCGCGGCATGGGACGCGAGTGGCAATGTCGCCACCACGCAATTGGCTGTGACTTATTCGGCCAATCAAGTCGTCACGACACTGGCAGGCACAGGCGTGATTGCGAATACGGGCGATGATGGAGCGGGTACGATTGCGACGCTCAATCAACCGCGTGGCGTTGCCGTTGACAGCAAAGGCAATGTCTATGTAGCCGATACACTCAATCGTCGCGTACGCCGCATCTCGCCGAGCGGCGTCATCACGGCCTTTGCGGGTACGGGTGAAATTGGTTCGGGTGGTGACGGCGGCCCGGCAACAGCGGCGACGCTGAACTTCCCGAACGTGGTAGTCATAGACAAAGACGACAACGTTTATATCAGCGACCAATTCACCAGCCGCATTCGCAAGGTCACGACTGACGGCAAGATCAGCACAGTCGCGGGCACAGGCGAAGGCGACATCACAGGTTTTGCCGGAGCCTTTAGCGGCGATAACGGCCCCGCATTGCAAGCGCGGCTCAACCAGCAAGTCGGCCTGGCCGTAGACCGTAACGGCAATATCTTTGTCGCTGACCGCTTGAATCATCGCATTCGCCGCATCTCTGCCAGTGGCGTCATCACAACCGTGGCGGGCAATGGATTTCAAGGTTTCAACGAGAACGTCACGGCTACGCAAACTCCGTTGAACGCGCCTTCCGGCATCGCGGTAGATGCGGCAGGGAACTTGTATATTTCAGACACCCAGAATCAACGCATCCGCCGCGTCAGCACCGACGGACGCATCACGACGATGGCGGGCAATGGCAACGCGGGTTTCAGCGGCGATGGCGGACAAGCCACGAGTGCGGTGCTGAATCTGGCTTATCCGGGAACGTTGAGTATTGATGCGGCGGGCGATTTGTTTTTTGTG
>JAYSVR010000015.1:0-28791 GCA_043718445.1 Acidobacteriota bacterium | reverse complement strand
ATTCGCAAACGTTGCGGGTTTCCAACTACAGAAAAGAAATCAGCCAGCGCGTCAACATCGCCGTTGGCCTTGACCTTCGCTTTCATCCTGGCGAGGCCGCGCCGGTCGAGCGTCGGCCCGCCTGGGCAGATCGCTGATTCTGATTTGATAGCAAGTTTGGTTTTGGTGGACATAGCATTTTCCTGTATTCCAGCGATTCATAGAATACAGGAGAAGGGGTGGAGTGTCCAGCAGGAGAAAGTTTCATCTACGGTTTCAGTAAGCCATTGTCTCATTCGTGGCCGAGACCATTCGCTCCTTTCAAAGGCCGCCTTTGCGCAACAGGTAAAATAGCACCGGCGTAATCAAGGCGCGAAGCCCGCCTGTTCAACTCGCACTTCATATTTGCCGATAGCTAAATCGGTCGCACGAAAGAAGCCCTGTTCATGTGCGCGTGACGCCAGTGGTTTTATGCTTGAGTTTGATGAGGGCGGCGGGGATGACGCCGCTGGAATTATCGGCAACCGTTCCTTCTATCGTACCTGATGAAGTTTGTTCCTTGCCTGTGGCGGCGAGTAAAAACGCCATCAGCAAAGCAACGGTAATCTGAGCCATTGTAGAAAAGTGGTGTTTCGTATTGTTCATAAAAACATTGTAGATAACTTCGTTAGGGGCGTGAAGAACAACCAACCATTCCCGTATAGCTGGCAAGCTCAAAACTGTAGCTTCAGCGCGAGTTGCAATGAACGCGGCCCGCCGATTTGATAGAGCGGACTCAAGCCGCCCAGCCCGCTGCTTAACATTTGCGATGCGCGCCCGAAGATCGCGCTCGTCAGAATGCCGTTGGGATTGGCGAAGTTCGCATGGTTGAAAAGATTGAAGGCGTCCAAACGGAATTGCAGATTCAGCGATTCGACCAGCTTAAAATCGCGGCGCAAGGCTACGTCAATTTGTCGAGCCGAAAAGCCGCGCAACACGTTGCGTCCGAGCGTGCCTTGCCGTCCTTGCGCGATGGGCGTCACTCCGTCAAAAGCCGCCGGATTGAACCGCAGGCCGCCCGCGAACGACGGGTCATTCAGATAGAGCGGTCGCCCCGCTATCAGATCAGGGCGCGAAACCGTCGTGAAGCCCAGGCCGAACGGGTCACGGCCTGACAGCACATTGACCGGCGTGGCAGAACGCGCGCGAATAATCGTGTCAAGGCCGAAGCCGCCAAAGATGGCCTTGCCCGCGCCATCGGCAAACGGTGATGGAATGGCATAGCTGACTGCTGCGTTAAAAGCGTGCCGCAGATCGAAACTCGACGGGCCGCGATCCTGTTTCGGATCGAAGCGGCCTGTCGGCGATTGACGGTTTTGAAACGACTCTTCAGATACGATGTCGAGCGATTTGGCAAAGGTGTAAGAAACCAGGGCCTGCAAGCCTTTCGACAGCCGCCGCTGATATTGCAACTGCAAGCTGTGGTAATCCGACGTGGCATCGTTCGTCACCGCGTCAATGCGCGTGAAGAAGCCCGGATTGATCAGTGTCGTCACACGTCCCAGGCGTCTGCCGTTCGCGCCAACATAAGTCGCTTTGAACACGTTCGCGCCGAGGGCCTGTTCGATGGCGAGGTTGTATTGCAGCGTGTAAGGCAGTTTGAAACCGGGTTGATAAGCGAAGATGCGCGGATAAGGCGGATTGGCGCTGACGGCGGGCGGTTGCACGGCGGCGGTGGGAGACGTGAACATTTGATTGGTCAACCCCAGGGTGCGTGCGTTCGGATAAAGCGTCGCGCTGAACGCCGTCCCGGTGAAGCTGTAACCCAGATCGTAAAACATGCCGAAGCCGCCGCGCACGACCGTCCCGTGCTTTTGTGAAAGCTGATAGGAAGCTCCCACACGCGGCGAGAAGTTATTGAAGGTCGTTTCATAAAAGCGCGTCCCGCGCGGCGCGAGGCTGGTCGGATTATTCAGCGTCAACACCGTTACCGGTTCGCGCCCATCTTGCTCTGAAGGCGCGGGATTGACTTCATAACGCAGGCCGTAAGTCAGCGTCAGCCGGCTGGTCGTCCGCCAGGTGTCTTGCGCATAAGCCGAAAAGTTTCGATAGATCGGGTTCAACGCCGCGTCTATGCCGACAAGAGAGGCCGTCGGCGCTACGCCGCCCACCAACGACGTGATGGTCGGGAAGATGAAATTCCGCCGGTAAGTGCCGCTGTCGGCAGTGGGTGCGAGGCGGCGGTAATCCACGCCGAATTTCAGCGCGTGTCCGCCCGCCGCATAAGACAGATTGTTGACGATATTGAATTGCCGTTGTTTCTGATCGGAAAACAATCCGTCGCTGATGGTGTTCTCGCCCGATGGATCAACTTCGATGTAAATGTATCCCTGCGGCCCCGAAGTGAACGGCGGGTACAAGCTCGATTGCGGCGGGGCGATGGCACCGCCGAAATTGTCAATGAAGTACGATTGGTTGACCCCCGCTTTGCTGTAATTGACGCGCAGATCATTGTTGAGGTGCGCGCCGAACGTCATGGTCGCCCCCGCCGTGTAGGTGTCGGTTATATGATCGAGCCGCGCCACGCAACTGGCCGCGCAGAAACGCGCGCGTTCGTCCGTCACCGAAGGCGCGTGGTTGACGCGCCCGAACAGCGACAGTTTCGGGCCGAAGTTATGATCAATGCGAAAGCTGGTGGCATCCAGCGAAGAGGGTTTTGAAAACGCTGCCTGATACGGCGCGGCGTTCGGCGTAGCCGCCAAAGGCGCGCCGGTCGGCAGCGGGAAAGCGTTGAGAATGTCGCGCAATACACCGGTCGCGCTTTGCCGCGCGGCCAGCGAAGGAACCTGCAAAGGCACAGTCACAAAGGGCGTCCGCAGCCGCACGCCTTCGTACGAAAAGAAAAAGAACGTCCGATTGCGCCCGTCATAAACGTGCGGCAAACGCACGGGGCCGCCGATCACGCCGCCAAAATCGTTTTGCCGAATCGGCGGACGTTTTAAGTTGTTGGCATTGGCGAAAAAGTTGTTGGCGTCGAACTTGTCGTTGCGCAGGTACTCAAAGAGCGAACCGTGAAAATCGTTCGTGCCGGAGCGCGTGACAAGCTGAACCTGTGCGCCCGGTTGCCGCCCGAATTCCGGCGCATAAGTCGAAGTCTGGATCGAAAACTCCTGCACGGCATCCACTGAGGCCAGACTGGCCGTGCTGCCCTGCGAAGAATACGACGGCACACCGCCTCCGGCGGTTTCATACAGCGTCGTTGAAGCCGACGAACCGAAATTCGCGCTGACGCCGTCCACCGTGAAGTAGTTCGATGAAGCGCGCTGCCCATTGACGGAAAACTGGCCGGGTGTGACCAGATTCGACGGCGTGATTACGACGCCAGGCGAAAGCTCTACCAGCGTCTGGAAGCTGCGTCCGTTGAGCGGCTGGTTCTCGACGAACTGCCGATTGACCAGCGTCGCCACTGCCGGTGCCTCACTGACCAGCGAGGCTTCGGTGATGGTGACGGTTTCGCCGACCTGCGCGACTTTCAACTGAATCCTGAGCGAACTCTGATCGCCTACGTTGAGCGCCACGTCGGGCAGCTCCGCCGTGGCAAAGCCGGTGCGCTGCACCCTGATCTTGTAACGGCTCGGCAGCAATTGCGGCACGATGAAAAAACCGTCGCTGTTGGTGGTCGTCTGTCGCTCAACCTGCTTTGACAAATCGGTAACAACAACGGTCGCACCGGCTACGACAGCGCCGGTTTCATCGGTTACGGTTCCCGTCAAAGTGGCCGTTGCCGATTGCGCGAAGGCCGCGTTAAACGAAACGGCCAGCAACAAAACCGACAACAAGCTTCGCAGAATAGTCTTTGCATGGATGTTAAACATTGGGGCGTCTCCTTGAATGGATGTGTTTGGTGATCGGGTTAAGCACTGCCTGAAACAACCGCAGGGCAAAATCTAATCAGGTTAAAACTCAGGCAAGGTTAAAACTCAAGGCGTCTTCTCGATCTCTGTCGAATCGCCGGTTTGATGATCGAAGATTTGGAAGCGCAGAAATTGGTGAATGGCGGCGCGCGCTTTGGCGTTCGCGGTCGAGATGCGCACGCGTGCGCCTTGCGGCGTTTCTTCCACGTCGTATTTGATCGCCGCTTTACGCTGCTTCATCTCGGCTACGCCCAACGGCGTCTTGGCGTGAATCAGCATCGGCGCAGTGAAATCGCCAGCGGCGAACTTTTTGGCGATGTGTTGCAAATGCGTTCTGATCTGGTCGCGGCTGGCGGTGTCGGCGGCGTCTTTGGTTTCGATTTCGATCACGCCGCCGTCGGGCTTGAGGCGAAAGTGATGCGCGGTCTTCGCGTGCGAAAAGCCCATCACTTTGTCGCCGCGTTCGTTGACGCCTTTGTCATGAGCTTCGTGGCCTTGCCCGCTTGACGGCGGATGCTGATGGCCTGCCTGTTGATAAGCCTTTGCGGCAGATTCCGCGTTGAACAGCCAGAGTGCCGCCAGCGCCACACCGGCGCACCAATCAATATAGTTTCTTCGTGTCATCTTTATCCTCTGAAGCGAACTTGCGTTCGCGGTCTTTCTTTTAATTCTTCTTCTCCGGGCTGGAAGCAGGCGCGCGGCGCGGATTGCGCGTATGCCAGTCTGCGATTCGACAAGTAAAGAAGCGGCGCAATCGGCCAGACTGCGCCGCGCTGGGTTGATGCGTTGCCTGCTTACTCGACGATCAACGTGCCTTTCAGCATGCTCATCCCGCAGGCAAAACTGAGTTCGCCTTTTTCCTGTGCAGGCAATTCAACCAGTACTGTCTGCCCGACAGGCAGCTTCGCGCTGATTTTCAGTTTGGGGAAAACCACCGTCCCGCCGCAATTTTCCTCATCCGTGCGCGTGAACGCGAGCTTGACCGGCTGTCCGGCTTTGACGGTGAGTTTAGCGGGCGTGTATCCATCTTTGCTCACGGTGACTTTGATCGCATCGGCGGGAATGGCGGCTTGATGATTGGAGTGATCTGCCGCCGGAGCCTTCTGCCCGCTTTTGACCATCGCCATGATCTGGTTGTACTTCTCTTCGGGTAAGATGCGCACCAGATTCATCATTCCCATCATCGAAGCCGTCCAGCCCGGCGCGAGTCCCCAAGTTTCGGGTTTCACGACATCGTCATCCACAATCATCATCATCATATCGTCTTGCGGATAACCGGGAACTTTCTGCTTGTCCTCTTTTGACAGCGCAACGGCAGTGGACTGTTTCTTGACCAACGCCATCTGGCATTTCGGACACTTGCCCTCTTTGTCGGATTTCACTTCGGCGTGCATCGGGCATGAGTACAAAGTGTCTTGCACGGCGAGCGGAAGCGGCGTTGCCGCCTTTTGCCCAATCGCGTGCGACGCGCTTTGCTCATTCGTCGTCATCGCCATGCCGCGTCCGAAGCCGGGGCCGAAATCCTCACTGAGCGCATGGCCTTTGGTCAGCATGCCCATGCCATTTTCCATGCTCAGCCCGGTGTCTGAACCGCTGCCGTGCGACATCATCATCGGCCCGACCATCGAAACCATCTGGTTCATCATGTGGTGCGGCAAGTGGCAATGCAGCATCCAGTCTCCTTCATATTGCGCGACGAATTCGACATCGCGCGCCTGCGCCACGCCGACGATCACGGTGTTGCCCGGAAACCAGGCCGATTCGGGTACGCGCCCGCCTTCGGTGCCCGTCACGTAAAACTGATGTCCATGCAAATGAATCGGATGGTGATCCATACCGAGATTGACGATGCGCAAGCGCACGCGCTCGCCTTTTTTGACAATCATCGGAGTCGTTGCGGGCGCAGACTTGCCGTTCATCGTCAGCCAGTTGAACTCCATCGAAAACGTATTCGGCACATCGTTGTTCGGCAACAGCGCCCAGCCCTGCAAGATCATCGCAAAATCTTTATCCACCCGAGGCGTGTGCGGCGTTTTGGGATGAATGACGAACATACCGATCATCCCCAGCATTTCCTGCATCGCGCCGTGCGAGTGATAAAAAAACGTGCCGTGCTGATTGAGGGTGAATTCATAAACGAACATGCCGCCCGGCTCGACCATGGGCTGGCTGATGTAAGGCGTGCCGTCCATCTCAATCGGAATCTCAAGCCCATGCCAATGCACCGTCGTCGCTTCCGGCAATTTGTTCTCAAAGATGATGCGCACGCGGTCGCCTTCGACAACTTCGATCATCGGCCCCGGCACGCTGCCGTTGTAACCCCAGGCCCACATCTTGCGCGCCGGCCCCATGTGGGTTTTCGGCATGATCTCGCAATGCGTGACTTCGGCGCGCAGATTGAAGACCTTCACGCCGTTGTCCATCGTGTGTCCCAGCTTCGGCAAATCCGGCGTTTGCACCGGCACGTATTGTCCCGTCGCAGCCTTCGCCTGTTCCGCCAGCATCTTCGTGTGGTCGTGTTCGGGCATCGCCGTTTTTTCCGTTGGTGGTTTGGCAGGCATCTTTTTCGGTTGCGGCTTCGGCATTTGATGGCCTTCGTGTTGCGCCACCGCCGTGCCGTTCAAGGCCGCGCCCAAACCCAACAGGCTCGAAGCCTGCAAAAACTTTCTTCTCATCCAGTTCATGTTTTCCATTGTTATAACTCCTCAAATAAAAACGTAACTTCTCCTTCAATCACGGTCGTCCGCCTGGGCCGGATTGCTGCCTCCCATTGTCGTCATTGCGCTTGGGCCGCCCGGCGCATCAAGCGCGCCATTGAGCAGGAAGCCGCGCAGCAACACAGCGTTTTGCCACGTATTGATCAACGCCTTGACATATTCGACGCGCACCTGAAAGAGCGTACGTTGCGCGATCAACACCTGCGGATAAGCCGCCGCCATTGCGCGAAAGTTGGTGCGATACAAATCGTAAGCACTTTGCGCTTGCGGCACGATTTGCTTTTCGTATTGCGTCGCCACCCGCAGCGCATTCAGATATGTCCGATAGGAAGAGGCAAAACGCGCTCGCAGCATCAATTCGACGCGGCGCACTTCGCGTTCGGCTATATCCAGTTCAGCGCCCGCCGTCGCAATGCCGCCTTGATTGCGATTCCACAGTGGAATGCGCAAACCGACTTCGACCGAGGCCTCAGGCCCGGTGCGCCGGGCGTTGGGAAGTTCCTTTTCCAGCAATTCGCGGTTGTAACCGAAGCCGCCCCGCAAAAAGAGATCAGGCGCGGTTTCGGCTTTGGCGCGCATGAACGAGGCTTTGGCACGTTCGATGCCAACCCGCGCGCGTTTCAGTTCAGGGCTGTTGGCGAGCAAGCTGGTCAGCAACTCTTCCTGATTGAGTACGGGCAGCCCCTTGTGCAATTCGCCCATCAAGCGCGCAGGTTTGAGAAACGGATTGCCGCTGACGGCGGCTAGTTCCTGCCAAACCTGATCGCGGTCGTTTTCCGCCATAATCAAATCCAAGTCTGCGCGTTCGGCCTCGATACGGATTTGCGCAAAATCGGGGCGATCCGCCTGCCCCACGTTCAATAACTCGGTCGTCGTCTTGACCGCGTCCCGCGCCAGCTTCGCCAGTTGCGTGCGGACTTCAACCAATTCCTGCGCGCCGAGCGCGTGATAGAAAAGCATGCGCACGGCGTTGAGAATACGCTGCTTTTGCGCAGCGGCATCCTGTTCAGCCTGAATTTTCTCTTGTGCAAAAATAGCGCGGCTCTTGCGCAGCTTGCCGCCTAGCGGAATCGTCTGCTCGAAAAAGCCCAAGTGTTCGCTTTTCTCGCCAATCGCGCGAAAAGCGAGTTCTTCACCCTGATAACCGACCACCGGATTCGGCATCAATCCGGCCTGTACGCGGCGGCCTTCAGCCGCGCGAATCGCTGCTTCAGCCTGTCCCAACGTCGGGTTGCCCTCCAACGCCATGCGTTCGAGATCGGCCAGCGTCAACGGCTGCGCCGCTGGTAAATTGGCCGCCGGTAAATTGTTGTTTGTTTGCGTCGGCGAAGTTGACGCAGGCGTCTGTGCTGCTAATTGCCCGGTCAACGCCGTCAGCACGAGTGCGACAAAAAACACGCGGGATAAAACCACGTCCGCCCCGCGCCCTCGCACTGCGCTCGAATAAATCCATTGCATAAAGCTGGTTGCTCCTTCTGATTTAATTGTGTGATGAGGTGTGTAAAAGCAAAGAGCGCGCAGGCAAGAGGAAAGCCCGCGCACAATTACGCTTATTGCTGCGAATGCAGGTCGAACAAGGATGGCTAAATTCTCAGAATGGTGCGTAGCTGCGCGCGGGGCGGCGCTTTGAGCGAATCCCGCCTGCTTTTGTGACGGACTTGTCGTTCGCCGGTCAGCCACCATACATCCGACGCAGCCAGATAAGGCTGGAACAACGCCACGCCATTCGGAACATTCGGGGAGGCTTTACCTGGCAGCAGCAAGGCCGCCTGATGATTTTCACAGTTATGCGAATGGCCTCCTGGTTGCGGAGGAGCCGTCGGATTCTCAGGTTGCGGCGACGATTGATGGCCCGACGATTGATGGCCCGATGATTGATGGCCCGATGATTGGTGGCAATGATGCGGCTGCCCTGCCGGTTCAACCGTTTGCGCCGCCAGCGCAGCAAAAACTTCGGCATTGGCACAAGCCGCACTGCATAACGGAGCGGTGAGCAAAGCAATGCTCACGATTACTGCCGCCATCGCTCCAAATTGTTTCCGGCGCTTTTGCATCTACCGCTCGTGGTTTAAGCCTTATCAAATTGTTCAACAATCGGTTTTAACCTTGTGGCAATACGCGAGCCAACTCCAGCTCAACTTAACGGCACCGCAAGCTGCTGTCGGCCACCTGGAATTTTTATTCCCTAAATCACCTGAATTCATTGAAGGATAAGGCTTTTTTGGCAAGCCCATGGATTCCGCCAGCCATCACGTCGCGAACTCATTCAGGCTGTAACAATACCCGGATGCACGAAAGCAGACAATCGCCTGTCTGTAAACAAACAATGGAAGACCGTTTGCTCTCATACACTGAGCCGCGTGTTTCCTACGTTGTCAGAAATCGGGGAACCTTGCACTTCTCTCCACTCATCCCCTTGTCGAAACAAGGTATGAGTTCTAATGAAATTCTGCTTGCCCGCAAGCCAACGCGCATTCCTGTCATTGATTCTCACCAAACCGACCTTTTTGCTTTCGAGCAGTGCCCTGAATGTGCGCGTTTGGTTGCGCAAAAAATGTATGCGACGCTGCCGAACGTCGTGAAATTCAACCTGGTTCGCGGGGCACGTAATTCATTTCATCGCTCTCCTACTCTTTCGACACGCTGCCTCACGACCATAGCAAAACTCCCTCTACGGAACTTCGCTGTCTTCGGCGCACGGTCTGTGCGCTCAAGATTGCCTTACCCAATTGGGAGACAGCTATGGACGAATTGCTCAGGCCGCTGTGTCTATCACACGACGCGCACGCACGCGCCGCGTTGATCGAAGACCTCTTGATCAACGCGGCGCAACCCGTGATTCAACGAGTGCTGCGCGCGCAGTTGCGCTGGACTGATAACCATGCGGAAGACCTCGCGCAGGAAGCAGCCTTGCGCGTATGGCAACGATTACAGGCACTGTCAGTCAGTTGCGAACGAAATGGCATTAACGATTTCGGCCAATGGGTAGCGCGGCTTACGCTCAATCTTTGCCGCGATACATGGCGCAGCCGTTCAACCAAGCGGACGCGCCTGAAACGGCAACTGCGAAGTATGTTGCGAAAGGATGAAACGTTTCGCTTTGAACAAAACGGTAGCGGCGAATGGCTGTGTGGTGTGGCTTGTGGTAGGAAGCCAATGGCGGCATGATCCTTCTTGATGAGTTCACGCTGACAACCCGTCATCCAAAGGTATGCATTCATTTACGCAGTTTGATGCTGTCCCGGTCAGCTTCAGAAGATGTAGGAATATCGGTAAACGAAGTTCACCACCATTATGAGCGGAAATATCTCCCAGCCTGAGATGAAGGCACTGTTTATGAAGAGCGGGGGCGTTTGTGCGTTTCCCGGATGTCCACGAGAGTTGCTGGAGCCTGGTAAGGCGGGCGAGGAAACAGCCATTACTGGAGAGATGGCGCATATTGTCGGAGAGAAGCGTCAAGGGCCGCGCGGCAACTTTCCCCTGGACTATGAGGACCGCAACAAGGAATCCAATCTGGTTTTGCTTTGCCCTACTCACCACAAGATCGTTGATACTCAGCTTCGCACCTACACCGTTGCGGTAATGCGAAAGATGAAGGCCGACCATGAGGCGGCGGTGAGGTTTTCCAACGCTCCCCAGCCTGCAAACAATCTGCCTGAACTGGTCAAGGACAAAAACATCCACAGCACCATTCTTCCCGTCACGCATTTGCCAGAGCTTGTTTACTCCGCGCCATGCAAGTTTGACGAAAAAGAAATGGAAAGGGTGAAACAGGCCGTCAATTACCCGGCAAATTATCAAACCCTTTGTCCATTCATTATTCGCGAGAACCGATTGCACTGCTTTTATGACCTGCAAGAAGCCAACAATCCGTTTTCTGATGTGATTGATACCAGCCAGGAAAAGCCAACCTGGAAACGTGCGGCTGACATGTGGAAAGAAGCAGAAGGAAAAAGACGATTTATCAATTTGCTGAACCGTTCTCTTTACAAATACACATCACGGATTGGTATTCGTTATGACCCTGAACACTATCGATTTTATTTCCCGGTTGATAAGTTTGGTCAGGAGCGCACCGTACGCTATCGCTCGATGAACAAAGAGCATCAGGAACGAAACGTTGCTTGGCAGCCAGTCACAAGAAGTACGGGAATCGCCAAGGATTTCTGGTGGCACCGCGCGGCCAGGCTTCAGTTCCATCAATTCGATTCATTTCAGTGGGGAATGTCTATTCGCCCGGAACGTCATTTAACGCTGGACAGCGAGCAGCCGCTGCCTGCTGATGAAGTGGGGCCGAAAGTGACTAAGCTCAAATCGAAAATGTACAACGAAGGCTACCTATCCGAAGTTGTTTTCTGGCGCGATTATCTTTCTCAAAGTCAGCCACGAATCATTCTCAACTTTGGGTCGCAAACGGCCGTGATTAACGTTGAGATGTTAAAGTTCAACATCGAATGGCCGGGAATTCCGGGAGATTTCAAAGCCTTCAAGAACGAAACCTACCGGGATGATCTGTTCAGTTTTTCGGAATATACGGAAGCGCTATCAGGAGAGGAGGTGGCCTGGGATGAATTCGACGAAGGGGCGGAAGACGACGAGGAAGAATACTAAAACGAGTTCTAAAATTGTTCCGCTTACGTTGCACCCGCCGCGTTGTTCAAGTTTCTGGTTGCCGGAACCTGAGTTGAGTTTTGCTGGGGAAAAAACTCATTCTGACCCGAAGGTCGGAATAGCTCTTTACGGTCCAAAGTCGCTAGGAACCTCACGTCACAAAAAGGAAGTTCATATCGGTATTATCGGCACGGGAGAGGGCGCGGAAATCGCGCAGGAGTTTTTGCAAAATTGTGCTGCGGGGATTGACGGTGATGTGGAAGGAAAAGAGGGAAAGATTGAACACAAACACACTCCGTTTCCCGGATGTAATGCAGACGCCGGATTTCGCTGTGACTTACAATTGTCTACTGACTTGGTTGAGCCTATCACCCAGCAGGAAAGGCGCGAGATCACCAGAATCAAAATAGCGCGAGAGCGTTTTGAAGCTTTGTTGACCCTGCTTGGGGACAAAATGGCTTTGCTCAAAGACAAAGACCATCCGCTTGATTACATCTCTATTGTGTTGTCGAAAGACCTGTATGACGCCTGTCGCGTTGTAGATTACCTTGAGCCAAAAGTTGGAATGGTTCACCGCGATCTGCGGCGAGCCTTCAAGGCCATTGCCATGAAGTCTCAGAAGCCCACTCAAATCCTGCAAGAGGCGACGGCAGCGGGAATCAACCGAAAAAACAAAACGCTTGATCATAAGTCGAAGATCGCCTGGAATCTCTTTACCGGATTGTATTTCAAGGTTGATGGATTGCCTTGGGGGCCAGTCGGGCTGCCACCTTCCAGTTGCTTCATTGGCATCAGCTTCTTCAGGCCGCTCGGCTCAGTTTCGACGTTGCGAACCAGCGTAGCACAAGCCTTTGACGAAAATGGTGAAGGGCTGGTTTTGCGAGGCCATGATTTTGAATGGGACGAAGACAAATATGGAAAAACTCCGCACCTGCCAGCCGAGATGTCCAAGAATCTGATTGAAATGGTATTGAAGCGGTATGAGCAGGAAAGAAGGCAGCCTCCGCAAAGAGTAGTGGTTTATAAATCTTCTCGCTATGAACCTGACGAGTTGGAAGGCTTTCAAGACGCGCTTGCGGCCATTGGCAAATATGATCTGGTGGCATTGAGTACAACAAGTGACATGCGTTTGGTGCGTGCTGGAGAGTATCCGCCTTTGCGTGGAACCTCATTCACGGTCGGCGACATTTCGTATCTTTATACGAGCGGATACTTATCAGAGTTAGGCACGTATCCTCATGGTCATGTTCCTTCGCCGCTTCAGATCGCCGATCACGTTGGAGACACTTCGAGAAAAGAGCTAATGCGCGAAATCATGATTCTGACCAAGATGAACTGGAATTCTGCCGATTATGCCGGACTGATACCTATTCCGTTACGATTCTCAAGGCTCGTGGGCGATATTCTGAAAGAAGTGGTTGGAGAGCCAGAAGCCAAATACAAATACTACATGTAAGTGGGCTGGATTCCCGAAAAAATCGTGAGCGCGTTCGTGTCGGAGTTGATGCCTTCGTTTCAAGGCACGGTGCGATACATCGCGGCGCTGGCGGCGTGGAAGGTCGAGAACCACAGCGTATGGGCACGGGGTTCGGTCGAAGCCAATCAGACCTGGGGGACTTCGCGGGCGAGCGCGTTCGACTTGATCGAAGACATTCTCAATTTGCGCACGACGACGATCACCGATGAAGTCGCTGCGCCCGATGGCGGTACGCGGCGTGTCATCAACGACAACGAAACCATTGCGGCGCAGGCCAAACAACTTGAGATCAAAAATCGCTTTGCTCAATGGGTGTGGCAGAACGAAGAACGCAAGGCGCGGCTCGTGCAAATCTACAACGAACGGTTCAATGCTTTGCGCAAACGGCATTACGACGGCAGCCATCTTGTGTTGGCGGGGATGTCTTCGGTGATTGAGCTTTACGCCCATCAGAAAAATTCGATCTGGCGCATCCTGCAATCAAAAGCCACCTTGCTCGCGCATTGCGTAGGCGCGGGCAAAACCTTCGTGATGGTTGCGGCAGCTATGGAACTGAAACGGCTGGGGCTGTGTCACAAGTCGCTGATCGTCGTGCCGAATCATTTGCCTGCGCAATGGGCGGCTGAAGCCTTGCGTCTCTATCCCAACATTCGTTTGCTCGCGCCGGGCAAAGAGCAACTCACGTCGAGTCAGCGCGGTGAATTGTTGAGCCGCATCGCTACGTCAGACTATGACGCCATCGTGATTCCGCAGACAGCGTTCAAGATGTTGACGCTCGATCCGCAAACGGTGCGCAATCACATTCAACGTGAGATTGATACCTTGACTGGTTATCTGGAAGAGTTCGAGACCGCCAGCAGCAAGAATCGGCGGAGCATCAAGGAAGTTCAACGCGCCATCAAAAAGTTGCGCGCACGTTTGGATAGCACGCATCAACAGATTCATCGGCTCGACCGCGAAACGATTACGTGGGAAGAACTCGGCATTGATGCGCTGTTTCTCGACGAATTCCATCACTACAAAAATCTCTATTGCCCGACGAAGATGACGCGCGTGGCGGGCTTGCCGAATACGGATTCGCAGCGCGCTTTTGATTGCTTCGTCAAAGTTCGTTCGGTGTTAGAAAACGGCGGGCGTGTGGTTTGTGCGACCGCGACGCCGGTGAGCAATACGTTGGCGGAGGTCTATGTTTGCCAGAAATATCTGCAACTCGAAACGCTGCAAGAACTCGGCCTCGATCATTTTGACGCTTGGGTGCAGCAGTTCGCCGAGACTACGCAGGCGTTGGAAATGACGCCGGATGGCAGCGGGTTTAGAGTCAATACCAGATTCAACAAATTCACCAACCTGCCCGAACTCGCGCAATTGTGGCAGCAAGTATTGGAAGTGAAATCGGCGGCGGAATTGCAACTGCCGCGTCCAAAGCTCAAAGGCGGCAAGCCTGAAATCATCAGCGTAGCCGCGAGTCCGGCGTTGAAGGATTACGTGCAAGATTTAGCCCGCCGCGTCGAAGCCATCAAAGCGCGCCGCGTCGAACCGCACGTTGACAATATGCTGCGCGTGACCGGCGATGGACGAAAGGCTGCGCTCGATATGCGGCTGGTACAGCCGAATGCGCCGCGTCCGCAGCCCTCGAAAGTGATGGCGTTGGTTGAGCAAGTTGAACGGCTCTATCACGAGAGCCAGACAGAGCGCGGCGTTCAGCTAATTTTTGCAGATTTGAGTACTCCGCGCCCACGCACGAAGCAGCCGGATGTTGCTCAAAACGCTTGAGACATAGGCTCAAGGCGAGCTGAATCGTTGTGCGATGAATGCCAAGATGAGGTAAACTGACTGAGGTTCACTTACCCAAAGGAGTTTTTATGTCACACGCAACCACGCTGACCTTACCTGAAACTTTTTTACAATCGCTCAAACGAGTGGCACAAGCCGAGCAGAAACCGGTTGAACAAGTTATGGTAACGGCGCTGCAAGTTTCACTGCCACCATTGGATGACCTGCCAGCCCATTTAGCAGAAAACCTTGCGGTGTTGGAAACTTTTGATGAAGCGGCCTTGCGCAAGGTCATGTTGGAAGTCGTGCCTGCTGTTCAAGCCGAAGCCATTCACGAGTTGCTTGAGCGACGACAAACTGAAGCTCTCACTGAAGCAGAGCAAACAGAGCTTGACCGGTTACAGGAAGAAGCCGATTTAGTCATGCTGCGTAAAGGCCGAGCCGCTGTACTGCTACGCTTTCGCGGCAAAGCGGTTCCGAGTTTGGCAGAGTTACGGCAATTGCAAGGGGCCGTCGCATGAGTCGCCAGAAAGTGCCAGCCAACGTTCGGGAAAAGGTGCGACGGACTGCGCGCTTTCGTTGCGGGTATTGTCTGTTGAATGAAATTTTAACCGGACTGGGATTAGAGATTGAACACATCATCCCGGTGTCGCGGGGCGGTACGAACGACGAAGATAACCTCTGGCTCTCGTGCCGCAATTGTAACGGCGCGAAATTCACACAAACCGAAGCCCTTGATCCTGCCACCAACCTTTGGGTCGAGCTTTTCAATCCGCGAACGCAAAACTGGCACGATCACTTTGCCTGGAGCGATGACGGGACGCTGATGGTCGGCCTCTCGGCCATCGGGCGCGCGACCGTTGAGGCATTACGATTGAATCATCCGCGTGTCGTCGCTTCGCGTCGTTCCTGGGTCAGAGTGGGCTGGTGGCCTCCTGTAGATTGAGACTCGCGCTCTTATCAAACCTGCCGAAATATCTCGCTGTCTCAATTCTGCAACTTGAAGGCGGTGCGTACCCAGACCTCAATCTCTTGCAACTCGCCGTCCCGCCGGTGATAGCCCGTCTCGTCAATCAGCTTCTGTGCGGCGTCGTAATGTACGCGCGCTTGCAAGGCGTCGTGCAGCACTAGCGCGAGGCGGGCGGATTCCAGATGATAGTCGGTCAGGTGCAAGCGCATCTCGCCGCGTTCGGCGATGGCGCGGGCGTCGGCCAGATCGCGGTGCGCTTGATCGTATTGTTGCGCCACGCGCGCCCATGCTGCGCGCGCCAGTAAGCCGCGCGGGAGGCGTGACTGATCTCCGGCCTGCTGCAACCCGTCCACGGCGCAGTCTAACCAGTCCGCCGCTTGCGCCAGATGCTGCGCGAGCACTGACGGCGCGCTACCGTCCGCCTGCTGCGCCAGCCCCAGATGCGCGCGCCCAAGCGCAAGCTGGTCGAGAGCAATGTCTAGTAACCAGCCTTCTTTTTCTCCTTCCAGCATTTGGGTAGCGCGGGTTTGAACTTTCTGAAACTGTCCCTGACTAAGCATGAGATCGCGATAACGAAAACCCTGTACTGAGTAAAGAAATGGAAATTTCTTCTGCCGCTCTTGTTGTAGTATTTCTGCCGCACAAAACTCATCCGCCGCTTCTGTCAGACGTCCTGCTTGGTGCATCGCATCGGCAAGTATGGTTCGGTTGTATAGGCACATAAAACCATCGCTGCTGCGTTCAGCAAATTCCACACTCCGCTGAGCATAAGCAAGCGATTGAGACAAATAGCCGAGCATCAGGTTCAGCTCACTTAAATTTCCAGCAATTTTGGACGCATCTCTCCAATCTTCTTGAATAATCTGCAACTCTAGCCCCGCTTGGGTGGGCTGTCGCGCTTCAGGCAAACGTCCAAGTAACCACAAATCAAAGCCCGCAGTACTCAGTGCCAAAGCCTGGTCTGCTATGTTGAGTAAAGCAGAAGGCGTATTCCAGAGCGACGTAAAGAATCCGCTCAGCGCGGCCAGATCGGCACCAACTGCGCCAAGCTTTTTGAGGCCGAAATACTCATCCCCTCTTTGAATCCGCCGCCGGTATACATCATCCCATGTCTGCTGCTGAAGCCCTGCCGCGCATCCGTGCGTCACGGCGGCAAAAAGCGGTTGCATCTCCTCAAGAGTGTCGGGCAAGTCTTTGGCCGTATGCGTGAGGTGTTCGTAAAGGCACAAGTTACCCTCCCGCCACGCCGCCGGATGAGCGCGTTGTAACTGGTCGCGGAAATGCTCGCGCAAGATGGCGTGTGCATCGACTTCACCATTGGTCGAACTTTCGGTCAGCAATTTCAGTCGCCGCAGCTTTGCCAGCGTTTGTTTCCATTGCGGCTCGGTTAGTGGCAGCAAGGCTTCGGTCAAGTCAGGGATGGCTGGTGCTGCACGCAGCGTCGCAAGGGACGCTGCATCGGCGGGGCGATTGAACAGCCCCAGCAGCCGCAGCACGGCGAGCAGCGTGTCGTCGCCTGCATCGCGCAGCCACGTTTCATACGTGGTCATCACGCGCCGAGCATGGCCCCCGTTCAGTTCGTCATCGGTAAGCGGCCCAATCTCTTTGCGTTTGCGAATGTCGCCGTCATAAGCATTGTGTAAAAAACTGGCGAGAATCGTCAGCGCCAGCGCATGGTTGCCGAAATCCTTTGAGGCTTGCTTCAATTCTTTGTCACTACCCTTGAGGTTTTGCTGGCGCAGAATTTCCGCTCCCGCTGCGGGCGACAATTGATCGAGATCGTGAGCGATGACGGCGGGCGCGACAAAGCCTTTCAAATCCGCGATGTGTTCGCGTGTAGAGATAACGCAAAGCCCCAGCTGCCCGCCCGCCAACTCTTTCAGTAACGCCTGCATGGATTGCTCTTTCAACCGGCCTTCCATCGTAGCGCGCGGATGTTGCAATGGTTCAATGCCATCGAGAATCAGTAACGTGCGCGATTGTTTGATGAGCCGTGCCAGTCGTTCGCCTTTGTCCCATGGCGAACCCGCTGTCGGTTCAGGATCGCCGAAGCAACGCAACGCCGCGTCAATGAACGGGTCAGCCGAAGTCTGCGGCTGGTCAGTACCCTGCGACCAAAATGACCAGGCATAAACCCGCTCTGCGCCGCGATAACCTTCGCGCGCCATTTGCTGCAACCAGCAATTGACCAGCGCCGATTTGCCCGAACCACCAAAGGCTACGAAACAGATGAGGTTGGTCTTGTCATTCGCCCCCGTTGCCCAAGCCTCGTCAAGCAGTTGCAGTTCCGCTTCGCGCCCAAAGAGATCGTTGGTGAGCATGTTGGGCAGGCGCGAGATAGAAATTATGGGTTGCGGATTGGGGGTTGAGGGAATTGCTACATTCGTACGGTCGCCTGTGATGATGGTTACGTTCTTCGCAACGCCCTGGATGATTACGTTGCGGTCGCCAGCAAGATTGGCCTGTAATCCTTGCGTCTGTAAATTCGTACTCGCTGACTCAGCCGAGGAAGTCTCCAACAATCCAGCTGTCAACATTGCTATCACGAATTCTGCTGCGTTCATTGCTGCGAGCTTTTGTTTTTCTTTTTTGCCTTCGCCTTTTTTTCCATCTGCCCAATCACAGATGGCTTTCACCAAAATCCAATCCACTTTGTTTTGCTGGCATGCGACGTATAAGCCTCCGCCTTCCATTTCGCCGCCAATCGCTTCTTCTGACAACGACAAAAGTTCGTTTCTGAAATCAACGTTATCAATCAATTTCTCGCCTGATAAAACCAGGCCAAACGCTACGTCCGATTTGCTCCATTGCAGATACGTCGTCCGCAAGCGATCCAGCAACATTGTTGAGCAGTGCGCTTTGTCGCCGCGCAAGGTGATTTTGGGTTTGCTTCGTTCCGTCGTTCCGACGCGCTGAAGTTCGTATGGCTGAAGCTGTTTGGAAACCAGGATATCGCCGATGTTTTGTGTCGCTTCGTTAACACCAAACGCGACCCCAATCATGATGACGGCGGATGGTTTGACTTCGACAATGGCGTCTTTCACCGTCACCAACGAGCCGCCAGTTGTGCTAGTCCCCATTTCTGACCGGACGGCAAAGACGCGCGCACCGCCAATCTCGCCGAGGTCAAAGTAGGTCTTATGCTTCGCAGTCAGCGTCGTGTAATCACGATTTGTCTGTGATTTGGCGATTTCAAACAAAGACTTGGTTTCTACATCCGTAACGGTGACAAGCAAAACATCGCATCGGTGATGAGGCTGAAGTGGTGGCATAGTTACACAGTCTGAAAATTTTTCTACTTTGTTATTTGGGCTTTAGAGCTGACAGTGTCACTTTTTCGATTTTGATAAACAACTGTCTCAGTTCAAAAAAAGTAATAACTGAGAGTACGAAACTCCGTCAAGCTAATGAGTACGAGCATAGGTGCATGCGTTCATTGGCTGAAGCTCCTTCTTTTATTTCTTTGCAGATTTGGTCGCTGCTTTCTCTACTTCGCCCAACAACCGCACGGTGTTCTCACCCAAAATCTTGCATACGTCTTTCTCAGAATAACCTTTGCGCAACAGGGCTTCGGTGAGCTTCGGCAGTTGCGTAGCGTCTTTCATTCCTTCGGGCATCGAACCGCCGTCGAAATCTGAACCCAACCCAACGTGGTCAGCGCCGACGAGTTTCACGGCGTGGTCAATGTGTTCGATGATTTTTTCCCATGTGACTTTCGGCACGGGGCCGAACTGTTTCGCCATTTCTTCGCGCACCTTCGCGGCATTCTCAGGCGTGAAGCCGCCAAGCTGTTGCATCAGCGCGCGTGAAGCCTCGCGGGTCTTGAGCGAATACTGATAAAGCGGTTCGTCAATGAAGGCGTCGAGGTAATTGATTTGAATCACGCCGCCTTTCGCCGCCAGCGCCTTAATCATCTCGTCAGTCATATTGCGCGGATGATTCGACAGCGCGCGACACGACGAGTGTGAAGCGATCATCGGTGCAATGCTCACGGCTGCGGCGTTGCCCGTCATCCTTGATGAAAAGCAATCGGTCATCAAAGGTACGGGCGCATTGACTTATACGCATGCTGTGCCGACTGCGCATCTGGGCGGCTATCACAATCTGCGTCGCATTCTCACCGAAGCCGCCGCGACTTTCACTCCCGCCGCGCGTGCCTATGGCGTAGAGCCAATGAAAGGTTTGTTGATGGTTGGCCTGCCCGGTTGCGGCAAAGACCTGACGAAGAAAATCGCTTCGTCGGTGTTGGGCAAATCGTTGCTTGATCTCGATTTCGGCAGCGTGATGGGCGAAGGCGGCGGCGTCATTGGTTCGTCAGCCATTACGATCAAGCGGGCGCTCTCGATTGCGACGACACTCAAAGGCATTCTCGGCATCAGCGAATTCGAGAAAGCCGTCGGCGGGTTGGAGTCTTCTGCCAGAAGCGATGGCGGCGAGACGGCGCGGACGATTGCTTACCTGTTGAATTGGATGCAGGAACAATCCGACGTATTCGTCATCGGCACAGCCAACGATGTGCGCGGACTCGCGGCGGAACAAACGCGACAAGGCCGTTTCTCGCACATCGTTTTCGTAGACCTGCCGACGCCTGACGACCGGCGCGAAATCTTCGGCGTGCATTTGCACAAACGCGACCGCGATCCTGCACTGTTTGACCTTGATGAACTCGCCGATGCGACCGATGGATTTTCCGGCGCAGAGATTGAAGCGGCGGTCAAAGCCGGACTTTTGTGCGCCTTTATGGATGGCGAGCGCGCCGTGATGACCGCCGACATCGTTGAACGCGCGCGCCAGATTCAGCCGACCAGTCTCATCAAACGCGAACAAGTCGAATCGTTGCGCAATTGGGCGAAAGACCATCTGGCGATCAACGCGAATGGTTTGAATGAAGCTGCGTTGTCGCCGTTGAACGAACGAGTGCAATGGCTGCGCGCACTGGAAATGTAAGCGGCGGGCAATCCCGCGAAAGGAGCGAATGGCAATGAGCAAATACATGACCTTCACCGAAATCGCTTTCAAAGACCGTGCGCTGTTGGTTGCGGCTTTGGAAGAAATCGGCTGCATAGAAATCCAGCAAGGCAACGCGCTGCCGCTGGGACGCTATTACAGCGAGCAAACGCCTCAAACCGCCGACGTGATTATTCCACGCAATACGATTGGCAATGCTTACGGCGACATCGGTTTTCAACGCAACGAAGCAGGCGCGCTGACGCCGAACGATCTTGGGCGGCGAGCCTTTCTTACAGCCAATCGGCTTGCTGGCATTGGTGCAATCGCTCAAACAACACACGCAACACATGACGATTTACAACGGCTATACGTTGGAACAATTGCTTGCGCGCGACGATGCCGAATGTGTTCGCCATATTCTCAGTCTCACCGACATCCTGATTGACGGCCCATTCGTGAAAGCTCTTGCCGACAACGCAGGCGAATGGCGTGGCTCGACCAATCAACGCATTCTCAAACATCCCTTCACGCTCGCCACCTAAGCTCAAAAACAAAGCGGATAGCAACACGCGCAATCAACACCAGAAAGGAAGTGACTCTTATGAACGCAAACGGCAACAGCAACGGTTCGGCGAGCTTGCACGTACTGCCCGCCAAGACCTTTACGCCCACCACCAACGATTTTCCCGCACTGCTCAAACAACTCAGCGCAGGCATTCGGCAGCAGGACATCAGGCAGCGCGAAGGCTGGCGCGACCGCAGCGGGCAGGCCCATTACGTAGATTACGTCGAGTGGCACGTCGTCGCCGATCTGTTGGATGAACTCGCACCCAACTGGTCACACGCGGTACGCAACGTTGTGCAAATCGGTCAATTCGTCGCCGCGACCGCCGCCATCACCGTCTTCATCACCAGCAACGGGGCATCACGCGCGAAGGCATCGGCACTGGTTCCGCCGACAGCGAGACGGGTATCAAAAAAGCCGAACACGATGCGCTGAAACGCGCGGCGGTGAAATTCGGCATCGCACGCGAGCTTTACCGCGACGAAGATCGTCCAGGCGAAGCAAGCCGTTCAACCGCAGCAAAACCGCCCGCCAATCCCATCGCGCAAAACATCGGTGAACTGCTCACGGCGAAACAGAGCGCGTTGATTATCAAGCTGGCGCAACGCTTACGGCGCGAGGCTGACGATGTTTGCAACGAACTCTTTCACGCGCGGCTGAACGAAATCTCGCGGCGGGCGGCTTCGCAACTGATTGACCATCTCGAAGCCGCGCTCAATCCCAACGGCAATCATTCATCACAAAACGCGCGCGACCGTGCGGCCTAACGCAAGGAGAAAACCCATGCTCGACTCACTCGAACTTTCCGAATCCGCGTCGTCTTCTGAACTGTTCGTAATGGATGACGCGCCCATCTCCAATCGCGTCAGCGTCCATCTCACACGCGCGGCGTTGCGCCCTGAACTCGAATTGCTGACCGAAGTGATCGAACCCAAGAACGCCATCGCATCGCAACAAAACCTCTTGCTCGAAGCCTTCACTTCCTCAGCCCGCATCCGCTTGCGTGCCGTAGGCCGTCTCAACACCTTGCAATGCGACATCCTCGCCGACGTGCAACGCACCGGCACGCTTTGTCTGCCCGCGCGCCGTCTGGCTGAAATCGTTCGCCATCTTTTCGCCATCTGGCCGACGATAAATTCACGCTCACTGTCGAAGGTGAACAGGCGACGATCAAATCCGGCAAGAGCCACTGCAAGCTCAACGCGCCAGATGCAGTAAAAGATGCGAAAGACTTTCCCGAACTGCGTGTCCAAGCCGAACCGATTGGCTACTTGCCCAGCGCAGTCCTGCTCACCCCCTGCTCATAAAGACTCGCCTCGCGCTGTTTGCCGCCGCACGCAAAGCTGAGGCCAATGAGGGAGGAAGATACGCGCTCGAAGGCGCACAACTCACCATCGGCCCAGACGGCGCGCGCCTCATCGCTACGGATGGACATAGGTTGATGTGCATCACGCGCCGCGACCTCACCCGCGACGAAGCGGTGACGCTGCTCATCCCGCGCCACAGTCTGCATCTGGTCGGCAAAGTCTTCGCGCCCGAAAACGACATTCTGTTCAGTCGTGACGAACACCGCCTGTTCTGGCGGCAAGGCGGACGGCTGCTTTCTTCCATTCAACTCGAAGGACAATACCCGGATTGCGAAGCGTTGTTGACGCAAGAGTTCACCAACACCCTGACGGTTGAGAGCCACGTCTTCCGCGCCGTAATTCAACGAATGTCCGTGCTGGGCAGCGACAGCAACGGAGGCGACTTCGGCCACATCAAGTTTCACTTCACGCCCAGCGGTGAGGCGGCGGGTTACGAAATGCAATCCCGCGACCCGCAAGGCAGCGAAGGCCGCGAACAATTCGAGCCGACGAGCGCGGCGGCGCAACAAGCCGTGACGATCAGCTTTAACGGACGCTTCCTGGCCGAGTTCGCCAAGACCATGCCCGACGCGCCGGTCACGATTGGCTACAACGATGACCGTAACAGCGTGGCGCTGTGGATGACGATAGAGGATGGGTATGAGGTGCGTTACGTCGTGATGCCGTGTCTTGGTTGAAGTCCGCTTGATGACTGAAACGATGAACGCCAATAATGGAGGCGAGCGCAAAAAGAAAGCATTCAAAATCAAAAACTGGCAAGAGGTGACTCACGATGAAAAAAGCAACGACGTACAAAAGCGCAGCCTTTGCGGCGATTCACGAAACCGCCGAAGGCATGCACGAAGCGGGCGTCATTGATAAACAAATGATGCAGAGCTTTGACGAATCCTGCCTCACGCCAATCCGCGAGTTCACGCCTGATGAGATTCGTGCGTCGAGCGAGGGTGAAGAAGTCAGCCAGTCTGATTTGCTCGCTAGCTGAACGTGACCAAAGACTATGTCAGCAAGTGGGAACGCGGCGAAAAGAAACCAGCCGGGCCTTCCTTGAAGCTCCTATTCTTGATCGAGAAACACAGCCTTGAACTCATTGCGTGATGACTTGGCCTCACAACGGGAGCCGAAGTGCGGTATATGCCGAGGTCTTGAATTCGTTGAGTTCCAGAAAATTCCTTGATTGCTACAGGCTTGCCCACGCACGACGCATAATCGCTCCGCGAGTACGAGCAAACACAGATAGTGCAGCGCGACTGATGTCTATGATCTCGGCAAAATCTCTGTTTTGCCCGCGAATGTTGTCGGCAGTTAGCTGGTGCAGTAACGTCTCAGCATCCGTCAGCATTTGTTGGTCAGCTTCGAGTACTTCGTCAAATGTGTTTTTGTTCAATGATTCAATTTGTTGCTTTAAGCAAAACAGGTAATGCCGAAAGGCAAATTGCTCAGTCAAGCCAATTGTTGACGGTTGCCCGCCTTGAAATAGGTGTTCTGTGAATCGCCCTTCCATTTCTTGAGAGGGAGCCATCTGACCAAGTTTGCCGAATCTCCGAGCTATATCCAGAAACGTAATTTTGTACTCAGAAAGCGATTGAGGACAGTAATACCAAGTAGATCGCTGCTTAATATCCTCATCATAGGAAGTGCGAAATTTTTCTGGCGGAAATGAACGAACATTCATCCATGTCCCTGATGCTATCGCTGTTGCTTTGGCTACGTTGGCAATAAGCATTTGATGGTTACAGTAGCCAATAATTACTTTTGCCCTCTGAAGTCTTAGCCCCGCAACAATGTCCAAAACGTTAGCAAGCCAAGCCGTGTCACTTACCAAGTAATCACCTTTAGGATGCTCACAAACGATGTAATAGCCATCAGCTTTCCAACCTGCTGCGCGCTCCATCAATATTTCAACTTGCTCATCAGAGCGAACGGCATCACTGGACAGGGCTATTGTTGAATAAATTGGCAAGTTAAAATTTAGGGAAAGTGCAGATTCCAAAATCATAGTCTGCGCATTCAGCCAGTCATCGTCTATTACGGAAGCAAGAATGCCGGGTAGCAGCATCGCAGGACTGTTAATTTGAAGATTTAAGTCGCGCAACTTCGTCAATAAGGTGTTAAGTGGCGGGCCTGAAAAAAACGCTCCCGTTGAATAATCCGATGGCCAATAATCGTGAGACCGTAGCCGCTCGTGATCTGCGTGCGGCAGGTAAAATTGCGGATCAAGAAGGCACTTACCGCCGGGAATTTTATTCAAGGCTACTGCAAACTTATTGAGCTGTTCCGGTTTGAGGTCTCGCGGGCTGAGGATTACAGATCCCCCCTTCCAATCAATGAGCATTTCCTTGCAGTGATCCATCATGCCATAGCCAAACTGAAGATAAAGTTCCATCTTGTTCTCCTCTATGCTAACTCAATGCCATCCTGAACTGGCTGCTTGGGGGTTTCGCAATGTGCTAAGAAACCCCCTCTGCCAAGCATATTTCTTGAATCCATTCGAAAGCGATTTTTGCCGTGACCGGACGATGATCCCTACGTTTCTGCGTCATGGCATCTATCAAATCACTGAAATTTGCTCCTGCTCCAAATGCAAATTGAAGCCGCGTCAGGGACATGGATTCGGTTCGCCGAAACACCTCAAGCGTATCTCTAGCCCCTTGTCGAAATGGATTGGTTCTCGACTTGGCTTCGTAAAGCGTTATCCCAAGTCCAAATAAATCGGCGCGCGCATCAATGTCACGTTTCACGTTTCGAAATTGTTCTGGGGGAGCATACCCTGGCGTGCATTTGCCAAATGGAAGTGCTGTGGCTGTGAGCGAATCAAGTTTTAGATGCCTCGCCAAACCAAAATCCAAAAGCCAGAACATGCCATTTTGATCTGACATAATATTTTCTGGTTTAACATCACGATGAACGATGTGAACCTCTTCAGCTTTTACCAATGCTTCCAGTACGTGCAACCCAAGTCGCAAGACTTCAAGCTCCTGGAGAGAGCGGCTTGCCAAAACTTCTCGTAAAGTGTTCCCAACAACTCTTTTTTCGATCAGCCAAATACAATTTCCTAATGTGGTTTGGATTACGCCTGATTCCAAAATTTGCGGTACGCGCGGGCATTGAACTTCGAGAACTGCTCGTATTTCACGCCTTACCATTTCAATCTCTTGATTAGGGTGAATGATTTTCAAGACAACGCTTCCATGACTCGGATGCGTGGCTTGCAAAACTAATTTTTGCCCTCCTTGGCCAAGCGGGCAGAGATGTTGAAGCGTTGGAAATTGCGCTGCTAGCCAACCCAAGTTTATCTGCATTAGTGATCCTCTTTTCGCTTTTAACAAAAAAGCGAGGCACGCCAAGCCCACTCGTTGAACTGCCACGAAGCATAAGACAGTGGCATTGAGCGTTTAGGCAGGCGGTTAAAATCAAAAGTTGTTTCTTGGGGCAATCGTAAGCTGATAGACATTGAGCGGTGCTTTATATTTAAGTCCGTATTTTGAGGCACACGAGGGAGTAAAACGTAAGAAGTATTCGCAAACCATGTGTTATGAAAGGCTTGATTTACGCCTTCGCGCCAATTGGAAACTTTTGCTTCAATAGCAACGATATGCTTTACAGCATAGTTATCTGAAAGCCTTCTGGCACGCCAGCGTCCTCCTTTCAGGGAGACCATTTCAGCCTCTTGTAATTTATCCAGGCTTCTCTCAACCACAACATTCTTCAAAAGTTTCAATTCTTCCGTGGTGCAAGGCCCTGTTTGGGATAAGTAATGCATCAAACGAAGTTCATCTCTTGTGATGTCCGCTCTCTTTCTGTTCCAGACCCTTGTCAGGGCGCGATCCCATATCGCAAACACTAAATCAGGAAAGCCGGATTCAATGCGCGGTTCGCGGAAAATTGTGCATTTGTAGCCTTGCGGGATGCTGATTCTTAACCCACTTAAAAACGTTTCAACCAAGTCTTGTTCGGGGCCAGAACGAAACGACCTAAATGCAAGTGCGACCCGCTCTGATGTATTTGCGTGATCGAGAATTGTGAGTCTCATATCGGAAGTCTGTATCGCTTTTTATTTATCGAAAACGGTTCTCTTGAACAGCTTTTAAGGCGGAATGCTTCGTGACCAAGACCTCATCACGTCAGGCAACGCTGATGAAAGGGCAATCTACCTCAACTGAGAGCGGCCTTCAACTGTTTTAGCCCTTGTACTTTTGAAGATTGATGGAGCGCAGACGGGGCCAATCTTGCTTGGCTTATGACTTGCGCAAACGCTCGTCAAAAAGAAATCGCTGCGGAGCGTTCACAGTAATTTTCGCAAAATCAGAATGAGCGGGATTCAGCAGATAGTTGTTTTCCAGCGGCACGATTGACGTAGGAACTTCCAGTACGGCGGAAGCATTGGCGCGCGCCCAATCGTCGCCGATTTGCTGTGTCGCAACGGAAGGCGGCGAAGCGTGCCAATCTTTCGGCAAGGCGCGAAACGAAGCTACGGGCATAACCAAGTCCGCTGGAATCTGTGCCGCGACGTAGGAATAAGCCATCAGCAATTCGTCGTTATCCAGATGAACGAGCATTTCGAGCGCCGCCAGCGACAGGTTGCCCGCCGTATAAATCAGCCGCGTGCCGCGCGAATTCCAACGACCGCCGAAACGGTATGCGCCTTCTCCGTCAAAGGCGGTGGCGGCGTATTTCGTCTTGCAGATGCGATAGACCGTCAACATCAGCTAAAGACTCCGTGTTCCAGTCTGCCGATTAAATGCTCGACTTCGCGCGCGCCCGTTTCGGTCGCGGCCATTGCCAGTGGAGACAAATTGCCCAGCGCACGATTGGGTTGCAAAAACCAGCGAAAGGCTTGCGGGCGATTTTGCTCAAAGAGTTCGATGGCTTGCACCAATAAACGCGAGAGCGTGACCAGCCGATCTGATTCCGCCGTAGAGAGTTTTTTTTCTTTCTTGCGCCGCGACAGCGTGCGCGCGCTCATTCCCAACGAACCCGCCAACTGTTCCAGCGGCAACCCCGTTTCGCGCCTAACTCGTTCAAGCGCGGCGTAGGGCAACCCGCGTTCAATCACCCGCACCAACTGCACCGGAGTCGTCACCTTGAGATTGAGCAAGGGGTTCCGCAAAGGATGCGTTCTAACTTCACTCATACCGTTTTCCTTTCTCACTTGCGATGTCGTCAATTGCCTGATGGCTTGCCAGTTTACGCCAGATGGCGATAGTCACCAACATCTTCATTTGCCCGAAGGAACCTCTGCCCCGTGTTTTCACCCTGATACGTTTGTGGTACAAATTGGTATCGTTGCATCCCTCACCGTTAAGCATCATTTTGCATTTGGATTCGCAATCGCCCCCCTGTTATTGCACAGAAGGGATTAGTCCATGGCTTCCGCAGATCAAATCAAAGCGCTCGTTCACAGTCACTTGGATGGTGATGAGGAACAGTTTTATTCAGTCGCCATGCAAATGGCGGCGGCGGCGGCGCGCAAAGGGCAAGGCAAGTTCGCACAGGAATTGCGCGCTTTGATAGATCAGGCGCGGACTGCGCCCGCTCTCAAGCCGGTCAATGCGCCTACACCGATTTCACGCCCGCGCGGTGAACTGGCTGATTTGCTAACCGTCTCTTATCCCAAGGTTCGGCTGACGGATATGACGTTGGATGAACGGCTCGCCAACTGTTTGCAACGGATTCTGAATGAACAGCGCCACTTCGACCGGTTGCGCGCGCACGGTTTGTCGCCGCGTAGAAAATTGCTGTTCACGGGGCCGCCGGGTACGGGGAAAACAATGTCGGCAGCCGTGTTGGCGAGTGCGTTGAATTTGCCTTTGTTTACGGTGCGATTGGATGGATTGATTACGCGCTATCTGGGCGAAAGCATCGCCAAGTTGCGGTTGATTTTTGATGCGCTGGCGCAAACGCGAGCCGTCTATTTGTTTGATGAATTCGATTCCATTGGCACGCATCGCGGCTTTGCCAATGACGTAGGCGAGATCAAGCGCGTACTCAACAGCTTCTTGATGTTTATCGAACAAGACAATTCAAACAGCTTGATTATTGCCGCCACCAATCATCCGCAGAGTCTGGATTACGCGCTCTTTCGGCGCTTTGATGAGTTGGTAGAGTTCGCCTTGCCCCAGCCGGAACTCATCACAGCTACGCTCAAACAACGACTGGCTGCGAGCGATTGCATCAAAGTGGATTTTGCGCAATTGGCTGAAGCCGCACAGGGGTTGAGTTACGCTGAAATCACGCAAGCCTGTGACGAAGCGATGAAAGAAGCCTTTCTGCACGAACGAAAATGTATCGAGACTAAAGATGTCCTGACGCCGCTGGCTGAAAGAATGCGGTTTCATCAACGCTTCGTCACGGCGCATCACAAACCCACTGAATAATGGCATAGCAAGCATCTCGTAACTGCTCACGGTTTTGAGTTATGCGGTTCAATCTCTTGTAACGCTTCTTTGCGTAACGCCGTCTGACGTTGGTGAAGCAGGTTAATTTTGATGG
>JAYSVR010000140.1:0-7227 GCA_043718445.1 Acidobacteriota bacterium | reverse complement strand
GTGAGTTCTTGCAACGCGGCGGTCAAGACGCCGACTTTCATGAATTTCGGTGCAAAGCCTTTGACGGAATTTGCTTTAGCCATTCGCGTATTTCTCCTCGGAAAGAGGTAAGACAGGTTACCAACCTGTCTTACCGTTCAAGATAAATTTGAATGTGAAAACGTGCGCGTTGACCGCGCCAATGAAGGGAATTCTTACGACGCGGCGCAGTCTGCCCGACGCGCGAAAACGTGTCAACGGCTTCCCAGGTAAGCTATGAAGGCGCTAGACTGCGCGCGTTTTTCAATTATTTTTCTTGTGGAGTGCGGTTCGGCTTGCCGCCGCTTTTCGTTCGCTGCGAAACTATTTGAGGTCAACGCCGGAGCTTGCGTTGCGAACGAAAAGCGGCGGCAAGCCGAACCGCACTCCACAAAGGCTAACTTTTTCATGAGCTTTCCTTCTTTCGATGAACTGCCGATCAAGCCCGATTATCCGCCGCATTCGGCGTGGGGCGTATTCGGCGACGACGATCAAATCGGTACGCTGAACCTGCTCACGCCTGAGCGTGTAGCAACCGCTGCCCAACTGATTAAAAGCGGCGAAATCTTCGCGTTGAACTGGGATTTGGAATTGCCCGATCCGCCATTGTTCAAGCGCGCAACGTTACAGCACGCGATTCATCGGCGGCGGCATAACGTACACGACGATGTTTACGATAACTTCAACACGCAATCGTCTTCGCAATGGGATGGGCTGACGCATTACGGCCATCCGGTGCATGGGTTTTACAACGGCGTGCAGGAAGCCGACGTGACCGGCAAGCCGGGTACGCGCAACGGCATCGAACACTGGGCGCGGCGCGGCATCGCCGGACGTGGCGTGCTGATTGATTTCAAACGGTATGCAGAACACGCGGGCATCGCGTATTCGCCTGGCGCCATTTCGCCTGATGAAAGATTTGCTTTCACGGCGGAACAGTTGCAAGCCGTTGCCGATTGGCAAGGCGTGCGGTTTCAAGTCGGCGACATCTTGATCGTGCGTACCGGCTGGGTCGGTTGGTATCTCAGCTTGAACGCAGAACAACGCGCGCAACTCGCGCAACCCGGTGCGTTGCAATCTGCCGGACTTGAACAAGGCGAAGCGTCGTTGCGCTTTTTGTGGGACAACCATTTCGCTGCGATTGCCTGCGACAACCCGCCGTTTGAAGCCTATCCGCCCGCGCCTAATGCTGATGGCTCTGCGGGCGTGATGATGCACGAAACGATTATTGGTTTATTTGGGATGCCGATTGGCGAGATGTTTCAGTTAGACGCTTTGGCTAATGCGTGTACGGCGGATAAGCGGTACGAGTTTTTGTTTACGTCCGCGCCGCTCAACAAACTTGGTGGTGTGGCTTCGCCGCCGAATGCATTGGCGATTCGATAAGGTTGGCTCATCAACTTGAGGGCGTGATGACAATGGCAACGTGATAAAGGTATTCCCAATAAGCAAAAAAAGTCTCGCGCGATAGGCGATGTTCGAGAGCATCTGTGGGGTCAAGATAGGTGACCTCTTGCTCATCGAGTGCCGTAATCGTGACCGCGTGGTTCTCAATTGAATTGGCAGCGGGAATGCCCAGAAAAACAATGACTGGCAGAGAACGCTGTAATGACTGCGGTAGAACATCCGGTTCGTCGTAACTGACCTTAACGGAGAAGCCAAGTTGGCGAGCGGCGTAAGCAAGGTCTTCTGGCATTGTGCCATCGAGCCTCGTGTCGCAAAGTGACTCCAAGGTCGCTTCGTCGCGTTCGATACCAAAATGGTGAGCTACTGTTCGCAGGCAAGCGACTGCGCAAGTATGCAGTTGCTCTTGTTGAAAAGACTTGAGTTTCACGATGGCTAGTTGATGGCGTCAGTTGACGGTGTCGGAGAAGGAGTCCAAGTGATGACCTCGCCAGTTTCGGCGTTCAACGCTAATACGCCAACACAATCTCTGGTAGCTTTGCGGGTAACAGTGACGTTCCATTGTTCCCTCGCGTTTAATACTTCCAGGATTGGGGCGTTGATGCTTACTGCGTCGCCTATATTCATCAAAGCGTAGAACGCGGCACGGCGCTGCACTTCGTAGGCAGAAAGACGCGCCGGACGTATTGCAATGCTGCCCGGTTCGATTTCGAGCAACACTTCGCCACCGAGTTGGGCGGAAGCACAGAGCGCCGGAGGAATCACGAGTCCGTGTTCAGTTACGACTTGATAGGCTTTAGACATAAACAAAATCTCTTTGCTAATGATTATGCGGGGGTGAATGCAGCGACAGCGTATCACTCTCACATCATCCGTCAAAGAGTCGCTTTACTGACAAAAAGGAGCAAAACAAACCGATGAAACGTCAATCTGCTTTACTGGTTTTACTCATAGGCTTTTTCGCCGCGCGCGCTTTCGCTGCTTCGTGCGAAGACCTCGCCGCACTCAAGTTGCCCGACACGACCATCACGATGGCAAAGACTGTCACCGCCGGTGGTTACTCAACTGCCGCGCCTTTCAAGGATGTGCCAGCATTTTGTCGCGTGACGGGTTCGATCAAGCCGACCAGCGATTCAGACATCAAGTTTGAAGTCTGGCTACCGCTCGCCAACTGGAACAACAAGTTTCATGGCGTAGGCAACGGCGGATACGCGGGTTCGATTTCTTATCGTGAACTGGCGGGCGCGGTGTCGCGCGGATATGCGGCGGCTTCGACCGACACGGGACATAGCGGCGGCAATGCTGAATTCGCGTTGGGGCATTTAGAGAAGGTGATTGATTACGGCCATCGCGGCATTCACGAGATGACGGTGAAAGCCAAGCTGGTCATCGCGGCCTTTTATGGCAATGCGCCGAAGCGTTCATACTTCGCCAGTTGCTCGAACGGCGGACGGCAGGCGCTGATGGAAGTGCAGCGTTATCCTGATGATTACGACGGCCTGATTGCCGGAGCGCCTGCCAATAACTTTACCAATACGCTGAAAGGTTTTGCGTGGAATATGCTCAACACGCAAGGCACTGAAGGCGCTTACATCTCAGCCAAAAAACTCAAAGCCATCGAAGCCGCGAGCGCCGCGAGTTGCGACGAACGCGATGGCGTCAAAGACGGCGTGTTGGATGACCCTACGAAATGCAATTTCGATCCGGCGGTGCTGTTGTGCAAAGGCGCAGAGACCGACGATTGCCTGACTGAAAAACAAGTCGTGGCGTTGAAGAAAATTTATAGCGGGCCGCGCGACAGCAAGGGCAAGTTGCTGATACCCGGCTTTTTGCCCGGCGGCGAAACGGGCGCAGGCGGTTGGACGAATTGGGTGACAGGCCCTACGCCACCGGCAGCGGCGCAGTTTTTCTTCTCGACGCAGGCTTACAAATACATGGTCTATGGCAATCCAAATTGGGACTTCAAAACTTTCGATCTCGAAAAAGACGGCCCGTTGGCGGACGAAAAACTCGCTCCACATATCAACGCCACTGACACTAATCTGAAAGCCTTTCAAAAACGCGGCGGCAAGCTGATTCTTTATCACGGTTGGAATGATGCGGCGTTGCCGCCGCAAAACACGGTCAACTATTTTCAAGCGGTGCAAGCCAAACTCGGCCAGCGCACGGCGAACGGATTTGTGCGGTTGTACATGGCTCCTGGCTTGCAACATTGCAGCGGTGGCCCCGGCCCCAATCGCTTCGGACAAGTCGTACTGCCCGAACAAGGCGATGCGCGTAACGACATGACGATGGCGCTCGAACGCTGGGTCGAACAAGGCGTCGCACCCAACGAAATCATCGCCGTCAAATTGCAATCGAACGACGCAAAAAGTCCGGTCGTGCGTTCGCGTCCGCTGTGCCCTTATCCGCAAGTGGCGCGTTATAAAGGCAAAGGCAGTACGGATGATGCCGCAAATTTTTCGTGCGTGAATCCGAAAGGGAAATAAACCATTGCGTTACTTCCTGTGCGGTAAAATGCGAGCATCAAACTCAATGCAAATTTCGTGTGAGAGGTAATTTTGACAATGTTTGATTTGAGCAAAGACATTCACTCCCTTTCGGATTTCAAGCGCAACACCAGCGAGTTGGTAGAGCAAATGGAAGAGACGGGACGACGCCCCGTTGTGCAGACCGTCAATGGCAAAGCCAAGCTCGTCGTACAAAATACGGGAGGCATAAGCTCCTAAAAGAAGGCCCGTTCAGAGGGACGTTACTTAAGCAAGATGAACAACGAGGCATCGTATATATATCGCCAACAGTCATAGATTGCGCTTTTCAGCCGAGACTTTTTTGAGAGAACGGAACAGACGGAAATAACAGAACAGACGGAAGTTTTCCGTGTTTCTTTCCCGTTTGTTCCATTATTTCCGTCTGTTATGACCGTGATTTTGGAATAACTGAGGCGACACCATTTTCAAATGATTGAAGCCAACGCCGTCTAACTTTTTCTCAACTCATATATTCGCTCACTCGCCTCGCAACGCAATCATCGGATCAACCCTCGTCGCGCGTCGTGCCGGAATCCAGCAGGCCAGCAGTGCGACGAAAGCCAATAGCAAAGGGACGGCGATCAGCGTCGCCGGATCGGTGGCGCTCACCTCAAACAGCATGCTGTCGAGCAGGCGCGTCAGCAGCAGTGCGCCCAGCAAGCCGAGCGCAAGGCCGAGGACGACCAGCTTCAGCCCTTGCCCGACGACCAGCCGCAACACGTCTGTTGCTTGCGCGCCCAAGGCCACGCGCAAACCGATTTCCGGCGTACGTTGCGCGACGCTGTAAGACATCACGCCGTAAATGCCAATCGCCGCCAGCAACAACGCCAGCCCCGCGAATGCACCCAGTAGCAACGCCGGATAACGTCGCATAAAGCTCGCAGGCAGATTCGCCGCGATGCTTTCGAGCGAGCGTGTGAAGAAGACGACCAGGCCCGGTTCCAACGCGAGGCATTCGTGGCGCAAGGTGTCGGCGAGCAACACAGGATCGCCCGTCGTACGCGCCAGCACGATGCCGAGCGCGCCGCCGACTAACGCCAACAACAAACTTTCGGTCAGCAGTTGCCGAACAATGGCAAAGCGGTTCGCGCCCAATGCCAGACGTATCGCCAATTCTTTTTGCCGCGCCGACGCGCGCACCAGCAACAGGTTCGCTACGTTGGCACAGGCAATCAGCAAGACCAACGCGACCGCCGCGAGCAACGCGTACATCAGCGGTTTGACGCTGCCGATGACTTCCACCTGCAAGGGTTCGAGAAACACGCTGGTGTCGGTATGGCTGTCAGGAAATTCTTGCGCGATGCGCTGGCCGATGGTTTGCAACTCGGCTTGTGCAGATGAGGCTTGAGACGCGGTGGGGCCTTTCAACCGTCCGATCACATTGACCCAATGCATGCCGCGCCGCTGACTGCGGTTTTCTTCGGGTATGAAGGGAGCCCAGAAATCCGACGCGCCGCGCGGCGCGAAATGGAAAGAAGGCGGCAACACGCCAATCACCGTCCACGATTCATCGTTAATGCGCAGCGTTCGCCCCACCAATTGCGGATCACCACCATAACGTTTTTGCCACGCGCTGTGCGTAATCAGCAACACCTTCGCCGCGCCGGATTGATCTTCTTCATTGGTGAAAAGACGCCCCAACACGGTTTCGACGCCGAGCAAGGCAAAGAAATTCGCCGAGACGCTCACACAAGGAACCGGCTCCGGCGTGGCGCTGTTTTGCAGGATCATCTGACAACGTGCATAGGCCGCTACGCCCGCGAGCGTCTGGCTCTGCCGCCAATCGAGAAAGTCTGGGTAAGAAGCCTCGCGGCGCGGAAAATCTTTTTGCGGCGTGCGCTCCCACAAATGCACCAATTCTTCCGGCGCGCGATAGGGCAGCCCATGCGCAAACCGACTTCGTGTGTGCGCTCTGTGACCGAATACGACATCACTCCGTAAAGCCCGATTGCTGCCAGCGACAATGCCAGCCCGGCAAACAAACCAATCAGTTGCAAATTGAAACGTGGTTGCCAGAGCGTGTCTTTCACGATTTGTTCCATGCTCACGACTTCAGAAACGGGCAGATTGCGGTCGAATTTTCTGACGGCTTCGGGAATGGCTTTGGTCAATGTTTGCGGAGCGACGGTCGTGCGAACAACCAGCGTCATCGCAGTGAATGGCCCGGCAGTTCCGGCGAAAAAGACCGGGTCTTGTTGAAATGGCAAATAGATTTCGTTCGACGGTGCGTCCGTCCAGCTTTCTTGTTTTACGTCTTTTGCGACGCCAACTACTGTCAGCCATTGCACTGGACGTGTGCTGTCACGCGGATCGTCCAGCATCAGACGTTTGCCGAGGGGGTCTTGCGACGACCAATGAAGCTGGGCGAGCCTTTCGTTGACGATCACGACACGCGGTGCCTCAGGCGTATCACGATCGGTGAATTCACGACCAGCGCGCAACTGCACTCCCATCGCCTTGAAGTAATCCGGGCGGCTGACTCGGAAAGTGGCGTTGATGTCTTGTCCGGCTGGCGGCAACGGGCGGCCTTCGATGACGATTGATGTTCCCCAAGTGTCGCCAGCCAACGGCAGATGATTGATCGCGCTTACGTGTTCAACGCCCGGAATGGTTTTAAGCTGATTCATCAACTGACTGTAAAACACTTCGCGCGCCGAGCCGACGTATTGCGAAGCGCCAGCCAGCGAAACCGTCGCAGTCAGCAAATTGCGTTGATTGAACCCCGGATCAACGGCTTGCAGCTTGATAAAACTATTGACCAGCAAACCTGCTCCGATCAACAGCACCAGCGACAACGCGAGTTCGGCGACCACCAGCATGTCGCGCCAACGTGTGCGCACGCTGGTCGTGCCGCGTCCGCCTTCTTTCAACACTTGATTCAAATCCGGTTTTGATGCGCTCAGCGCTGGAACCAGTCCGAATAGCAAGCTGGTCAACAACGCGACCGTGAAGGTGAACAGCCACGCCGCTCCATCAACCTGAATTTCGTTCAACCGTGGCAGGCGTATGCTGAAACTGGTGCTGTTGCCCGCCAGCAAACCGGTCAGCCATTCGACGCGCCGCAAGCCCATCACAGCCAACAGCACGCGCGCTTGTTCAAAGGCAGTGCCGACGCCGTTCGCCGCAGTGAAAAAAGCGGGTTGGGCGGCAACCTGCGGATGTCCGCGATGCAACGCGACCAGGGCTTCGGCTCGGTCATAAGGCTTGCCCAGCGTGCCGACGAGTTTGAGTATGCCGTTGAACTGTTCGTTGGTGAGTTCGTCGCCTTGCGCAA
>JAYSVR010000139.1:0-7247 GCA_043718445.1 Acidobacteriota bacterium | reverse complement strand
TACCTCGCTTCACTCAACACATTTTCTCAATCGCCCTATCGCACGAATGGCGCGCTCACGACGGACGCCGTCGCAGGCCGCGACATCTTCCGCACGGCGAATTGCGCTCAATGCCACAGCGGCACGGCCTTCACTGACAGTGCCGCCGCCAACCTGCGCGACATAGGTACGATCAAACCGTCGAGCGGTTCGCGTTTGGGCGCGACGTTGACGGGCATTGATACGCAAACGTTACGTGACGTGTGGGCGACTGCGCCTTACTTGCACGACGGTTCGGCGGCGACGCTGGCTGAGGCCGTCACCGCGCATCGCGGCGTAAGCCTGACCGCCACCAATCTCACTCAACTCGTCGCTTATTTGCAGCAAATCGGCAGCGAAGAAACGACGGCTCCGGCCAATAACTTATCGCCAACCGTGACGTTGACGGCTCCGGCCAATAACGCGACGTTCGCGGCTCCGGCTTCGATGACGCTCACGGCCAATGCCGCTGATGCTGACGGCACGATTGGCCGCGTAGAGTTTTATAACGGCGCGACTAAACTCGGCGAAGACCTTACGTCGCCATACAATTTCGCGTGGACGAACGTGGCCGCAGGCACTTATAGCCTGACGGCACGTGCGGTAGACAACGCGGGCGCGGCGACTTATTCAACCGCTGTTGCGATTACCGTCAATACGCCAACGACAGTTTACGTCAGTGACCTTACGCCGACCTCACAAACCAACGGCTGGGGGCCTTATGAACGCGACCGCAGCAACGGCGAGCAAGGCGCAACCGACGGACGCACCATCACGCTCAACGGTGTGACTTACGCCAAAGGCCTGGGCTGCCACGCGGCGTCAGATTTGCGCTTCAATTTGAATGCGCAATATCAAACCTTCCTCTCAGACATCGGCCTCGATGACGAAGTCGGCAACAGCGGCTCAGTCATCTTTCAAGTATGGATTGACGGCGTGAAAGTTTATGACAGCGGTACGATGAAAGGCCCTAACCCTACGAAACAAGTCACGCTGGATGTCACCGGCAAACGTGAACTTCGTTTAGTCGTCACCAGCGGCGGCGATAATCTGAATTATGACCACGCCGATTGGGCGAACGCGCGATTGATGCGCTAGCTGGTGAGAGCGACGGGAGTGCTTGCCTCACTCCCATCGCTCCTCTTTCAGCCTAACTTTCCCTCACCCGCCTCCCTGCGTATACTGCGGCTTACTCAAAACCACACAGCAAGCAATCAACAGTAAGCAACAGCAATCCATGTTCGATAAGTTACGTGAAGAGTGCGGCGTGTTCGGCATCTTTAAGCCGATCGGGCAGCCGATTGGGCAGCCGAACGCCGCTGAAATTCAAGCCGCTGAGACAGCCTATCTGGGCTTGTATGCCTTGCAACATCGCGGGCAGGAATCAGCCGGCATCGTCAGCGGCGACGGCCAGCAAATGTATTCCGAACGCGGCATGGGGCACGTCAACGACCTTTTCACGCCGCCCAAAATCGCGCGCCTCAAAGGCCACGTCGCCATCGGCCACGTGCGCTATTCGACCGCCGGAAAAGTCAGCATCAACGAAGCCCAGCCTTTCGCCGTCAAGTGCGGATTCGGGCAACTCGCGCTCTGCCACAACGGCAACCTGCCCGATGCCAGCGAAGCGCGCCGCCAACTCGAATATGACGGCGCGATTTTTCAATCCACCTCTGACACCGAAGTCGTCTTGCATCGCGTCGCACGTTCGCGCCGCCGCGACCTGATCGAAGCCATCGTCGAAGCCTTGATGTTCGATGACGGAGCTTTCTCGATGCTGTTCGCTACGCCCGATCGTTTGATCGCCGTGCGCGACCCGCGCGGCTTTCGTCCGCTGTGTATGGGCGAACTCGACGGCGCGACGGTGTTCGCATCAGAGACCTGCGCTTTTGATTTAATCGGTGCGACTTATTTGCGCGATGTGGCTCCTGGCGAAGTCGTGGTCGTTGACGCGCACGGCATCACGTCGAACTTTCCGTTTCCGCCCAAGCCGCATACGCATTGTGTTTTTGAACACGTCTATTTTTCGCGGCCCGATTCGATTGTCTTCGGGCGCAGCGTGAACAAGAGCCGTCACCTGATGGGCAAAGCCCTCGCGCGCGAATCACCCATCGCATCTTCAATGGCAGCGGGCGATGACGCCATCGTCGTGCCCGTACCCGACTCAGGCGTAGCCGCCGCAATTGGTTTCGCGTCGGAATCCGGCTTGAAGTTTCGCTTCGGCATGATGCGCAACCATTACATCGGGCGTACGTTTATCGAGCCGCAATCCAGCACGCGCCATTTAGGCGTGCGCATCAAGCTCAATCCCGTGCGCGACCTGATCGAAGGCAAGCGTGTCGTATTGATTGACGATTCGATTGTGCGCGGCACTACGTCAAAAAAGATCGTCAAGATGGTGCGTGACGCGGGCGCGAAAGAGGTTCACATGCGCATCAGTTGCCCGCCCACGAGTTGGCCGTGTTATTACGGCGTAGACACGCCGACGCGCGCTGAACTCATCGCTTCGAATCACACAGTTGAACAGATTCGTGAGTTTCTCGAAGCCGATTCGCTCGGCTATCTAAGCCTGCAAGGGCTTTATGACGCCGTGGGCGATAGCGAACAAAAACGCTTTTGCTCGGCTTGTTATACCGGCAATTACCCGACGCAGTTGGGCAACTTCGGCGAAACCTCTCACGAACGAGAGGAATTAACCGCTGTTCCGTTGGCAACCGACTGAGTGCGGAATGCGGAGTGCGGAGTGCGGAGTTGAACAGCCAGGGGGTAAACGTGGCTCATGAAAATTTAAAACAACGTACCAAGCTCTTTGCGTTGCGCATAATTAAAGTTGTCGAGAGCTTGCCCTCTGGTATGGTGCGCGATGTCATGGGCAAGCAACTCATGCGTTGCGGAACTTCGGTGGCAGCGAATTACCGCGCGTCTTGCCGCGCCAAATCGAATGCCGACTTCATTGCCAAGATGGGCATCGTCGAGGAAGAAGCTGACGAAAGCGTTTTTTGGATGGAAATGCTGGTCGAGACCAACGCAATCAAGCAAGAACTTCTGGCAGATTTGATAGATGAAGCCAATCAGTTAGTCGCAATCGTTGTGGCTTCGATAAACACCGCGCGAGGCAAAAAGCGATAGTCAACAAAAGACTCCGCACTCCGCACTCCGCACTCCGCACTCCGCACTCTATGACTACTTACAAAGACGCAGGCGTAGACATTGACGCCGCCAATCACGCAACCGAACGCATCAAGAAGCTGGCACGTTCGACTTACAACATCAACGTACTTTCCGACATCGGCAGTTTCGGCGGAATGTTCGACGGCACCTTTGACGATACGCGCAGCCCCGTGCTGGTCGCCAGTTGCGACGGCGTAGGCACGAAACTCAAGGTCGCGTTCGAGATGGGCATTCACAATACGGTCGGCTATGACTTGGTGTCGGCCTGCATCGGCGACATTCTTGTGCAAGGTGCGCGTCCGTTGTTCTTTCTGGATTACATCGCGTGCGGCAAGCTCGATCCGAATACGATTACGCAAGTTGTCGAAGGCATCGCCAGCGGTTGCCGCGATTCTGATTGTGCGCTGCTGGGCGGCGAGACGGCTGAGATGCCGGGCTTTTATCAGGACGGCGAATACGACCTGGCGGGCTTCATCGTCGGCGTGGTGGACAAAAAGAAAGTCATTAGCGGTTCGCGCATCACCGACGGCGACGTCGTCATCGGCATTCCGTCAGCGGGCTTGCATACCAATGGATACAGCCTCGCGCGCAAGGTGCTGTTCGACATTGCGGGTTACAACGTCAATACCCACGTAGACGAACTGGGCTGCACGGTGGGCGAAGAACTGCTTAAGCCGCATAAGAATTATCTGCCCGGCCTGTCGAAAGTCATCGAACACGAAGGCGCGATCAAAGCCATGGCGCATATCACTGGCGGCGGACTCGTCGAAAACATTCCGCGCGTGTTGCCGCACAACGTCGAAGTCGTCATCAACCAAAACAGTTGGCCCGTGCCGCCGATATTTCAACTCATTCAAAAGCTGGGCAACGTGCCGCACGACGACATGATGCGTACTTTCAACATGGGCATCGGCATGGTCGTCATCGTGCATAAAGGCTTCGCGCAATTCGTGATTGACCAACTCGACAACGCGCGCGAAAAGCATTATGTGCTGGGCGAAGTCGTCAGCGGCTTGCGTGGCGTCCGGTTCGTTTGATTACGATCTCTCTCATCACAACTTTTGAAGAGAATTAACGTATAAACACTTGTCCTCTTGAAGCTACGTTATGACTCGAAATGATTTTCAGAAACTTGCCAATTTGCGGGTCAAAGAGGCGAAGGTGTTGCTGGAAAACGGTTGCTATGAAGGCGCTTATTACCTGCTGGGCTATGCGGTTGAGTGTGGGTTAAAAGCGTGCATCGCAAAGAAAACCAGTCGCTACGACTTCCCTGACAAAGAGTTTGCTATTAAGGTCTTCACGCACAGACTGGCTGATTTGCTGGCGGCGGCGGGCTTGAAGCCTTCGCTTGACGCAGAACGACGAATCAATTCAAGCCTGGACGCGAACTGGTTGACAGTAACTGACTGGAATGAAGCCCTTCGCTATGAACACACAATAGCAGCGAGCATGGCGCAAAACATGTATTTTGCGGTAGTAACCCGGAAGAATGGAGTCTTACCATGGCTAAAGAAGCATTGGTGAAAGTTTTACCGACAAGCAAGTATCTGGTGGTCACCGATACGCTGACCGATGAAATGATTAAAGTCGGTGAAGCGGTTGTGCGAAAACTGGATGCTTTGCATTTCAAGGTAGATGCCGCCTTATGGTTTTATTCGCCGGAAGACAGAGGTTGGCGGCTCTTGATTGCTAATCCTGAAGTCAATACAGGCGGGCCGCTAAAAGCCTATAAGAAGATTCGGTCTGCGATCGAAAAGATTACCGACGCTCCTAAAAAGATAGACCTAATAGATATTTCGGTTTTAGATTCCAGTGCGCGATTGATCAGTCTCTTCAAAGAGGCCATCAAACCGGAAAAAGCCATCGGCGGCGTCAGATTTTCACGAAGCGCCATTCATACTACATTCATTGAAGACGCCTATATCTACCGGCTGGCTTAACAGTTTCTGCATAGGCTCTTTTCTCTAGCATTGTCGTCACTACCCAAACCCAATCTACCACCACAACACACTCCACAACCATGAAACTAAAACTCGTGAAAAGTTTCTGGGGGATGGAAGGCTCGCTACGCGAACAGATGCGGCGCATCGCCGAGGCGGGGTATGTGGCGGTCGAAGGCCAACATATCAACCTCGGTGAGGCCGAAGCCTTTCTCTCCCTGCGCCGCGAATTCAAGCTTGATTACGTGGCGATGCTTCTGACCGATGCGCCTACGAATGACGTGAGCGCACATCTGGCGGACATGCAGCGCAAGGCCGAGGCGTTGAAACGTTTCGAGCCGCTGCAAATCACCATGCACAGCGGACGCGATTGCTGGTCGTTCGCCGAACAGGAACAGTTTTTCACCGAAGCCCTCGAACTCGAACATCAACTCGGCATTCCCATCAATCACGAAACCCACCGCAGCCGCGCGATGTATACGCCGTGGACGACGGCGGCGCTGTTGCGGCGCTTTCCCGAATTGCATCTGGTCGCGGATTTCAGCCATTTCGTGAACGTATGCGAACGCTTGCTGGAAGATCAAGCCGACAACCTCGCGTTATGCATCACGCGCACGCGCCACATTCACGGGCGCGTAGGCCACGAGCAAGGTCCGCAAGTGAACGATCCGCGCGCGCCTGAATGGTCGCGCCACCTCGCCGCGCACGAATCGTGGTGGGATGAAATCGTTCGCACCCGCCTCAAGGCCAACGCCACAAACTTCACTTTCAATCCTGAATTCGGACCGTCGGCTTACATGGCTACGTTGCCTTATACGCAACAGCCTGTCGTGAATCTGTGGGACGTGTGCCTGTGGATGGCGCAACGCTTTCAACAACGCTTCAACGCTTTGACCGGAGATAACCCCCAATGAACAAGTTGCGTGTCGCCTTTGTGGGATGCGGCGGTATCGCGGAACACTATCTGAAAATCTATCGTGATTTGCCGTGGGTCGAGATGGCTTGTTGTATGGACGCCGATCTCACGCGCGCCGAACGCGCCGTCGAACGCCTCGCCGATGGCGCGCTGTCAAAGCCGCCCGCACGCGCCACCGACGATTTCAACGAAGCCTTGCAAGATGACATTGATGTGGTCGTCATCAACTCGCCCAACTATTTGCATTGCGAACAGGCGCTCGAAACCTTTGCCGCGAACAAGCATTTGCTGATGCAAAAGCCGCTCGCCGCTTCGCTCGAAGAAGCGCGCATGATCGTCGTCGCCGCCGCGCGCGCCGAAAAGCGCGGCGTCTTGAGCGGGTTGTATATGAGTTATCTCGAACAGCCGCTCATGCACGACTTGCGCGCGATGGTCGCGGCAGGCTGGTTCGGTCAAGTCGTCAGCCTCAGCGGACGCCTGATGCATCGCGGCGGCTTGCGCATTGCCGAACAGTTGCAACAGGGCCAAACCAACTGGCGCGCCTCGCTCGCGCAAACCGGCGGCGGCTGTTTCATTCAACACGCGGTGCATTACATTCACTTGTTTGAATGGATTGCCGACGCGCGCGTCGTGCGCGTGATGGCAATGTCGAATAATCTCGCCTGCCCCGGCATCGAAGGCGAAGACCTCGCCTGCGCCTTGTTCGAACTCAGCAACGGCGCGCAGGCTACGCTTGAAACCTCGTGGGCGACGGCGGGCGAAGCGTTCTCGGTGCGTGGCACGTTGGGCACGGCGGAATACGCCAACAACCAGACGCTCTGGCTCGAATCGTCGCAAGGCGCTTATGAAGGCCACGTCGTGCGTTACGCCGCCAGCGACAACGACATCGCGCCCGGTGCCCCCGCCGCCGCCAATCCTCTGCAACAACGCACCCTGCACGCGCCGCGCCTCGACGACCTCAACAATCAATTCAACCAGCACCTGCAATTTCTCGCAGCCGTCCGCGACCAGCGCGCACCTTTCGTACCAATTGCCACCGGCCTCAACGACTTGCACATCGTCAACGCCACTTATGAATCAGCCCGCACCGGGCAGGCGATCAATCTTTAGAGTGCGGAGTGCGGAGTGCGGAGTGCGGAGTCTTTGGTTTGGAGTTTTTCTGTCAACTTCGCGTTCCGTTCTCTACATTCCGCACTCCGCACTCC
>JAYSVR010000138.1:0-7258 GCA_043718445.1 Acidobacteriota bacterium | reverse complement strand
GTGAAGGGGTGCTGAGAACCAGCGAGGCAAAGATTCGGCTTTGCGCGATTCGGCTCATCTTGCGCAGGCTTGCCTAACTGCAAACAGGTTCTATAGGGCGAGGTTGCCAAATTTTACGAAATTTTCGCCAGGCGCAGGAAATGCGGCTGATCGGCTTAATGCATTTGACGAACCGGATAAGCCCCCGACAGTCTCCGCCGAAAAAGCTCCCCCATTGACAACAGAGACCGCCGGAGACTTATCCGATTCGCCAAATTTTTCGCTAGGCCATAAAGCCCAAGTTGTCGGCGGCGAAGTTGCCGATGTTGGGTGTGACCGTGCGCAAGTCAGTTGAGCTAACCCCAAACCATGACGCCAGCGTTGCCGCGTATTGATCCACCGCCGTGGTAGGAATCAGCCGTCCGCTGCCCGCATCGGTTTCGTTATCGAGCGTAAGATTGGGGAACGTGCCGTAAATTTTGCCGCCGTTGACTGCGCCACCCATAACGAAATGATGCGCGCCCCAACCGTGATCGGTGCCTTTGTTGTTGGGCTTGAGCGCGCGTCCGAAATCTGAAGCCGTGAAGCTCGTAACCTGTCGCTCGATACCCATTTCAACCGTTGCCGCATAAAACGAATTCATGGCCAGACTGAGTTTTTGCAGCAAGCCCGGATGCGATGCGAGTTGGTCGCCGTGCGTATCGAAACCGTCGAGCGTCACGAAAAAAACCTGACGGCGGACGTTAAGCAAATTTCGTGCGGCGATAACTTTCGCCACCATATTCAATTGTTTGGCGAGATTGTTGTTGGTCGGAAACACCGTCGTCAGTTTGGGCGCGGTGTCGAGCGCAACTTTGAAAGCCGCGCCCGCGTCGAGCGAACGGCGGAAGGTCGTGTTCCAGGCTTCTTCGAGCAGGTTCGTGCGCGGCTGTTGTGTATAAAGCGTGTTGCGTACGGCTTGCGAAATCAAGCTGGTCGTTTGCGGGTTTTCGTCATAACCATACAGCTTGATCGGCCCGTCGGTCGGCATTTCATATTGCGTCACATTGCTGCCGACCTGAAACGTATTGCTGCCCGCGAACGAGATGCTCATCGAAATTTGATTATTCGTGTTGAGGCTGTTGACGGCGTCGGCGACACGTCCGCCCCAACCGGTGCGCGCGATCTGGTCAGGCCACGAAGTCTGCCAATGCACCTGTTGGTCGGAATGCGAAAACAGTTGCGGCGGCAGCGGCTTCGACTTCGCGCGATATTCGGTGCGCGTGACCGGATGAACGAGCGGGCCTACGTTGGCAACGACGGCGAGCCGGTTACCGTTAAAAAGTGTTTGTATCTCGCTCAAACTCGGATGCAACCCAAACTCGCGTTGCGCAGCGTCTTTGAAATTCAACGCGCGCAATTGGCCTTGTGGCACAGCCAACGCGGCGCGGGTGCGGGCATAAAGGTTGTAATCAGCCGTCGTGCGCGCCATGAGTGTGTTGTGCGGATCGTTGCCGCCATACATGAAAATACAAATCAGCGCCTTGTAATCTCCGGCTTGCACCGGTGAAGCCACGGCGGCAGTTTTCATCAGGTCGAAGAAAGCCGCCGAAGCGCTGGCCGCACTCAGCGTGGCGCAAGTGGATTGTTTGAGAAAGTTTCTGCGTGATGAATTCATAGTTATTTTCTCGGTTGACCTGCGCAGACTGAAGTCCGCGCAACGAGCCACAGGCTGAAGCCTGCGCTACTTTTGCCTGCGCTACTTTTGAATCACAAACTCCGGCGAGATAGCGATCAGCCAGACGGCGTTCTTGACGCGGTCGAGTTGCCAGTTGGTGCGGGTCGTCGGGATCGAACTGATCCCGTTAACGATGCGCGTGCGCAATTCGGGCGACATGGATTGGCTCATCAAGACGAGGTTCAGTTGGTCTACTAACAGAGCTGGATTGCCAGCGTTGGCGACATAAGCCATGTAATCAGGCGTCATGGTGCTGGTTCCCCAGGCGTGTCCGCGAAAGGCCAGATCGCGCATCGTGTTGGAACTGCCGATGATCGAAGTCTCGGTCGTGAGTTGAAATTCGGGCGAAACTAATCCTGCCGCCGCAATCACACCGGGGTGCGAGTAGTTCGGCTCAAAAAAGTTAAACACCGTAGGCGCACGCAAAGGGTTTTGCCCCATGCCCCACAACGGACTTTCGATATTCCAGATGCGATAGCGTCCGTCAGGATTGCGCACGTTGAAAGCGCGGAAGAGATTGGCGAAACGAATCGCAGGTTCGCGCTGTTTGCCGTAGCCCTGATCGTTGATGACGTTGAGGCTGCGCGCTTCATAATCAAGCAGGATGGCGCGCACGACGGCTTTCAGATCGCCGCGTACTCCGCTGCCATTGTTGTCGAAAACTTTGGCGACGCGATAGATATACCCCGGACTCGGATTGCTCGTGACCAATCGTTGAATCAACTGGCGCGAGATAAAAGGGCCTACGTTCGGGTGATTGAAAATGTTATTGAGGGCATCGCTCATATCTTTCTCAGGCGTTTGGCTAGCCGGTACGCGATAGCCGTTGAGCAAAACTTTTTCGCCGGTCGAGTGATGCTCAGGCCAGGCTTGCATATAAACCCGATAGTCGCGCGTGGGCGGCCACGTCCACTGCCAGGGTTTGGTGACATCGCGGCTGTTGGCGAAATTCCATCCGGTAAAAACGCGTGCGAAATTTTCGATGGTTTCCTGACTATAGGTTTCTATCGGCAAACCATCCGGGCTGAGTTTGAGCGCGCCGTCAGGATTAAGTTGATAAAGCCCCGTAGAAAACAACTGCAACACTTCGCGCGCATAATTTTCATTCGGCTCGCGTCCGGTGGCGGGGTCTTCTTTATCGTTCTGGAGCATGTCCAGATAAACGCCCATCGCCGGATGCAACGTCACCTGCTCTAACAGCACGCGGAAGTTGCCGAACGCATTGCGGTTGAGCATATCCACATAAGACGATAAAGCAATCGGTTGACCTTCGAGCGGCCCGCTATCGCACGACACGACGAAAATCTGGCTCAATGCGAACATCACGCGCGCGCGCAACTGATCGCCTCCGGCAATGGCCTGCTTCCAAAACGCTTCCATCGAAGCGTTGGTATAAACATCCTCACCAGCGAGTGTGAGCGCATCAAGGTAAGCCGAATGCGACGCCGCTGTGCGTCCGAATTGTTCATTCAACCAGGCGTCATAACCGATTTGCTGTACGCGCGTGAGGTCAGCCGGAGTTGCACCATACGTCGCCTGGGTCAGAAAGCGCGCCGCATCGCGCGGGCTGGGAGTGCCCGTCGGCAAAGGCGGCGGCGGAGGCGGAGGCGTAAACGTTTGTGAACCGCTCACTACGCGATAGTGTCCGCGAATCTCGCCGCTCGGAAAACGCGACGAATGAATGTTCACATAAAGCCTGCCCGTCTTGAGCGCCGCCACCAGTTGGGAAACCGTCACCACGCCCACATCGCTGAACGTCCAGACAAACGAACCGTCGGCTTCGCGCGGCGAATCGTCGAGATCAAAAAGAATCTGTCCGCTCTTGCCAGGGTCAGCCGGGCCGTGTACGTGCGCAGCCATTTGCGGCGTCGTCAGGTTGCTATAGTTGAACTTGAGCTTGGCCGTTTTTTCGTCGGCGCTCAATAACAACGTCGAAACGCCTGAGCCACCTGATTGCGCCTGCCCTTCCGGCGTAAGCGAAGCGACGAAAAGCGTTGGGTCTACGTTGCTGCGCGGCGTAGCCGAAACCGGAGCCGTGCTGGCTGATTCCATGCCGCAAAGTTCGGCACTGACTTTATAAAAATACGTCGTGCCGTTGGTCAGCCCCGTGTCAGTGAAACTTGCCACCGTCGGCGTCGCCGCTACCGTATATGTGCCGTTGCTGCTAGCGGCACGTTGCACTTTGTAACGCGTCGCGCCTGCCACGGGCGACCAGGTCAGTGCGATTTCGCCCGTGCCACCCGCTGCCACCAATCCCGCAGGCATCGTGGCTATCAGAGCTTGCACAGCAATCTCGACCACGTTGGCGTTCTTGCCATCCGCCACCAGTGCGACCTGCATCGTGCCGCAACCTGAGAGAGTACGCGGGACGCGCAGGTTGATTTGATCTACGCCTGCGAAACCGCTGGCGACTACGGCTAACACGTCTGCCGTCACATTATTGATTTTGGCTGTGACAGGGGCGGCGAAACGACGAAAGCCCGTGCCATACAACACCAGATAAACCACTTCGCCATCCGGCCCCAGATTCACCAACACCGGCATGAACTTGCCCGCTGTCGCGTCAAAGCGTCCGACCGATTCATAGCTTTGCGCATTGTTGGCCTTAACGCGCAAATAAACCGCCGCCGCCAGCCCGCGTCCGTTGGCATTTGCCGTGAAAAGCCCCGGCGCTACGCTCGCAATCGTCAGCGCACCCGTCGCTTTCACCGTCGTACCGTTGCGCACCGTCAGCGTAGCGCGTCCTGCTGCGGTGTCCTTGGGAACCAAAAAATTGATCTGTGAAGGAGAAACAAAGAATAGCGGAGCTTCGCGCTCGACGCCCGCGCTATCGCGTACCAGCACCTGTGCGCCGCCCAACGTCGTCGGCAGTGGCAGGGTTGACGCAACCGATGTTTGCGTAGTCATTTGCGCACCGAACGCCGCCGCGATGGATTCCGGCGCGCACGCCGTGGTGTCATAACTCGCCGCCGAGACCACTGAAACCGTCGTTTGCGCTTGCGCCAATAAGGCGTTGGCAAACACCGTGAGTAATAACAGGCTGCTCCATTTTCCCAAGCTAGTTGACCAATTTCGTTTCATCATTTCTTTTTGCTCTGACAACGACCAACCCAAAGACACACTTCGCCCTGCGCAAAAGTAACGTAAGGTTATTTCGCGTCGGGTTTAGTTACTTTAGTTATTTCTGATGCAGATGAGATAACTGCGGCGACCAGGTACACCACCGGCTATGCTGGCATTAACGAAAAATCGTTAATCGCGATAGGGTAGACATACCTCACCTAAGCGAAGCTATCTCATCTACGAATCGAGTCGTGAATTTAATGAACACGTTGGTGGAGGAGTGACCGGAATTGGAGGAGCCTGATCCGGCATAACAAGCGCAAGCTAGTAAGGCCTTTAACACACCATGCACCATCACCGTGAAGCGGCACTTAAACTACTTATCACCTGTCCAACATCATGCTTGTTAGGCATTTCCCACTTGGGCATTTTGTGTTGGGCACTAAGTTCTATGTGGGCACATAAAAGAGGGACATTGGCAGCTTTGATTACATGCATTTGCTAAAAAACTTCCTGCTGTCTTACAAAGATTAGTACGAATGTCCCATCCGCAAATGGAAAGTAACACAAGGTTACAAGGCCGACAATTAGAAAAATTTACCTACTTGGAAGTTAGACCTGGCAGTTAATGCAACAGCCTGCGACAAGAGCCAGCGTAAATTCGCCAGTGTGAAGTCGTTTGATGAATCTTAGGGGGTGAGGCATTTCTGGTGTTTTTATTTTGATTTTTTGTCAGAGGATGTTTCAACTAAGTTCCCTGCGCTGACAAGCCTTCTCCCCAAGTTGAATTTTAACCAAGTTTTGGCTTGTCCAGTTCGCATTAGCGCGATTGAGTTTCAATTTTTGCAGTCAATCTCCAGTTCCCCGCTATTCACCCCTACGATGGCTGTCCCGCCTTTTTCGAGCTTGCCGAACAAAATTTCATTCGCTAATGACTCTTTGATTTTGGATTGAATCAGTCGCGCCATCGGACGCGCGCCATTCAATCGGTCGTAGCCTTTCTCGGCCAACCACGTGCGCGCCGCGTCGGTGAGCGTGAGTGTGACGTTTTTATCGGTGAGTTGCGCGCGCAATTCGTTGATGAATTTGTCTACGACTTGTTGGATGACTTCCATCGTCAGCGGCTCAAACGCAATCCATGCGTCGAGGCGGTTGCGGAATTCGGGGGCGAAGGTGCGTTCGATTGCGCCTCGCCCTTTGCTGCCGCTGCCGCCAATGCCGCCTGATTCAGATTGGTTGAAGCCCACTTTGGTGCCGCTCAGTTCACGCGCTCCGGCGTTGGTTGTCATGATGAGAATCACGTTGCGGAAGTCGGCTTTCTTGCCGTTGTTGTCAGTCAACGTAGCGTGATCCATCACCTGTAACAGCAAATCAAAAAGGGCCGGATGAGCTTTTTCGATTTCGTCCATCACCAGCACGGCGTAAGGCGTTTTGCGCACGGCGTCGGTGAGCAGTCCGCCTTGATCGAAGCCTACGTAACCCGGAGGCGCACCGACCAAACGCGAGACGGTGTGCGATTCCTGATATTCGCTCATGTCGAAACGAATGAATTCGACGCCCATCGCCTTGGCGAGTTGTTTGGCGAGTTCGGTTTTGCCTACCCCAGTCGGGCCTGAGAAAAGGAACGAACCGACGGGCTTGTCAGGATGACCTAGCCCGGCGCGCGAAAGTTTGATCGCGTTCGTGAGTTTGGCGATGGCGTGGTCTTGCCCATAGATGACGGTTTTGAGTTCGCCTTCGAGGCTTTGCAGCTTGGTCTTATCGTCGGTCGAAACCGTCTTGGGCGGAATCTTTGCCATGCGTGCGACGACGAGTTCGACATCCTGTTCGGTGATGAGGTCGCGGCGTTCGGCGAGAGGTTTGAGCCGCATGGCTGAACCGACTTCATCAATCACGTCAATCGCTTTGTCGGGCAGATAACGGTCGTTGATGTATTTCGCCGCGAGTTCCGCCGCGGCCTTGATCGCTTCGTCGGTGTAACGCACGCCGTGCGTCGCTTCATAAAGCGATTTCAATCCGTGCAGGATTTGAATCGTATCGGCAACCGTCGGTTGCGAAATCTCTATGACCTGAAAGCGTCGTGCCAGCGCGCGGTCGCGCTCAAACGACGCCTTGTATTCGCTATAAGTCGTCGAGCCGATGCAGCGCAATTCGCCTGAAGCCAACGCGGGTTTGAGAATGTTCGAGGCGTCCATCGTGCCGCCGCTGGTCGCGCCCGCGCCCACGATGGTGTGAATTTCGTCAATGAACAGAATCGCTTTGTCGCGTTGGCGCAATTCGTTGATGACGGCTTTCAACCGGTTCTCAAAATCGCCGCGATAGCGCGTGCCTGCCAGCAGCGCGCCCATGTCCAAAGAGAAAACCTCGAAGCCGTCAATCGCGTCGGGTACGGTCTGGTTATGAATGGCGAGCGCGAGGCCTTCGGCGATGGCGGTTTTGCCTACGCCTGGTTCGCCCACGTAAAGCGGATTGTTTTTGCGGCGACGGCACAACACCTGA
>JAYSVR010000137.1:0-7280 GCA_043718445.1 Acidobacteriota bacterium | reverse complement strand
ATTTGGTCACAACCTTTGAGGACGATTCTGTTATGAGTTACCGACTCGGCATTGACGTAGGCGGCACGTTCACCGACCTGTTGCTGTTCAACGAAACGACGGGCGAGATTCAACTCACCAAAGTTTCTTCGACGCCGCAAGACCAATCCATCGGCGTCATCAACGGCATCCACAAAATCGCCGAACAGGCGGGCATCGAGCCCAACGACATCAAGGCGATCTTGCACGGTACGACGGTGGCGACCAACGCCGTGCTCGAAGGCAAAGGCGCGAAAGTCGGATTGATTACGACGAAAGGCTTCGAGCAAATCCTGCACGTTGCGCGCAGCCAAACGCCTGGCCCGCTCGCCGGTTGGATCATCATGATTAAGCCCGACCCGATGGCTCCGCTGGCGTTGACGCGCGGCGTATCGGCGCGCCACAGCGCAAAAGGCGCAGAGATGACGCCGCTCGACGAAGCTGAAGCGCGCGCTCATATCAAAGCGTTGCACGACGCGGGCATCGAAGCGTTGACCGTCTGCCTCATCAATTCGTTTGCCAATCCCGCGCACGAGCAACGCATCAAGGCCCTCGCCGTCGAACTGTATCCCGACCTGCCCGTGACGATCTCGACCGACATCCTGCCGGAGTTTCGTGAGTATGAACGCTGTCTGACGACGGTGATGAATTCTTATGTGCAACCGAAGATGCGCGTTTATCTCAACGGCATGAAAGACAAGCTGGCCGCGACGAAAATCAGTTCGGCGATGAGCATCGTGCGTTCAGACGGCGGCGTGATGTCTATTGATGCGGCGCAGGAAAGGCCGGTGAATACGTTGCTTTCAGGCCCGTCGGGCGGAGCGGTGGCCTCGGCTTACATCGGTGAACTCACCGGTTATCGCAACGTGTTGTCGTTCGATATGGGCGGCACTTCGACTGACGTAGCCATCGCCGTTGACGCCAAACCCAACATTCTGCGCGACACGCGCGTCGGCCAATATCCGGTCAAAGCGCCTTCGGTTGACGTACGCACGATTGGCGCGGGCGGCGGATCAATCGCGCACGTCCCCGGTGTGACCGGCGCGTTGCGCGTAGGCCCGCAATCGGCTGGCGCAGTGCCCGGCCCGGCGGCTTATAACAACGGCGGCACCGAGCCAACTGTGACTGACGCGAATATCGTATTGGGTTATTTGCCGCCCGAACTGTTGGGCGGTGAAATGAAACTCGACGCGGCTTTATCGGCGACCGCTGTCAAAACCGTAGGCGATGCGATGGGGTTGGATACGCCTGCGGCTGCCGAAGGCATTTATAACATCGTCAACGAAAACATGTTCGGTGCGCTGCGGCTCGTTTCAGTCGAACGCGGACTCGACCCGCGCGAGTTCGCATTGGTTGCGCTCGGCGGCGCGGGGCCATTGCACGCGAATGCTTTGAGCATCCTGTCGGGTTCGTGGCCTTCGATCATTCCGCCTACGCCGGGCGTGCTGTCGGCGTTGGGTTTTTTGCATTCCGACATCAAGAACGAATTCTCGCGCACGGTCATTCGCACGACTGACAAAATTGATCGCAAAGAGATCAAAGCCATTCTGAATGGACTCGGTAAGCAAGCGACCGATTGGTTGAAAGGCGAAAAGATTCAGAGCAAGAACCAACAGATCAACTATCAAATTGACTTGCGCTATTACCGGCAAGGCTACGAATTCCCGATTGACATAGACCTCAAACAACTCGACAGCGAAGCCGGATTCAAGGGCGTGCTTGATACGTTTCAAGCGGCGCACGATAAGAACTTCGGCTTTCGCACCGATCACTTGATCGAAGTCGTGAACCTGCGCGCCGTCGGCATCGGGGTCGTGACCAAGCTCGAATTGAGCAAGTCGAAAGCGGGCGGCGCTGATGCCGCAAAAGCCGTCACCGGCAAGACGAAGCTCTTTTGCCAAGGCAAATGGGTGAGCGCGTCGGTCTATGATCGCTATGCGTTGCGGCCCGGCAATGTCATTCAAGGGCCGGCGGTGATTACGCAAAAAGATTCGACGACGCTGATTCTGCCCAAACATCACGGCAAGGTAGACGCTTATCAGAACATTTTGATTTTCCCGGATGGATTCGAGGGGAAGGTGAAAGTCAATGGCAAAGCCAAACGCACCTAAAGCAGTGAAGCAGCGCATAGACCACGATGGCCTTTTCAAAGAGTTGTTGCGCCATTGTTTTGTTGAATTCATCGAGGCGTTTTTGCCCGAAGTGCTGGCTTACCTCGACACGGCTTCCCTCGTTTTTATCGAACCTGAAAGCCACAGCAAAGTGGTGAAATACGAGCGGCGGGCGGGCGACTTACTGATCCAGGCGCGTTTCAAAGGTGAGATGACCTATTTCCTGATCCACGTCGAAGCGCAGGCACACGCCAGACACTGGTCGCCGCAGCGGATGTTTGAATACTTCGCCATTGAAAGTTACGAGTACCAGTGGCCGGTTTATCCCATCGCGCTGCTGTCTTGGCGCAGTCCGCTGAAGCCGGATCCGGGATGTTACATGATCAATTTCCCCGACCGGCAGGTGTTGAAATTCAAGTACGCAGTGATTCAGTTGAACCGGCTGGCTTGGCGGGATTATCTTCGCCGCGACAATCCGGCGGTGAGTGCTCTGATAGCCAAGATGGGCGTGGCGACCAAGGAACGCCCACAAGTCAAAGCCGCTTGCCTGGGCATGCTGGCGCGCTTACGCTTGCGAGGAAAAAAGGCGGAAATCATTCAACGTTTCGTTGACACCTATTTGCCGCTGACCGAACCACAAGAAGCAGCATTCCGGCACGAGGTCGAAGGCTTCGCGCCGCGAGAAAGGAAAATCGTTATGGAATACCTGACCAGCTGGGAACGCAAAGGCAGAGAATTAGGTAAGGCTGAAGGCAAAGCTGAAGGTAAAGCTGAAGGTAAAGCTGAAGGGCAAGCTGAAGGGTTAGCGAAGGCTACACTGACCTTGCTAACGCAGCGGTTTGGTCACTTGAGCCAAGCCATCCAACGCCGCATAAGTCTGTTGCCGTTGGGAACCGTTGACGAACTTTTTCAAGCGGCAATCGGCTTTGAAACCAAAACTGAAATTGACCAGTGGTTGCAACGCCATGCGAATGGTTCGGCTACTACTGGAAAACGAGCAGGTTCTTAATCAAAAAGGAAGGACCGTGAGTTTCGAGTCGGACGAACTAACCGTCGAAGGAATTTGAATTCAGAACACTGGAAGAACCTATGAATAAGCAAACCAGCAAGAGCAACCATACCGCCGTCAAGCAAGTCGGAAATCAGAAACATAGTAGCGACATCGTTGATTATATTCTCAACTATCGTCGCCCCGTCCCGAAAGACTTCGACAAGATCACGCTCGACATCATCGAGAACGCGCTGCGCAATGCGCGGCATGAGATGGATGCGGTTTTGTTTCGTTCCGCGATGTCGCCCGTCATCCGCGAACAGCACGACGGATTCCCGATGATTACGACGCCCGATGGCCGCATGGTCGTAGGCCAATTCGGCGCTTACATCGCGGGTTTCATCAAGCACTGGAAGCGCGGCATCAATCCCGGCGACATCTTTTTGATTTCCGATCCATACAAATGCGGGGGCGCGATTTCGCACATCAACGATTGGATGGTGTTGCTGCCGATTTTTTACAACGGCGAACTCGTCGGCTGGGGTTCGCAATTCGGCCATACGATTGATATGGGCGGGCCGGTGTCGGGTTCGTTGCCGACTGATGCGACGACCGTGTTTGGCGAAGGCACGCGCATTCCGCCCGTCAAGCTGTTTGCTGCTGGCGAACTCAACGAAGACTTGCTCGATACGATTTTGAACAATTCGCGCATGCCGACGATGAATTACTTCGACCTGATGGCGATTGTTGCCGCGTGCCGCACGGCGGAAAAGCGCGTGATTGAGATGTGCGACCGCTTCGGCAAAGACGTGTTGCTCGATGCTTATGAAGTGCTGCTCGACCGCACACACAAAGCCATGCAGCAATTGATTCAGATGATTCTGCCCGAAAAGCCTGTGACGTTTTTTGATTACATTGACGATGACGGACGCGGCAACGGGCCTTATAAAATGCAACTGACGATGTGGCGCGAAGGCGACCACGCGCATTTCGACTGGACGGGCACTGACCCGCAAGCGCCGGGGCCGATCAACTTTTTTCTGAACGAAGAGATGTTCAAGATGTTCATCGGCGTCTATCTCATCATGGTTTTTGACCCACAGATTTTGTTCAACGACGGATTCTATCCGCTGTTGCACATCACCATGCCCGAAGGCACGTTGATTCAACCGAAGTTCCCGGCGGCCTTAGGTTGCCGCACGCATGCGCTGACACGTTTGTTTGACGTGTTGGGCGGATGCCTCGGCGTGAACGCGCCGGAACTTTCAACCGCAGCCGGTTACGGCACTTCGCCTTATCTGCTTTACAACGGCACGGACGAGAACGACGAGTTCTTCCACCTGATGGAAATCACTTACGGCGGCATTCCCGGACGCCCCATCGGCGATGGCATGGACGCGCACTCGTGGTGGCCGATGTTTGAAAATATCCCGACCGAATATCTCGAAAGTTATTATCCGCTGACGGTGCTGGAATACGGCTCGTTGATGGACTCAGGCGGCGCAGGCTTTCATCGCGGCGGCAATGCGGTGCGCAAGGTTTATCGTTTTGAACGCGACGGCGAGATTGCGATTCACGACGACCGCGAACGTTCGCAACCCTGGGGCATTTTGGGTGGCTGGCCGGGCGCATTCTCGACCAAAGAACTGATTCGGGCTGACGGTACGCGGGCCAACCTGCCGTCAAAGATTTCGCAAGTCCCGGTCAAAGCGGGTGACGTGCTGGTTTATCACACGGCGGGCGGCGGCGGTTGGAAAGACGCGCTGGATCGTCCGGCTGAACTCGTGTTGAAAGATGTCGTCAGCGGATTGGTATCGGCTGACAAAGCCGCGCGCGATTACGGCGTCGTGATTGATCGCGCGACAATGACGGTGAAGGAAGCGGCGACGGAAAAGCAACGCGCTGCGATTCGTGCGAATCGTCCGCCGATTGAGACGTTCACGTTCGGGCCTACGCCAACAGCGATGGGCGTCGTCAGAGCGCTAGGCTAATACGTTCGTTTATTGGTTGGTTGGTGCATTGTCCGATGGGTTTCGTGAAGGATTCCATCGGAAGGTTCACGAGTTTGAGGTAGAAAAACGCATGCTGTCTGTTACAAGTATTGAACAACCCGGACAAGTAGAAGGCGCACGTCGAATGTTGATTTGGGTTTTGGAGGCGCGCTTTCAAACCTTGCCTGAATCATTAGTTGAGCGTGTGTCAGCCCTAACACTCTCTCAAGCGAACGCCACTGCACCACACGTTGTTGCTGCACTGACACTTGAGGATTTTATACGGGAGCTTCCTCCCGAAAACCCAGATACAAAGTAAAAACAACTGGCACATTTGATGTCTGACACGCTCACCTTCTATCAAAGTCGCGGATTTGCCCAGCGCGTAGGCTTCGGCGCGCGCCCCGCGTTGCTGATCGTAGATTTCATCAAAGGCTTCACTGATCTTTCCTCTCCACTCGCTTCAAATTTAGATAAAGAAATCGCCGCCACAAAAAAGCTGCTCGCCATTGCGCGCAAACTCAAACTGCCGATTGCTTTCACGACGGTCGAATACGATGCAGGGTTTCGTGACGCAGGTGTATTCATCAAGAAAGTCCCGTCTTTAAGCGTACTCAAAAAAGGCTCGCCGTTCGTAGAAGTTGACGAGCGCCTTAAGCCGCGCGCCGATGAACACGTGCTGGTCAAAAAATATGCGAGCGCGTTTTTCGGAACTTCGTTGGCTTCGACCTTAACTGCCGCTGGCGTAGACACGCTGCTCATCACTGGTTGCACTACGTCGGGTTGCGTGCGTGCCTCTGCCGTAGATTCCTGCCAGCACGGCTTTCGCACCATCGTCGTGCGCGAGTGCGTCGCTGACCGTGCTGTCGCACCGCACGAAGCAAATCTATTCGACATTGACGCGAAATATGGCGATGTCGTGTCGCTCGTCGAAACGCTGTCCTACCTCAAAAACCTGAAACAATAACCATGTGGCAAGAGATCAAAGGCTATCCGATTCGTGCGTTCGTGCTGTGTCTGCTGGCGTATAGCTTCAGCCAGATGGATTTAGCCTTATTCGTTTATGCGACGCCCGCCATTCGCAAAGAATTCGGCTTGAGCCTGCAACAGATGAGTTATGCCATCAGCGCAGCCTTTCTCATCGGCGGCGTGTTGATCGTTTATCTCGGCACACTCGTAGACAAACTGGGACGCAAGCGGATGTTTCAATTCTCGCTGGGCGTATCGGCACTGCTGATTGCGGCGCACGCGCTCGCGCCGAACATTTATACGCTGACGGTTTTGCGCGGCTTGAGCATTGCGATTGGCGGACTGAGTTACGTGGTGACGGGCGCGATCATTGCCGAAGAAGCTCCGGCGCGTTATCGCGGATTGTTTGCGGGCTTTTTGCAAACGGGTTATCCGATTGGATGGGCCGTGGCGGCGGCGTTGGCGAAACCGATGCTCGCGCGCACGAGTTGGCGTTATATCTTTTTGATTGCGCTGTTGAGCTTGCCTTATGTGTTGGTGATTCGTTTTTTCATTCGTGAACCGCAACGTTTCACTACCGCCGTCAAACAGCGCGCGCCGTTGGCCGAACTTTTCAAACCGGCGATGTTGCGCCAAACGGCGGCCTTGTTTTTCGGGCAGTTTCTTTTCGTCATCGCTTATGGCGGATCGGCGTTTTTGTTGCCGACTTATCTGGTCGAAGCACGCGGTTTCACGTTGCCGCAAGCGACCGGCATCGTAGGCATGGCGAACGCGATTGGCGTAATCGGTTATGTCGCTTCTTCGCTGGTCGGCGAATTTTTGCTGCCGCGCCGCAACGTCATCATTCTGTGGGCGTGGTTGGGTACGCTGTGCTTTTTGCTGTTGGTGTGGACGCGCGGTTCAATGAATTGGGTGATCGGAACATTTGCGTTGATGACGATATTTTTTTACGGCACGGCGGCGGTCAAATTCACTTTTGTCGGCGAACACTTCCCGACGCGATTGCGCGCGACGGGCTTGGCCTTTTGCGGATCGTTCGCCGTCACGATGGGCACTGCGTTGGGGCCGTTACTGGTTTCTACGTTTGTGAAATCCATCGGTTGGAATTGGGCTTTCTCAACGGTCGTCGCGATTCCGTTGTTTTTATCGGGCTTGGTATTTCTGTTGCTCAAACCGATTCAATCGGGTTTGGAAGTTGAG
>JAYSVR010000136.1:0-7321 GCA_043718445.1 Acidobacteriota bacterium | reverse complement strand
AAGATAAGAAAACAAGAGGAGTTTGATATGGTGCCAAGTAATGTCAGCCCCCGACAGGGAGGAGTCTGTTCACAAGCAGCGCAATCATCAGGTAGCTTAACGCATTGGCTGATCGCCATTGTGGTGACGAGCTTGATGTTGGTTAATTTTTTAGTGCTGGCTCCGGTTGAGAGCTACGGCCAGATGGGAACCGGCAAACGCTGGTATCCTGAAAAAGTCGAGTTAGAAGGCGAGGCTGTTTCGGCCACGCAAATTACTCTGACGTGGCGGTTAATCAATCAGGATCGTGAATACTATTATGTGCGCGTTTATCGCGCACCGCAGCATGAACCGGGAAATTTGGTTTATATGACGTCGGTTCCTGCGACGGCGATGACCTTCACCGATTCTGAGTTGAAGCCGAATTCGACTTATACCTATCAGGTTACGTTTATCGGTCGTCGCATCACGATGCCGTCGCGTCCGTCGCCGATGGTTTATATCAAAACGCTCGACCCGAACACGGACGGCGGCGTGCCGCAAACGGTCAACGTACCGCGTTACACGGCGCAAGACCCGAATATCAAGAGCGCAGTGAAAACGCTGACGGCCAAGGCGACGGCTTCTAACAAGATTCTGTTGCAATGGGGTTCGCCACGTTTGCAACGCGTTTCGTCGTTGCGCATTTTCCGGGCCGACCCAGAAAACCCCGGCGAATTTATTTATCTTTATTCGATTGGAGCCGACCAGCATTCGTGGACGGATGAAACGGTTTATCCCAAGAGTACTTACTCATACATGCTGCGTTATCAGGTGAAAGGCCACGGCGCTTTGTTATCGCCGCCGACCAACGTTGCCACGGCGACCACGCCGGATGGCGACGGCCCGACCAAAGAGCCGATCTATGCGCGCAAGAACACCTTGTCGAAAACGACGGAACAGGCTTTGAGCGAAGTGCAGGGTCAACCGGCTTTTTTGAACCCGGTGCATTACAGCCCGAATCTCATCACGTCGGCGATTCCGCTGGATGGCCGCGAAGACACGTTGCTTTATTTGATCAACCAATATCGCGCGTCGAAAGGCATGGGGCCGCTGCGTCCTTCGATGAACCTGTGCAAGGCGGCTGACGAGTTCGCCAAAGATATGGCGCGCACCGGAAGGGTCGGTACGCACGACAGTCAGGGTAACAGCGCGGGAGCCCGTGCGCGTAGCGCTGGTTACACCGTACTCGCCACCCAATTCGGCACCGTCACGCTGGAAACGCGCGGCGAAGAGCCGGCGGATTTTTTCGAACGCCTCAAGAACATCATGCGCGAAGGCGATGTGCTGGCGAATCCGATTTGGAAGACGGTCGGCATTGCTCGTTCATATAACGATACGGGTAATTGGTACTGGGCAATTGATCTGGCGGCGTTCTGGGATTACACGATCCCGCTGCCCGGCGAAGACCAGGACGGACGCATTGACGGCAGCGAACTGGTGCGCACGCGCCCCGCGCGCGAAGCGCTGGAAGCGGGCCATTACTTCAGCGGCTATGGCGATGACGGCAAGCCCTATTCAACGTTGCACTGCAACCTAAATACGAAAGTTTGCTGGAAAGACCCGGTCGAATCCTATAACAAGGCGCTGGAACAAAGCTCTGATCCTGATTACCTCGTCGGCCAATGGCACGTGCAAAACACTATGTCGTCGAGCGGCATTACGCACTTCAACGACCTGAATGGCTATGACATGAGCGGTTACACGGTCAACCTGCAAATCAACAAAGACAAGACGTGGGTGATGCAAGGCTTCAAGGCCTATCAGAAACCGACGCCGGTCGAAGCGGGTACGTGGAAGGTCGTGCATGACATTTCGGCCAACGAAGAACAGGTTACTTTTTACCGTGACAACGGTAAGCAAATGGCTGTCGTGCGCGTACACGCTGCCAAAGATCGCCTGACGTTCTTTGCGGTCGAAGGCAAGGATTTCTTCCAGTCGCCGAAATTCGACTACAACAAGATGGACGATCCTCAGATTGTCTTTACGCCGGGTTTCAGCTTCCTGCTGGCACCTTACGAAGTCTTCCCCAGCGCGTTGCGCTGCGCTTCGTGTCCTAAATAAAACCCCAATAAACCCTTAGTGAAGTGAGGGCGTGGCGTGACGACCTGTGGGTTGTCACGCCACATAAAGAAATTGATCCAGAGAAATTGATCTGGGGCGTTCCCGTGATGGGACGCCAGAGAAATTAGCGGCTACCCCGCTGCTAATGGCAGACAGGCGATTGGAAACAGGGGCAAAAGCTCGATGCAAGGGGCAGTGAGCGCCAATCGAATGTCTGTCATGACAGGCTATCGCGTGTGGCAAATTTCGTTGATGTCTTGGGGGCAAGCGCATCAACGAAAGCCATCCGCGATAGTCTGTTTCGTTTTTTCAGCCAGCACGTTATAACCCGCGCCATGCTCCAAACAATTTCGATGGTTACGATGACGGCGGAGGACGTGTCTGCCGTGGCAGCGGCGTATGAACAATGGCTGGGCTATCGCATCGTGCAAAGTGGCACGGTTTCAGCGGAACTCGCGCAACTCTGGCAAACGCCCAACGTCGCAGGCCGCGCGCAGTGTTTGTTACAGCCTGCGAGCGGCGAGCCGGTTTATTTGCGTTTTGTCGAAGCGCCGCCGGTGACTGGTTACGCGCCGCTGCTCACGTATGGCTGGAACGCCGTCGAGCTATTGGCCGAAGACCCTGATGCCTTAGCCCAACATCTGGCTGATTCGCCTTTCAAGATTATCGGTGAGCCGCGCAATCTCACGTTCAGCGAACACATTCGCGCGATGCAAGCTATTGGCCCGGCGGGTGAATTGCTTTATTTCACGCGCATCACGCCGGGGATGACGCGCTTCAAACTCGGCCACGCACACTCTTTCGTAGACCGTCCATTCATCATCATCAACGGCGGCGCAGACATAGATGTCTTACGCGCTTTTTATGCCGAGCAGTTAAAACTGAAAGTCTCGCCCACCAGCGCCGGACGCATTGCCGTGTTGTCGCGGGCTTATGGAATGGACGACGAAACGCCGCAAACCTTGTCGTTGGCGGCCTTGCCTGATCGCTTCGGCGTCGAGTTAGACCAATACCCGGCAGCGGCAGTCGTGCGTCCGCAAGTCGAGGGTGAATTGCCGCCGGGCATTGCGAGTGTCAGTTTTACGTTGGCTTCGTTGGATGAAGTAAAGTTGCCGTGGCGTCACGCGCCGCAAGCGATTGACGAATGGCCTTACGCCGGACGTCGCGCCGCTGTGACTGTCGGGCTGGCGGGTGAATGGATTGAGTTAATCGAAGAGGTTGCGGTTTAAGCAGAATTATCTTCGTCTGGCCTTTTGTCTGAAGGCGGCTCGCCGATAGCTGGTTTTTGATTCTCAGTCGCTGGTGGCAAAGCACGGTCGGCCCTTAATCGTTCAATTTCCAGACGCAAGGACAAGGTCTCACGTTCGTGTTGCTCGTGTTGATGGGCCAGCTTGAATTCGTAAGCCAATCGCTCAATTGCCGCTCGCCAGGCTTGGGATTCCTGCTCTTGCCTGGTGGCAAGTTTATCCAGGTCTGCTTTCAATCCTTGAACGGCTGCGCGGTTATTTTGCGTGTCTTCAGTGAGTCTGAATACGCGCCAGACTAAATCGCTAAATTGCTTCCACATTGCGGTAGCCTTTCTAGCCTCTCTAATGTCGCCCGTGTTTTTGCTGAGAGGCGGTCAATTTCCACTTGGTCTTTTGCCATTTGTTCATGCGCGTCGTCCATTTTGGCGATGCACAGTTCCATCAAGGCACTAAGTTTTGCGGCTTCATCAGCGGTTAATTCCATCGAAATGGTCTTTTCCATAATTCACCTCCGGCGCGGAGTCTAACACAAACAGGCTTGACCGCTCGCCCGGAAACACACTCAGGCTATTGCAGTTTGAGCGTCTCGGCCTGTTCCAGCACGGTAATCATTGGCTGCTCGTCATTGCCTAAATTGAAAATCGCAGCGCGGGCGATTTGTTTGGTACTCGAAAGCGGCCCTTCGGCATAGACCTTATCGAGCGCGAAGCCCAGTACTTTGCCGGTCGTGTCAACAATCACGTCACTCACCGTCGCTATCTTGCTGCCGCCATCGGTTTGAATCTCGCGTCCGCGCAAATCGTAGGCGTTGATGAACTCTTCGCCGCCGTCAAACTCGTCCTGATTCTTGACCGTATCCGACCCGGCAATCAGCCAGGCGTCCGTGCCAAATAGCGCAACTTTCTTCCAGTCAATCAATTGTGCCTTGCGATTGAGAATGCCGGTCTTGCCCAAAAACACGGCGACGATTTGCGTCGCGTCGCGGCTCAAATATACGTCTTTGATTTCGCCCAGATTTTTTCCGTCGGTATTGCTGATGAGTAACTTGCCTTTGAAATCTTTTGTCGCAGCCATTACAGATTCTCCTATTGAATGAAAGGGTTAGTGAGCTTCGATAAGACGCTGGTTGTAGCCCAACGCGACCAGCTTCTCAAATGCTTGCCAAACGTTTTTCGGAATTTCCTGTTCGATCTGAAAGCCCAACTTCGGATATTCGCGGATGCGTTGCAGGTCGCCGACCATGACGTTGATGAACTGTTCGTGCGGCATCAGTCCGTCGGCGTAGGTCTCAAACGCGAGTGGTGGCGAAGTGACGATTACTTGAGGCTTCACGGCAGCGTCGGAGTTAGTGGGCCATTGCTGCATAAACGTCGCGTAGCTGCGCCGTTCCATATACGGCTTTTGCACGAGGATGAGGCGTTGCGGCGTTATGCCGTGTTGTTGCAACAAACGATAGCTGAAACGGAGGTTGTCGCCCGTGTTGGTTGATTCTGGTTCGCAAAGGATGGCGGCGCGCGGTACGCCCAAGCACACGGCGGTTTCGGCAAAGAGTTCGGCTTCGGGTTGGGTGAACACACCGCGCGTGAGTGCGCCTACGTTGCCCGAAAAGACCAGCAAGGGCGCGAGTCCTTTGAGATAACAATCGGCGGCGTGTTCGGCGACGCGCAGGTCGTTGCTGCCGAGCGTAAGGATTACGTCACTGGGGGCGAGCGTGTGGCCCAAATGCATGTAATCCCAAAGGCGGCGGGCCAGTGCATCTATTTCGGTTTGAGCGGCGGTTTGAGTGGCGGTTTGAGCGGATGAATGCATAACGCGTCAGTCTGTCTCACGAGTGGCGTTAAGCGGTCAACCCTGGTCAACCTTGGGCAACTTCGGTCAATTGGCGCGTTTTTGAGGTTTAGCTTGAACAATCGTGAGGCGCTGTCTAGTATGCCGACAGTTCCGTGATTGAGCTTCTTAAGCACCGCTTGCGACGTGCCGTTCAGGCCGTCACTTAATAAACTTCGACGTAAGGAGTAACGCAGTGAAAAACTTGTGGATTAAAACGGTAGGTCTTGGTTTGGTTTTATTAGGGGCGTTTTGGCTGCCGAGCTTGACGCGCGCGCAACAGCCGGATGGTGCGGCGACCGCTCCGGCGCGTGACAAAAAGATCACCGACGATTTCAGCAAGGCGATGGAAGTCATCCGCGCCAATTACGTCGAGCCGAAAGAATACGACGAACTCACCAAGACGGCCATTCAAGGGATGTTGCATCAGCTCGACCCGCACTCCGATTACATGGATTCAAAGGGCTACCGCGAGTTTAACGACAAACAGCACAGTCGCTATTTCGGCATCGGCTCATACATCACTACGCGGCTGGGGCAGACTTATGTGACCGAACCGTTCAAAGGTTCGCCCGCTTATCGCGCCGGCATTCGTTACGGCGACCAGATCATCGCGGTGGACGGCAAAGACACTACGAAATGGACTTCTGACAAAGTGCGCGATTTGTTGCTGGGCGAACGCGGCACGCGCTTGAGCGTCACCGTGCAACGCCCCGGCTTGGCCGAACCGCAAACTTTTCAAATCACGCGCGACGGCATTGCGCTGCCTTCGATTCCGAACTTTTATCTGGTCAAGCCGGGCATTGGTTACATCGGTTTGACGCGCAACTTCCAATCCACCACAACGCAGGAATTGGTCGAAGCCATCGCTTATTTGCGTGAAAAAGGCGCGACGCAATTCATTCTGGATTTGCGCGGCAACGGCGGCGGCTATCTCGATCAAGGCATTCGCGTCGTTGACAAGCTGTTGCAACGCGGCCAATCCATCGTCTCGGTGCGCGGACGTAATCGCGCCAACGATCAAAATGCCTTTGCTGAGATGGGCGCTTCTGACAACTTTCCGTTGGTGGTGTTGATCAATAACGGCTCGGCGTCGGCTTCTGAAATCGTGGCGGGCGCGATTCAAGATCATGATCGCGGTTTGATCGTAGGCGAAACCAGCTTTGGCAAAGGCCTTGTGCAACGCATCTTCCCGATGTCGAACGCGGGGGCGTTGGTGCTGACCATCGCGCACTATTACACGCCGAGCGGACGCCTGATTCAGCGCGATTATTCCAACAGTTCGCTGATTGACTATTACAGCAAGCGCAACTTCGACCCGAACGCGAAGAAGGGCGAGATGAAACTCACCGACACCGGTCGCCAGATGTATGGCGGCGGCGGCATTGAGCCTGACATCAAGGTCGGCAATGCCGATGACGGCGCGCTCACGACCTCAGGGGTTTTTCAAGCGACCTTTATTTTCACCCGCGAACTCGTCAACGGACAGGTTCCTGGCTTCGCGCAATTCAAACTCGGTAGCATTGATTTCGATACCAAACTCAAAGGCACCGAGTCCCAGATTTCTGACGAGTTGGTTAAGGCGTGGCAAACGCGCTTGCTGGCACTGGCGAAAGACTATCCGGGTTACGGGCTGACGCAACCGCGACTTGATGAGAGCAAGGTCTGGGCGCGCAAGTTCATTCGTTCAGAAGTGTTGCTCGCGGCTTATGGCAAAGACCGCTCAGATCAAGTGATGGCTGATCTGGATATTCAACTGCAACGCGCGATTCAGGAATTGCCCAACGCCGCCGCACTCGCCGAAAAAGCCCGCGCACGTAACAACGCGATGAATCGGCGCTAAAACGGTTTTCAATTCATTCAATGAGAAAGGCGGTTGGGAAGTGTTCCAGCCGCCTTTACTTTGTGGTGGAGACAGGTTCGTAACCTGTCTCCACTGTGGAATGCGAAACCCGGTGGGACAGGATACGATCCTGTCCCACCTAAGCAGATTGCCATGAAAATTATAGACACGCACCAACACCTTTGGGACTTGGACTTGCTGCCTTATGCGTGGACGGCGCGCAGTGACAAATACAATCGGAGCTTTCGCTGGAACGATTACGCTGAAGCTATTCCCGATGCTATTCAAGGATACGACATCGTCAAAACCGTTTTTCTCGAAT
>JAYSVR010000135.1:0-24788 GCA_043718445.1 Acidobacteriota bacterium | reverse complement strand
AGCCGAAGAGGCCGCCGATGCGGCGTTCGGTGGCTTGGCTCCAGCGCGGATGGTCTACTTGCGGGTTGACGTTGGAATAAAAACCGTACTCTTCATCGTTCGCCATATTCCAGGTCGTGCGCGGCTGGTCTTCCATCAACACGATTTGCACGATGGATTTGATGCTCTTGAATCCGTACTTCCACGGCACGACCAAACGCAGCGGCGCTCCGTTTTGCGGCGGCAGCGATTTGCCATACAAGCCGCTCGCCAGCAACGTCAGCGGATGCATCGCTTCATCCATTCGCAAGCCTTCGGCATAAGGCCAATCGAGAATGTCGGTGCGCAGGTTCGGCATTTGTTGCTTGTCATACAGCGTGACGAACTTGACGTATTTCGCATTGCTCATCGGTTCGACGGCGGCGAGCAATTTCGCCAGCGGCAAGCCTTGCCACGGGATGACCATTGACCAGGCTTCGACACAACGAAAGCGATAGACGCGGTCTTCGAGCGGAGCAATTTTGAGCAAGTCGTCGAGATCGAACTCACGCGGTTTGTTGACGAGACCTTCGACTTTCACCGTCCACGGGCGCGTGATGAAACCTTGTGCGGCAGAAGCTACGCCAGACTTGCTCGTGTCGAATTCATAAAAGTTGTTATAGGTCGTGATGTCGTCGAATGAATTCGCCGCTTCGCCTGCGGGCGTGTAATAGGCTGCCGAAACGGTGGCGCTATTTGTCGCCGTCGCTGGCGCAGCGGTTTTCTGGCTCGCAGGATTCAAGCGGCGATACAACAAGCCTGAAGCGCCTACCGTACCGGTCAGCGTAGCCGCGCGAATAAAATTGCGGCGATTCAGATAAACGCTTTCGCTGGTGATTTCGCTGCTTTTGATGTCGTCAGGTTTCTTGATAAGCATAGTTTCTCTCGCACGGATTATTTGCCTTCATCTCTATCACATCGGCAGCGCATTTTATTCCCACGCCCGCGCGTGACGCCAAGCGATGTATCGCTATAATCGCGGCGCTTCATCTTTTACGTTCAATCAGAAAGAACAGATTCACCGCAAATGAATTCACTCGACGAATGGCTGGCGCTGCCCGTCACACAACTCAAAGCTCGCTTGCTGGATGACGATAACGCCGTACCGCAAGGCTTGCTCACGGCGCTCGAACAAGACGCGCGCAGCGGCGCACGCCAACTCGCCGCGCAATTGCGCAAGCGCCGTCAGGCCAATCAAATCGAAGGGCAGCGATTGCGCTTCCTGTTGAAATACGAAAACGAACTCTGGCAGCAAGGTTTCAAATTCGTCGCCGGCGTAGACGAAGCCGGTGTCGGCCCGCTCGCTGGCCCCGTCGTCGCCGCCGCCGCCATCTTGCCCGAAGGTTACAAGTTGCGCGAACTCAACGATTCAAAAAAACTCAACGCCGAACAGCGTGAGGAGCTTGCAGTACAAATCAAATCCGACGCCGTCGCGTGGGCTGTCGCGCAAGCCGAAGTCGCCGAGATTGATCGCCTGAACATTTATCACGCCGGACTGTTAGCCATGCGCCGCGCCGTCGAATCGCTCACGCAAAAACCCGATTATGTTTTAGTAGACGCGCGTACCATTCCCGTCATCCAGCAACCGCAACGCGGCATCATCAAAGGCGACAGCTTGTCGGCGAGCATCGCGGCGGCTTCGATCTTGGCGAAGACTGCGCGCGATGCGTTGATGGATGAATTCGAGCGCGACTATCCCGGTTACGGTTTCGCTTCGCACAAAGGCTATCCGACGCCGGAACACTTCGCCGCGCTGCGCACGCACGGCGCGCTTCCCATCCATCGTCGCAGCTTTCGTCCGGTGCGCGAAGTGTTAGGACTGGAACCGCAACAAGCCGGACTGTTTGAATAACCGTGTCCGTTGCCGCGTTAGCAAAATGAAATGACTGAACTTCAACCACCGACTGAAACCCGCGCCGAAATCGGCTTCGTCTTGCGGCTCGCCCGTGCCTTGCACAGTTACGGCATTCCCGCGCATCGGCTGGAAGATATTCTCGAACGCGCCGCACAAAAGCTCGGCTTGGAAGGGCAATTCTTTTCGACGCCGACCTCGATCTTTGCGGCCTTCGGTCGTGAAGCGCAGCAGCACACCTATCTCTTGCGCGTCACGCCCGGCAACGTAGACCTCGGCAAGCTGGCCGACCTTGATGCCGTCGCGGTTGGTGTATTGCGCGGCCAGGAAACCGTCACAACTGGTTCGCAACGCATTGACGAAATCGAAGCTGCACCTGCGCGTTATAGCGCAGGGCTGCGAATCATCGCTTTCGCGTTGGCTTCGGCGGCGGCTTCGCGCTTTTTGGGCGGCGGGTTGAAAGAGATTGGCTTGTCCGCCGCGTTGGGTTTCGTCATCGGGTTGCTGGCGCTGCTCGCAGGCAAGTGGGCGGCGGCGGGTCGCGTATTCGAACCGATGGCAGCCTTCGTGGCTACGTTTCTGGCGGCGGCTTTTAGTTTGATGTTCGGTGCCTATGCCGTGTCGAACGCTGCGCTGGCGGGCTTAATTATTCTGATGCCCGGCCTCACGTTGACGGTGGCGATGATCGAATTGTCTACGCAACATTTGGCGTCGGGCACGGCGCGCTTGAGTTCGGCCTTCGTCACCTTCCTCGGCATGGGCTTTGGCGTAGCGATGGGCAATACGCTCATCACCGCGTGGCTCGACGAACCGCGCATCGCACGCGCCACGCCGTTGCCCGCGTGGACGGAATGGCTGGCGGTCGCCGCAATGTCGCTCGCCGTCACAGTCTTGCTACGCGCCAAACCGCGCGATGCCGTCTGGATCATACTGGCTGGCGCGCTTGCCATCATCGGCAGCAAGTCGGGTACGCGCTGGTTCGGCTCTGACCTCGGCGCCTTCATCGGCGCGCTGGTCGTAGGCATCGCCAGTCGTTGTTACGCGCGCGCGTTTGATCGTCCGGCGTTGATCACACAAGTGCCGGGCATCCTGCTGCTCGTACCGGGCAGCGTAGGCTTTCGCGGTCTCGCCGCCCTGCTCGACAAACAGGTCATCTCTGGCGTAGACACAACTTTCAAAATGATTCTTACTGCCGTGGCTTTAGTAGCAGGCACACTCATCGCAAACATCGTCGCACCGCTGCGACGCGAAATTTAAGCAAGTAAACATTCAACACAAAGGGACAAAGGAACAAAGGGTCAAAGTCGCATTAACCAGCTAAACGAAACTTTGCCCCTTTGTCTCTTTGTCCCTTTGTGTTGAAAAATTTTCCCTGAAGGAGCATCCGCAATGACCGAACGCATCAACCATCAATGGCAACTCGCTTCGCGCCCCGTCGGCGATTTGACCGAAGCCAATTTCAACTGGATCGAAACGCCCGTGCCTGCGCTGCAAGACGGCGAGATTTTGATTCGCTCGTTATATCTCTCACTCGATCCCGCCAATCGCGGCTGGGTGCGCGAAGGCGGTTCATACCGCGACGAAATCGCGCTCGGCGCAGTGATGGAAGGCGGCGCGGTTGGCATCGTCGAAGAATCCAAACATCCGAAATTTGCGGTGGGCGAACACGTACAAACCATGGTCGGCTGGCAGGAATATCTGGTGAGCGATGTCAAAGGCGTAAGCAAGTTGCCTGAGATGCCCGGCTTGCCGTTGACGGCTTATCTGGGTTTGTTCGGACACATCGGCCTCACGGCTTATTTCGGCTTGCTCGACATTTGCGATCCCAAAGAAGGCGAGACGCTGGTCGTATCCGCCGCCGCCGGAGCCGTTGGTTCGCTCGTCGGTCAGATCGGCAAGATCAAAGGCTGCCGCGTCGTAGGCATCGCGGGCAGCGACGAAAAGTGCAAATGGATTGTTGATGAACTCGGTTTTGACGCGGCAATCAATTACAAAAAAGAAAAAGTCTCGACTGCGTTGCGCCGCGAATGCCCCAAAGGCATTGATATAGATTTCGAAAACGTAGGCGGCGAAACGCTCGACGCCGTTCTCGGTCAAATCAATCTCGGCGCACGCATTTCGATTTGCGGATTGATCTCGCAATACAACGCGACCGCGCCTGTGCCCGGCCCTTACAACCTGGTCAACCTGCTCGCCAAACGCGCGAAGATGCAGGGTTTCATCGTGACCGATTACATGCCGCGCGCGCAGGAAGCGATGAAAGACCTCGGCGCGTGGTTCCAGCAAGGCAAGCTCAAATATCGCGTAGACATCGTCGACGGCTTAAACAATGCGCCGTCAGCATTGAGCAAACTTTTTGACGGCTCGAACCAAGGCAAACTTATCATCAAGGTTTCCTAACTTCTCACGAGATGCTCAAGCGCGCCCAACTCAAATCGTCCGCGCTGATAATCTTGCTGTGGTCAGGCGTGACAACGTTGCTCACGTTGCCACGCCTAACCAATGCTGAATTCGGTGCGCAAGGCGACTTGCCGATTCATTACCACTTGCTGCGTGCGTTCTGGCGCTGCGTGCAAGAGGGCGATTGGCTGCCGCATTGGGCGGGCTTGCTCGACGGCGGACATGGCGATGCGATCTTCACGTTTTATCCGCCGTTGGCTTATTGGGTAGGCACGCTGTTTATGCTAGCAAGCGGCGCAAAGTTGTTAAGTGCGCTGAAATTCATCACGGTCTTTTCGATTTGGCTCGCGCAATTTTCAGCGTACCGCTTGGCGCGGAATTTTTTCACGCGCGGTTTGAGCGCGTTCATCAGTGTGGCTTATGTAGCCTTGCCGACTTATGGATTGCTCGCCTTGCATCGCGCCTTTTTGCCGAATGCGTTGGCGCTGGCTGAAGTGCCGCTCGTCTTGCTCGGCGCGTTTCAATTGCTGAGAAAGGAAAACAACTGGCGCGGCTTTTGGCTTTTCGTGCTTTCGCTCAGCGCCTTAATTCTCACGCACGTCATCACGACTTATCTCGTCGGATGGCTGCTGCTCTTTCTTTTGCTCAGTCAGGCTGCGATACCAACCTTCTTGCGTTTGAGTTTGGCAAGCGCAACCGCCCTCGCGCTGACAGCGTTTTTCTGGCTGCCACAACAACTCGAAATGCGTTGGGTGCAAGTCGGCTTGCAACTGACGCAACAGGACTTTCAGCATTACTTGTTGTTTGCGCCGCTCACACGCGACACGCCCTTTGGCCGCGCGTGGTTCGGACTCAACGAACTCGCAAGCTGGATGACCTTGTTGCAAGCAGCCTTGTGCGCAGCGTGCGCGGCGATGCTGTGGCGTATCGGGATGATCCCCATCAAGCACTGGGCGATGACCGTCGCCGCATTCGGCTTGATGATTTCCCTGCCCTGGGCGGTCCCGCTGTGGGAGGTCATTCCGGGTTTGGCGTTCATTCAATTTCCGTGGCGTTGGCAGCCTTTCGCCGCGCTCGCCGCCGCCACGCTGAGTGCGCTGGTCATCACGTATTGGCAAAGCATTCCGCGCGTACGTCGCTTAACGCTCACGCCCGTGGTTGTGTTATCCGGCCTGTGCCTCGCTGTTCTCACCGCGCAAATCGCGCGCGCTCCGCAAAGCGAAAATGACGCGCTGCCAGCCGCCTTTCATCAATCGTTTGAACCGATTCCTTTTTCCCAGGCGCGCGAAATGCCCGACGAACTCAAACCTGTGCGCCTCGCGTTGACCGCCAATCAGGTTTACTTCCGTCCGCACGCCGCCGATCAAAACCTTTACGCCGCGACCGAACAATACGGCGGACTCACCATCCTCAGCGGACGCGGCAACGTCGTCGCGCAACAACTCAGAAACGAACGCCGCAGCTTTCAACTTAACGCAGAAGAACCGTTGCAAGTGCGGCTTGAGACTTACGCTTATCCCCACTGGTCGGCGCAACTCAATGGGCAAAGCGTTGCGCTGCAAACAAAAAACGGATTGATGCACTGTGACGTTCCGGCAGGCGCGCATACGTTGACGTTTGAATTCACACCACGCGGCAAAGCGCAGCGTGCCGCCAATGCCGTTTCGCTGCTGGCGTTGCTGGCTTCACTGAGTTGGACGCTGTTGCGCTTCCTACGACGCCAAAGGTAGCTTCACGATATGCAAGAACTCGCAGGCATTTATCTTCACATTCCGTTTTGCGCGGCGCGTTGCCATTACTGCAACTTTGCCACTGGCGGTTATGAAACCGAACTCGCGGCGCGTTACGTCAATGCCATCTGCGCTGAGATTGAACGCGCCGACGTGACCGAAACGATGCGTCACGTAGACACCATCTATTTCGGTGGCGGAACGCCTACGACACTGACGGTTGAGCAGTTCGCGCGCATTCTCGAACTGTGCCGCGCGACCTTTGACGTTACGCCCCACGCCGAAATCACGACCGAAGCCAATCCCGGTTCGATCTCGCTGGCATACCTCGAAGCCTTGCGCGCATTGGGCATCAATCGCTTGAGCTTCGGCGTGCAATCATTCGCCGACGAAGAACTCGAAATGATCGGACGCATCCACGACGCGCAAGCCGCGCGCGACGCGATCAAGCTGGCGCGACAAGCCGGATTCGATAACGTCAGCCTTGACCTCATCGCCGGATTGCCCGAACAACAACGCGCAACATGGCAGCGTAACTTGCAGGAAGCTTTCGCACTCGCGCCTGATCACCTGTCGGTTTATCTGCTCGAACTTTATCAAGACGCGCCGCTGTTGCATCGCATCAAGCGCGGCGAGCTTCAGGCGATTGACGACGAACTCACCGTCGAGATGTATTTCTCCCTCAAAGACGAAGCCGCGCGGCACGGCTTTGAGCATTACGAAATCTCTAACTGGGCGCGCGCCGGTCACGAGTCGCGGCACAATTTGAAATACTGGACAGGCGCTCCTTACTGGGCGTTTGGCGTATCGGCGGCGGGTTACGACGGCGCAACGCGCTGGTCGAATACGCGCAACATTCATGAATATCTGCAACGCATCGAAGCCAACGTCTCGCCCATCGCCGAAACCATCCCGCTCGACGACGAAGACCGCCAAAGCGAAAACCTGTTCCTGCGTTTGCGTCTCAAAGAAGGCGTCAATTTGAAAGCACACGAACAACAGTTCGGCGTCAACGTACGCGAACGTTACCGCGACGAACTCGCGCGGCTGCACGAAGCAGGCTTGATCGAATTGGAAGATGACACCTTGCGCATTTCACGCGCAGGCACAGTGCTGGCAAATGAAGTGTTTACGGCTTTTGTTTGAAGCTGCTCACCTAGATCGGTTTTCAGGCGACTGTATGGCAACCTGTTAGGTTGCCAGCGGCTTGATAATGCGTTCGTTGCTAGCCGAAAGACGCTCTTGAATACTTGGCAACCTAACAGGTTGCCATACAGTCGCCTGAAAACCGATCTAAACTGTGATGAATATCTGTGAATGGCAACTTGATGATTGCACGATCAGCACCGACCGCGCGCGGCTGGATACCGACGTGATCGTAGCGTTTTTGCAGCAACAATCTTATTGGGCGCGCAATCGTTCGCGTGCCGAGATCGAACGTTCGCTTGAGCATTCGCTGGTCTTCGGCCTTTATCGCGGCGAACGGCAAATCGGCTTCGCGCGCGTCGTGACCGATTACACGATTTTTGCGTATGTGTGCGATGTGTTCGTGTTGGAAAGCGAACGCGGCCAAGGTTTGGGCCAATGGCTGATGCGAACGATGCAAACGCATCCTGAATTGGAAAGCCTGCGGCGCTGGTTGCTGACGACGCAAGACGCGCACGGCATGTACGCGCAAACGGGTTTCGCGCCGCTCAAAAACCCTGAAAGGTGGATGCAGATTGGTGTATGAAAAAGCCCCTGATTCGTTTAGCCCTACGCTCTGATCTTCCGGCGCTGACCGAACTCGCCGCGCGTACTTTTTACGACGCCTTTGTCGCCACCAATACGCCAGAAAATATGCAGGCGTATATGTCCACGGCTTTCACGGTCGAGCAGTTCACTCACGAATGGGAAGACGCGCTCGCTACGTTTTATCTGGCTGAGTTAGATGAACAACTGGTTGGATATGCCAAGCTCTTTCGCCCTGAGCCGCCTGATTGCGTCAACGAACGCAACGCGATTGAACTCTCACGGCTTTACGTCGAGCAACACTGCCACGGCCTCGGCGTAGCGCCCGCGTTGATCGAACATTGCTTCAAAGCCGCGCGCCGCGAAAAATTCAACGCTATGTTTCTGGGCGTATGGGAACACAATCCGCGTGCGCAAGCCTTTTACCGCAAGCACGGTTTCGCGCGCGTAGGCGAACACGTCTTTCCGATGGGCGACGATCCGCAAATTGACTGGTGGATGATGCGCCCCCTGTAACACGACGTAACACGCCATGACGTTTGGCTTGCGGCAATTCGGATGCTAGCCTGCGGCTTCCCTGAACCGTTCCTGCAACTTTTAATCACATCAACCATTTGGAGGAAAAATATCGTGAAAGCATTTTCGCTTCGCACTCTGTTTGCATGCTCTTTGCTCGTGGCGTTTTCGGTAATGGCTTTGGCTCAGGGTTCGCCCGCGCCGCGTCCTTACAGCCCGCGCCGTTCGACCGAGATGGGTTTCGGCCCGCGCAATGCCCAAAAGAAAGTCATCGTCAATTACGGCAGCCCCGCCGCACGCGGTCGCAAGGTCATCGGCGAACTCGTGCCGATGGATAAAATCTGGCGGCTCGGCGCGAATGAAGCTACCTTGCTGACGACCGAAGTGCCGCTGCTCATCGGCGGCAAAGAAGTTCCGGCTGGCAGCTATTCGTTGTTCGCCACGCCGGGCAAAGACAAATGGGTGCTGCAAATCAACAAGACTACGGGCGTATGGGGTATTCCTTACAAGCCCGAATATGACGCCACTATTTTGACGACGGTGGATATGAAGGTTGAAGCGACCAGCGCCAATCTTGATCGTTTTATAATTACGCTTGATCGCGTCGGCCCCGATGCGATGCTGGTCTGTGAATGGGAAAACACGAAAGTCTGGGTCAGCGTAGCTGAGAAAAAATAAGCTGACTAGAACTCACTGAAAGAAAGGCCGCACGGCGTCAAACGTCGTGCGGCCTTTTTTACCAGCAACGCGCAGCGTGTCCGTAGCCCGACCATAAGAGAGGGCTGCCGTCACAACGCGCTCGATAATGCCGAAGGGCGCAAAGCCAAAGCAGCCCTCTCTTACGGTCGGGCTACGGACACTCACTTATGCACGGCCTTGCAGCTTGGCGAACCACCAGCGCAAGCCTACCAGCAGAAAACGCCAGTCTTTGAAAAATTCAGGCGGTGTGCCTTCAAACCAATGTCCGATGAATTGCAGCACCCAGCCTGCGACGAACAGCCACGCGCCCCAACGCCACCAGCCGAAAACGAACAGTGCCAACGAAACAACAATCAGCGGAATGCCAATCGTATGCGTCAGCCGATTCATCGGATGCCGATGACTTTCGGCGTATTCAGCAATCCACACGTCCCACGATTTGCCTGCGAGCATAAAGTATCCTCACTTGATGTCGATGCGCACCGTATTCGCAACTTTACCATCCACTGTCAAAACGATGTCTACCTCGCCGCGTCCGATCAATATGCGGGGCACGGCCACGTTGACTTGATCGAGTCCTACCAGATCGCCTTGCGCGCCTACATAGAGGACGGGCGCATCTACGCCGCCCAGCTTGCACGAGGCGTTCGCCAAACCGCTGTTGAAACGCGCGCCTGTGCCGAACAACAACAAAAACACCTGATCACCTGCTGGCCCCAGATCAATCGGGGTGGCGATAACCCGATTCTGCGCTGCATCGAATTGCGCCAACGGCTCGTAACTTTGCGCGCCGTTGGCTTTGACGCGCAAGACCACGGCGGCGGCGACGCCTTGCCCGTTGGCGTTGGCGGCGAAAAGTCCCGGCGCGACGTTGGCAATCGTGACGGTGCCTAGTGACGCCGCGCCTGCGCCGTTGATGGCGGTGACGATAGCCGTACCGTTAAGTGTGTCGGATGGCAGCAGGTAATTGATCTGTCCCGGTGAAACGAAGAAAAGCGGCGCTAAACGTTCGACGCCCAGGCTGTCACGCACGCTTACGGTCGTTCCCGCCAGCGTGGTCGGCAAAGGCACTTGGTTGGCGATGGCGACGCTGGTGGCGAGATTGACGCCGAACGCTGCGACGATGGATTGAGCCGCAAGTTGCTGTCCGGCATAGCTGGCGGCGGATACGCTGGCTAATGCATTGCCGAACGTCAGCGAGCCGTTCTCGTAGGTCGCCGTCAGTGCGTTCGCGTTGGCATCTGAAAGCTGGCGGCGAATCGGTTGGTCGCCAAAGCTGAGGGCGGTTGTCGCGTCGCTGTTGGCCGTCGCGTTGAAGCGCACTGTCGCAATGGTTTGCCGGCCCGCGCGCCAACGCTGTCCGGCGGGCAACGCCAGCGCCAGCCCCAAGCGGCCCGCTGCCGTTTGCGTGCTGTTCGTGATCAACAGCGCGTCAGCCACGCCGTTGCCCACGGCGGCGGCGGCGAAACTCAAAACGTTCGGGTCGAAGTTCAAGCTGAAACCCAGCGCGTTCTCGTCGCCGGTGGCCTCGAGTTCGATATTCAGCGTATTGGCTTGCCCGCGCACAAAGAGCGCATCGGCAATGCGCAAGACACGCTGCGGTTGAGTGCGGAGCGCCGAGGGTGGAGTGCGGAGTGCAAGCGGCGGCGCAACGCTGGGCGCGCTGGGGCCGCCTACGGTTTGCGCCGGATCGAGATTGGCGGCGTAACGTCCGGCTTGCACCCAATCGGTGATTGAGATTTGACCGTCGCCTTTGGCGTCGCGCGGCGCGCAATCGCCGCGTTGAAATTCACTGCCGACTGCTGCCGTGTCCAACCCGGCGGCAAAGCGTCCGACCAGCACCCAATCGGTGATGGCAATCGTGCCGTCGTTCTTGCCGTTCGGGCGTGGCGTCACATCGGCTTCGTAACCGCGCGTGATCGAAATCGTCGTGCAGCCGATGAAATTAGCCGGGATGGCTTGGGCGTTGGCGTTCGAGACCTGACGGCGAATCGGTTGGTCGTTGAAATCCAGCGTCGTGCCGGTGGCCGTCGTTGTCGCCGATACGCTGAACGTGACGTTGATGATTTGGCGTGTGCCCGCCGGGAAGGTCACGCCGAAATCCAGCGCCAGCGCCAAGCCAACGCGGCCTTGCGCGAGTTGATTGGTGTTGATGTTGAGCGCGCCATTGCTGACGGAACTGCCGCGCGCCGCGCTTTGATAGGTCAGAATCGCCGGGTCGAAAGCCAGGCCGAAGCCAAGCGCGTTCTCATCGCCTTGCGCAATCAATTCAATCGGCACAACCAACGTGCCGCCGGGTGTGGCACTGCCGCAGACCACGCGCACCGTGCGGCCGGTAGGCGGCGTCGGTGTTGGGTTGGGCGTTGGCGTTGGCGTGGGTGTCGGCGTCGGCGTCGGCGTGCCGGTCGGCGTCGGCGTCGGCGTGCCGCCGCCGGTGACGGTGAAATTGACGGCGTTGCTGGTTTGCGCCCTGACCGTGACGGTCAAGGGCACGGTGCCAGCGGATAAGTCGGGCGGGACGATCACTTCCAGCATCGTGCCATCGGCGGTGGCGCTGACCACGCGCGCCTGCCGGTTGCCGAAGAGCACGATGTTGTTGGCGGCGACCGTATCGAAATTGCTGCCGGTGAGTTTGACCTGAATGCCCGCCGCGCCGCTGGATGGCGTGATAGCGGTAATCATAGGCCCAGCGCCGCCCGGCGCTTGGGCGAGCACGAAGAAGGGCGTGGCGTCAACGGCCGTGATCTGGCGCAGCGAATTGGCAATCACGTTGGCGCGAATCTGCAACGCCGTGTTGGGATCGGGCGGAGCCGTGTCGTTAATCACACGGGTTTGCGTGTAGCGACCATCGCTGGCTGTCGGGTCGCCGTTCGTGCCGTCATCATAAAGCGAAAGGCCGTCAAGATAACGAAACTGGTACGCCCCGTTCCTGAGACTGCTGCCACAGGTGCGGCGGCGCAGTCCGCCCTGGCCGCCCGAAGCGCGCAGTGTAAAGGTGGAAGTAGTTGCGCGATTGGTCACATAGTTCGGGTTGAAGTTCACTTCGGAGACCGACGGCGCGTCGCCCACCGAGACCGGGTTGAGGTCCGCCACCCAGATTTGTTGCGGCAGCCCAAACGGCGTCGTCCTGAAAGCGAAACGCCGCCCATCGCTGGCCAGCGAACCAGTGAGGCCGTCCCCGGCCCCGCGCCACGGATCAACATCACAATCGCCCAGCGCGATTAAATCCACCCGCCCGCTGCCGTCCGTGTTAACGAGCGGTAGCGCGGTGAAAGATGAGTCGGGTCTGCTCGCCAGCACTTGCGCGCCGCTCGCTGACATTCCGAATAATTTGGGGCTATCGCTGAACCTACCATTCTCAATCTGGTTGCTGCCGTCAAAGTTCATCGCCACCACCGGTATCCGATCCGGGAAGCGGCGGATCACGGTCACTTTGCTGCCATCGCCGCTGAGGGCAATGCCGCCGTCATTCAATCCAGCCAGGAAGTCGGTCAGCTTGCGCAGCCCTGTGACGCTGTCCCAAGCGATGACATTACCAGGTGCCTGAAAATTGTAGGTGCCAAAGACCAGCCGCAAACCGTCGGCGGAAATCGCCAGCGTATCCCGGAACAGTATATTGTTGCTATAAGCGTTGGGATCGGTTCCGAAGACGGCTGCCAGTTGTCGCTGGCTGAAAAGTCTGGTCAGCCCCGTGCCATCAGCATTGACGCGGTAACCACCAGTGACATCCGCTGTCGAGCCAGAGTGCGTAAAGATGATGCGGGCACCATCAGCGGTGAGGGCCGGGTTCAGCTTGAGATTTAAGGCTTCCGTACCGAATTGATTCTGAAAGGTGGGGGCGATAGGAATCCGATTGCTGCCATCGGCGTTGGCAACCAGGATGTCGTAGGTACGCGTCTGGAGGTTGAAGGAATCCCAGATAATGCGGGAACCGTTCGCGCTAATATCAATCCAACGGGCGCCGCCACGTTGCGCCGTGTTGTCGAACACCTCCACCAGATTGGTTCCGTCGGCATTGACGGTGAAGACTTTGGTGTCACTGAGAAAGACTATCTTCGAGCCGTCGGCGCTGATCTTCAGGTTGTAAATGTTACCCCCACTCGCAAAATCGCTGATCTGGCGGTAGACAATCGTGCGGATGATCGTGGCTGGGGTTGATTGCCCTTGCGCGGCCACGGCGGCGTGACTGGCCCGGCTGGCAAACCAAGTGGGCCAGGCGAGCGCGCCAGTCAGAGCGATAACGAACAGAAGGCAGGCACTGGTAAGTCTGAAGGTTTTCATGATGATCTCCTGGGTTGAAATAACGAGTTCTGGCAAATGCGCAAACTGCCGTTCACGGTGGGCAGCGCATGCACTTGCCCGGCAGCCAGCAAAGAATCGAAGGCCAATTCATCAACGCCCAACACGGCGGCGGCTTCAGGCATCGAAAGGGTTTCCACTTCGCGCGCGCAGTCCGGGCAGAAAGCGCGCAAGGGCGGCGGCGACAGCCGCACTACCCGGCGTTGTGTGACAGTGATTTTCAGGCAGCGCGTTAGTTTCATGCAGACCCCGCCGGTTTAACCGCTCCCGTGAGCGGTGCTATAGCCCGTCGCACCGTGAGCGACCGAACCTGCTCCAATCAGTTTTCCTACGACTCTTTTTTCGCACGGGTGGCGAGCGAAAGTAACGACGAAGTTACGAGATTATTCCGATATTTTGCTGAGGCGCGGCGATGAACTATCTCGAACAACCGATTTATCTTATAGCTGACGTTGAGTTTGACCCGGCGCGCAACTGTTTGCGGCGCAACGGCCAAGAGCAGGCGCTGCGGCAGAAAAGTTTGCAGGTCTTGCGCTACCTGATCGAACACCGCGAACGTTCAGTGACGAAAGAAGAACTGCTGCAAAACGTCTGGGAAGGCATCGCCGTCACCGACGATGCGCTGGTGCAGATCATCGTCGAGTTACGCAAACTGCTCGGCGACGATTCGCGCCAGCCGCGTTTCATCAAAACCATTCCCAAAGCCGGTTATCGTTTCATTGCGCCCGTCTCAGAATTATCTGCCGCCGCTTCAGTCCATCTTGATCAGCCCGCCGTCATCGAAATCGAAGAAACCACTTCCTTACAGGTCGAGTTTGAAGAAACACTCGCCCCAACGCTGCCGCCGGTTCGCCGATTCAAGCGCAAGCCCGTGTTGCTGGCGGCGCTGGGCGGCAGTCTGACGCTGGCGGCGTTGGTGTTCTTCTCGTTCAGTTACCGCGCCCAACCGGCGGCTGAAACTGCGCTGCCGCACCTACCGGGCAAGCGCGCCGTAGCCGTACTCTATTTCGAAAATCAATCGGGCGACCGCGAACTCGATTGGTTGCGCGAAGGCTTGACCGATATGTTGATCACCGGTCTCTCGCGTTCGCCGCGCTTGACCTTGCTCAGTCGCCAGCAACTCGCAGCACTGCTCAGTCATACGGGACAAGCCAATGCCACTGCCCTCAAACTCGAAGACGGATTAGCCATCGCCCACCGCGCCCAAGCCGAGACGATGATTCTCGGCGGCTTTGCGCGGCTGGGCGACAAGGTACGCATTGATGTGACGCTGCACGATGCTAAGACCGGACAATTGCAAGCGGCGGAATCGCTGGTGGCCGACACGCCCGCGCAAATCCTCACGCAGATTGATTTGCTCTCGCTCAAGCTGGCGCAGCACTTGGGCGCGGCTCTGCCTGAAGCAGACGCGCAACGCAGCCTTGCCGCTACGATGACGAACAACCTCGATGCCTATCGTTATTACTCGCTGGCGCTCGAACAATCGCGGATGTTTCAACTGCACGAAGCCATCGCCTTGCTCGAAAAAGCATTGGCGCTCGATGCGAACTTTGCGATGGCGCACGCGCGCATCGGCTACGTTTACGCCGTGCGGATGGGGCAAGGTGAGAAAGCCACGCCGCATCTGGCAAAGGCGCTGGCGTTGGCTGATCGGTTGAGCGAGAAAGACCGCTGGTTTATCACGGCCTGGCAAGCGACGGCGGCGCGCAACGCTACGCACGCGATTGAAGTCTACCGGGAACTGATCGCGCGCTATCCGCTCGAAACCGAAGCCTACCTGCGACTGAATTACGCACTGCAAACGCAAAACCGTTTTGACGAGGCGCTCGCAGTTATCCGGCAAGGCTTGCTGACAGACCCCGAAGCGCAAGACCTGCACAATCATCTCGGCGTGGTTTATCTGCGGCTGGGGCGTTATGAAGAATCGCAGGCGGCTTATCAGCGCCTGTTGCAACTTGCGCCGAACAATCCGAGTTACTGGGACAGTCTGGGTTTGTTGCATCAATGGCGGGGGCAATACGCTGAAGCCGAAGCTGCATACAACCGCGCGCTCGCGCTCAATCCCGAATCCGGCGTAGCGATTATTCATCTGGGCAATCTGCGCTTTCAGCAGGGACGGTATCGCGCGGCGATTGAGCAATATCGCCGCTACCTTCAAATTGCGCGCGACGACAATCAGCGGGCGCGCGGCTGGAACTGTCTGGCTTGGGTCTACGCGAAACGGAACGATACGGCGCAAGCGGCAGCGGCGGCGCGCGAAGAGTTGCGTTACAACAAGGCACAACCTTGGAGTTCATTGGCGCTCGCGCTGCTGCGGCGCGATGCCACCGCCGTAGCGAAACTGCGCGAGCCGGGGTTGGCTGCGGCCACTTACGACTTCCTCAACGAACGCGGCTTCTTGCGACTTTGGGAGTATCTGCACGGCCAACTGGCTTTACCGGAAGGCCGCACGGACGAGGCCATCAATCGCTTTCGCGCGGCGCTCTCACACCGCGCCGTCGAATGGAGCATTGATTCCTTCGAGGATTGTCTGGCGAATGCTTGGTTGGAATCAGGGCGTAATGACGAAGCGATTGCCGAATACGAACGCATTCTGAAGATCAATCCGCACTATCCGTTGGCGCATTACCATTTGGGTCAGGCTTACGAACGCAAGGGCGAACGCGAACGTGCGCGTGAGGCTTATCAACGCTTTCTGGAAGTTTGGAAGGACGCTGACGCGGAATTGTCGGAAGTCAACGAAGCGCGCAAGCACCTTCAATAAATTTAGCTGGTGACATCCTGTCCGAACTGCAACAGGTAGCCGCAATCATCCCGAATGGCGAATTCGCGCATGCCGTAATCAAACGTATCAATCGGATATTCAACCACCGCGCGTTCACGCAACCGTTCCCACAACGCTTCGACTTCGTTGGTGTTGAAATAGAGCGAACCCGTCAGCAACGGCGTCGGCGACGCAGCAAATTCGCGGCGCTGTTCAGTGCGGTTGCTGAACATCACTTCCCAGTCGCCGTGACGCAGCGACAACCAGCACGGCGCGTCTTCTGGCCAACGCGCGACGCATTCAAAGCCCAGTACGTCGGTATAAAACTTGAGCGTATGCATCAGGTCGTCGCTTTCGAGCGCAGGCGTTATACGATTCAGTTGGTTTGTCATCTTGTCCTCTTGTTTGAAGCAGCTTCGTTCACACCATAAAATCCCCGTCCGATGTATTCAACTCAATTCTATTTTCACTTAACGGAGAAGGAGATATGCCTAAAACTCATTCAACCAGTATTGATCTCGACAGCGAGTGCCGTTCGCAAATGATCGGCTTGCTCAACCAACAACTGGCCGATACGTTCGACTTGTATAGCCAAACCAAACAGGCGCATTGGAACGTCAAAGGCCCGCAATTCATTCAACTGCATGAACTTTATGACAAGCTCGCCGCCGACTTGATCGCCCACGTAGACACGATTGCCGAACGCGCTACGACGTTGGGCGGCGTGGCGCTCGGCACGTTGCGGATGGCGGGCAAAGCCACGCGGCTGGACGACTTTCCTAAAACCACCGTGGAAGGCATGGCGACGGTCAAAGCGCTGGCGGAACGTTACGCGCAACTCGCGGCTTCGACGCGCGCGGCGATTGACGAAGCCGATGACGCAGGCGACGCCAACACTGCCGATCTATTCACCGGCGTCTCACGCGATCTCGACAAATCGCTTTGGTTTTTAGAAGCACACCTGCAAAGTTAGTTGTCGGTAGCCGGTTGTCGGTTGTCGGTGCAGTGTCAGTAGTGTTCAAACACTCTGACCACCGACAACCGGCTACCGACAACCGACAAATCTTCCCTTTATGGCAATCGAACAAATCGGGCAGTGGTGGTATGGCGGCGAAGCCCGCGACATTGAAGCCTATTTGCTGGCGCTGACCATACCGCCGCGCCGCGTCAATGAAGTGCGTGCGTCGCTGTGCGTATGCGGTTCGTCGCTCTTTCATTTGGATTACGCGACGAATACAGCAGGTGCGCGGCGCGTGTGCGTGCTGTGCCGCAACTCACATTTCATCGGCGACACCAAAGAGTTTTGGGAAGAAGAAAACTCTGCGCGGCTGGCTTGTACGATTTGCAACTCAGAGGAATTCAACCTCGCCGTCGGCTTCTGTCTCGACGAAGCGCGCCACGGCGTGCAATGGCTTTATGTGGGCGAACGCTGCGCCTGGTGCCACGTCCTCGGCAGTTACCCCGACTGGGAAATCGGCTATACGCCGTCGCTGCACTTGTTGGAGAAAGTTTGAAACGGTTGTCGGTTGCCGGTTGCCGGTTGTCGGTAAAGATGGTTGAGGGCTTGAGGCCAATTTCAAATATCAATTATTCCACGATTCCATGATGAAAGAACCGACAACCGCTGAGATGAAAGAACCGACAACCGACAACCGACAACCGACAACCGCTGATGTGATCGTAATCGGCGGTGGTCCCACCGGCCTTGCGTGCGCCATCGAAGCGCAACGCGCGGGGCTGTCGGCATTGGTGATTGAGAAAGGCTGTCTGGTCAATTCGCTTTATCACTATCCGACGGCGATGGTGTTTTTCACTACGCCGGAGTTGTTAGAGATTGGCGATCTGCCGTTTGTGTCAGAACGCGAAAAACCCAATCGCGCTGAAGCGTTGAAATACTATCGCCGCGTAGCTGACAGCTATCGGTTGAACGTTCGGCAATACGAACGAGTTACGCGCGTCGAAGGCAGCGACGGCGCATTCGTCGTGCATACTGAATTAGCCACGAAAGAAACTCATTGCTATCAAGCGCGCAAGCTGATCGTAGCCATTGGTTATTACGATCAAGCCAACGCGATGGGCCTCGCGGGCGAAGACCTGTCGAAAGTTTCGCACTATTACAAAGACGCGCATCCGTTCTATCAGCGCGACATTGCTGTCATCGGCGCGGGCAATTCCGCCGCCCTCGCCGCGCTTGATTTATATCGTCACGGCGCGCGCGTCTCGCTCATCCATCGCGGCGCTGAAGTGAAGCGTTCGATCAAATACTGGATTCTGCCCGACATCGAAAACCGTATCGCCAACGGCGAAGTCACGGCGTATTTCAACTCCGTCGTCACGGCAATTACTCCGACTGAAATTTGCGTGCGCAACTTGCTGACGAATACGGAGCAAACGCTGCCGAACGATTTCGTATTCGCGCTGACGGGCTATCACACCGACAACGACTTTTTGCGCAGCCTCGGCGTGACGATTGACGCTGAAACGATGAAACCCGCGTTTGATGCCGATACACTCGAATCAAACGTCGCGGGCGTTTACCTCGCGGGCGTCGTCATCGCTGGTAAAGAGACCGGCAAAATCTTTATCGAGAACGGACGCTTCCACGGCAAACAGATCGTCGCGCATGTGGCGCAGGCTTCAGCCTGTGACCCGTTGTGTGGACTTTAGTCCGCGACACACGCCGCACCATCACTCGCGGACTAAAGTCCACACAACGGGTCACAGGCTGAAGCCTGCGCCACTTCTGGCTTTGCTTTCCTTTCGGCAAGCGCCTTAGTATTCGCGCACATCTTCCCCAGTTTTACCTGAATTATGCGGAATTCCTTAAGACAACTTGCGGTTTTGTTTTGCCTGGGCGCGATGAGTGCAGCCTTCGCGCAAACGCCTGTTAAACCTGCGCAAACACTGGACGCCATCGTTGCCACCGAAGACGCGAACACCCGCATCACCGCGCTGCAACAATTTCTTAAGGTCAATCCAAACAACGACAAAACCCTGACGGCGCGCGAAGCCCTCGTCGCCAGTTACGGACAACTCGGCGAAAATCATCTCAACGACAACAACATCGAAAAAGCCGTAGACACTTTTCAGCGCGCCTTCAAAGCCTTGCCGAAACAGGTGAGTGAAAAGTTTTTTAAGGAAACTGTCGTCCTGATTCCGCTAGCCGTCGCAGCGCGCGGTTACCTAGCCGAAGCCATCGGGCTGGCGAAACTGCTCGAAACCCGCTTCGCCAACGACGCCGAACGACTGGGCGCGCTCGGCGAGTTTTACGCGACCTTCAATGCCGCGAGCGAAGCCATCACGGCTCTTGAATCCGCCGCCAAGCTCGCGCCCGAAGATGTCCGCTTGCATCGCGCACTAGGCGAAGCTTATCGCAAGGCTTTACGTTTGGATGAAGCCATCGCGTCTTATCAATTGGCGGTACGCTTTGACGCCAAAGACCGCCGCGCGTTTTATGACCTCGCCGATCTCTATCGTTCGCAAGGCGCTTATGACGACGCGCTGAAACTTTATCGCCGCCAACTCGACATCGAACCCAAACATACGCCGTCGCTCAAAGGCATCGCGTTGGTTTTGACCGCGCAAGGCAAAGATGATCAAGCCACTGCCGTGCTGAATCAGGCGCGCGATTTGGCGGGTTCGATGAACGAGATAACGCAAGACCAGTTGTTGCAAACGCAACTCGCGTTTTATTACCTCGCGCAAAACAAGCTGCGCGAAGCCCAACGCGCCGCCGATGCCGCCCTTAGCGTCGAACCGCGTTACAGTTGGGCACGCATCGCGGCGGCTGAAATTTTGTTGGCGCAAGGCAAGTATTTCGAGGCCGAACGTCACTTGATCGAAGCGCAAAAGCTGGCGGGGTTCCCTACGTTGTGGTTCACGCTCGGCAAGGTCTATTTGATCGTAGAGGATTTTGACGGTGCAGCCGAACAGTTCGCCAAAGCCTTTCGCTATTCATCTAAAACGCAATTCACCACGCGACTCGGCGGAGTGCGCGATGTGCAAGGCGACGACCTGCGCGAACTGCTCGCGCCCGAACATCAAGCCGCGCTCTTTCTGGCCGAAGCGCCCACGTCGGATGAACTCTTTCGCATCGCCGAGTCGCTCGTGCGCGTCAACGCCAAACTCACTGAAGCGGAAGCTACTCAAAAAAACGATCAACTCAATCAGGCCGCCAAAACTTTTGTCGAAGCTGAAAGTTCGCGCCGTTCATATCGCGCCTTGCATATGGCGACGAAACTTGCGCAAGCCGGACGCGCACTGCCGCTGGCAATCAAGCTCGCCGATCAATCGCTCGACCTAGCCGAAGTCGCCACCGAAAACAATGGCTCGTTGCGCGATTATCCGAACTATGACCGCGCAGGCCGCTTTCACATCTTTCGCGGACGCGCTTATGACGCGCGCGGCTGGGCGCTCTTCAAAAGCGGACGCATCAAAGATTCGCTCATCGCGTTGAGCCAGGCGGTGGTTGAATACGGCACGCTGCCCGAAGGCAAACGCGCGCTCTGGCATCTCGCCACCGCGCACGAAGCCGCTGGCGCTCCGGCCCAGGCGCTGGAACTTTATCTCGCCGCTTACGAACCGCCTGCCGCTAATAGCAAATTAGATATTCAACGCACCGTCATCGAAACCATCTATCGCAAGGTTCATCAATCGCTCGATGGACTCGAAGCCAAACTCGGACAGCCGATCAGCGCGGCGACGCTGACCGATCTCACGACGACGGCATTACAAGCCGGAACGGCTGCACCCGAAACAGTAGCGAAAACAAATGAGGCAGCGCCTGTTGCTCCGCCGGTTGTCGCGTCCAAACCCGAACCCAAAGCGGCGACCCCGATCTTAGGCCTTCCGTTCAAACGCGATGCCGAAACGCTGGCAGTGACACCACCCAAACCTGTTGAACCCAAGCCCGTCGTGCCTCCTGTTAAAGAGGCTGCGAAAGAAACATCTGAACGACTGGGACTGTTCGGCATTCCGGTCAACAGCAAAACAGCGCGCACTGGCACTAAAGCGCCGACACCTGCGCCAACGCCAAAGGCTTCGACAGAAATCGTTGCAGTGATTCCAAAGACTGAGCCGCCTGTCGTGCAAAAGAATGACGCAGCGCAAGTGACTGCGGCTCCGCTGAGTGTGCGTGAGCCAGTTAAAGAACCCGTCAAAGTCGAACCTAAAGAAACTGTCGCCGTTACGCCGCCGCAACCTGAACCACCGAAAGCTGAACCAGTCGCCGCGCCTGTGGTTGCTGAACCCGCGCCGCCCGTCGTTGAAAGTCCAAAGGAAGTTACGAAAGCCGAAGAGAAACCTGCTGAGTCGAAACCTGAACCGAAAGCGCCTGAGGCGACGATCACAACGACGGCGCAAACCGTCACGGTCACTCCGGCTGAACCGATTGCGCCCGTTGAGTCGCCCAAGGCAGATGAAAAAGTTGAGACGAAAGAACCGACACCTGTGGTTGAAAAGCCCGCGCCAGTTGTCGTTGAACCGCCTAAACCTGTGCCGGTGATATTGCCCGAATTAACCAGTGCCGCTTTCACCGGGCGACTGGTAGTGATGACGACCAACTTGCCCGCGCTTCCTGCTTCAGTGGTTTCAACCGAGCTTGACGAAGCGCCGCCTGCGCCAGTTGTGCCGAAACCTGCGCTTTCGCCTGCGACTGCCGCGACGCAAGCGAGTACGGAACCGACGGTCACGGTGCGTTACGACGAATTAGCTGCGAAACCATCTGCTGCGCCGACTGGTGAAAGCGGACACGCCGTCACGCCGCCTGCGAGCACGCGCCCGCGTCGCGTGACACCAGCAACTCCCGCGGCCAATGCGACCAAACCTGAAACTGCTGCGCCTGCTGCCGCTACGCGCCCGCGCCGCGTGAAACTCGCGCCGCCCGCCAAACCCTAACCAAAATCCGCGCCGCGTGGTATGGTGCGCGCCATTCATCCCTCATCTTTTACGGAGTGTTTATTGCATGAAAATCACGACAGGCGTTATTGCCGCCGCAGGTTCGGGCACACGAATGCTGCCCGTTACGTTGGGTTATCCCAAAGAACTTTTACCGATCATCAATCAACCGGCGATTCAACTCATCATTGACGAATATCTCGCCGCCGGACTCTCGCGCATCGTCATCATCACGGGCGACAACCCGGCTCCGCTGCATCGGCAATACGATTTGTCGAACGTGCCGCCGCGCGGCAAATACGTGGCGCTCGATGATTTCGTAGACCGCCTCAAAGACATTGAGATCATCTTCGAACCGCAAGCCGGGCCTTATGGCAACGGCACGCCGCTCGTCGTCGGCAGCAAGCACGTACCCGCCGATGAAGGCGTGATTTATTCTTACGGCGACGACATCCTCAAAACGAGTACGCCGTTCGCCAAACAGTTGGTGGACTTGCACAACCAAACCGACGCGCTCGTCGTCGGCGTTCAGCCCGTGCCGTGGGAAGACGTAGTGCGTTACGGCGTCGTCGAACTCGTCGAAGGCACGACCAACGTCATGAAAAATGTCGTCGAGAAACCTGCGCGCGAAGCTGCCAAATCGAATCTGGCGATGTTCGGACGCTTCTTGTTATCGCACGACGTAATTCAGATTTTGCGTGAGACGCCGCTGGGCAAGGGCAATGAGTTATGGCTGACCGACAGCGTGCAGGAATACGTCCGTCGTGGCGGGCGCGTCGTGGTCAATCCCGTGACTGACGGCGAATGGCTGACGATTGGCGATCCGCTGAATTACCTGCAAACACTGATCGAATACGCGCTCGACGACGAAGCGATTCGCGGCGTACTGGAACCGCGCATCCGCCGACGCTTAGGACTTGAGAAAACCTAATTAGACAGGATTGACAGGATTTTCAGGATTCACAGGATGAGGAGAAGAGTTATCAGTACTGGCCTTTCTGCCGATCCTGTGAATCCTGAAAATCCTGAAAATCCTGTCAATCCTGTCTAATTGCCTTTATGAACCACGAACTGCTTCCCTTTTTGTGTATCGCCATCCTGATCGTCGCGTTGCTTTATTCGTCAGTCGGTCACGCGGGCGCGTCGGGTTACATCGCCGTGATGACGCTGTTCGGCTTGGCGGATAAAACGATTCGTCCGGCGGCGCTGGTATTGAACGTGTTGGTCGCAGCACTCACGACTTGGCAGTTTCGTCGCGCCGGACATTTTTCGTGGCGGTTGTTTTGGCCCTTCGCGTTGGGTTCGATTCCGTTGGCGTTCGTCGGCGGATATGTGACGTTGCCGACACGCGGCTTCAAGATATTGGTCGGCCTCGTGCTGTTGTTTTCAGCGATTCGTTTTTGGTGGAAGCCGCGCGAAACCGAAGCCGCACAGATGCCCAGCGAATCGCTCTCAATAGCCGTCGGCGGCGGATTGGGTTTGTTATCCGGCTTGACCGGTACGGGCGGCGGAATTTTCTTAACACCGCTGCTGTTGTTGAAGCGTTGGGCGACGACCAAAACGGCGGCAGGCGTATCGGCACTTTTTATCTTGTGCAATTCGCTGTCGGGCTTGCTCGGCAACATCAGTAGCACGCGCCAACTGCCGGTCTTTGCTTTACCGCTCGCAGCGTCAGCCCTCGCGGGCGGTGCGCTCGGCGGCTATCTCGGCAGCCAACGCTTCGCGCCCGAAGCCATCAAGCGATTACTCGCCGTCGTACTCACAATCGCCGGACTCAAGCTACTATTCGCCTAAATGAATTATTCGCCGCCGCTCGACGGATTGCGCGCCGTCGCCGTTTTATTCGTGCTGTTCATACACGCGCAGTTCGCCGCGTTCGCGGGCGGCTTTCTCGGCGTAGATATTTTTTTCGTACTCAGCGGTTATCTCATCACTTCCCTGCTCTTGCGTGAATACGATCAGACGGGACGCATTGACTGGCGGGCGTTTTATGTCAGGCGCGCGTTACGGTTGCTGCCTGCGTTGGGCGTGACGTTGCTGTTAGCCGTATTGATGGAATTACATCGCGGCAATCTCACGACGCGCGAAATCGCGCGCAACGTATTCGCCGCGTTGTTTTACGTAGCCAATTGGCTGCGCGCGTTCGGCGGCGTATCCCTCAGCAAACTCGATCACACCTGGTCGCTTTCGATTGAAGAGCAGTTTTATCTGGTTTGGCCGTTGGCCTTGTGGTGGATGTTGCGCACGTTCAGCAAGCCAACCATCTTGCGTTCATTGATCGCGTTGATCTTCATCATTGCGCTTTATCGCGCGTGGCTTTTTTGGCCGGATCGTTTCGCGCGGGCTTATTACGGCTTCGACACGCGCGTAGACGAGATGTTAGTCGGTTGTGTGCTGGCCAGTTTGCTTTACTGGCAACGCGACGCGGTGGCTGCGCATTGGAGCAAGCTGCGTTTCGTCTTATTACCGCTGGTCTTGTGCGGCTTAACGTGGATGGTGAGTTTCACCGCGTATGGACAAGCGCGTTATCCGTTGGGCTTATTCACCGTCGCGGCTTTGGGTGCAGCGTGTTTAATCGCCGAGATCATGCTGCATCCAACGGGCTGGCTCGCGCGCGGCTTGGGTGCCGCGCCGTTGCGTTACGTCGGCAAGCTGTCTTACGGACTTTATCTTTATCACTTCGTTATTTTTTCGACGACGCCGCCACCGATTGCGCATCCGATTCCGTCGCGGCAGGCACTGGATTTTCTGGCTACGTTTGCGCTCGCGGCGCTCTCTTATCGCTTCATCGAACAGCCTTGCCTGCGCTTCAAAACGCGCTGGCAACGAGTCTGAGCATGTAGTCCCGCCTTCAGGCGGAATGTCGTGATGATCGAGACATTGC
>JAYSVR010000134.1:0-7357 GCA_043718445.1 Acidobacteriota bacterium | reverse complement strand
ATCATTGATGAACTCGAACCGACGCGGCGCGGCGTTTATGCCGGGTCGGTTTTGTATTTCGATTACAACGGCAACCTCGACTCGTGCATTGCGTTGCGTACGATGTATGTCAACGGCAGCAAGGCATACATTCAAGCGGGCGGCGGCATCGTGGCCGATTCGGTCGCAAGCACTGAGTTTCAGGAAACCGTAAACAAATCCCGCGCGTTGCGCCGCGCGGTTGAAATGGCGGAGCAGGAATTATGAGACAGAGAGACAGAGAGACACTGGCAATAGCAAGGCTTTGGGCAGAGCAAACCATTGCGGCGACAGAACCCCATCAAGCCGGGCATTCTCCATTCTCCATTCTCAATTCCTATGCAAGGAAAGTTTTTGCGATGGCGAAACTTTCGAGTTATCCGTTGTCTCTCTGTCTCTCTGTCTCTCTGTCTCTCCTTCTCTCTGTCTCTCCGTCTTTCAGCCAAACCACGCCACCTGCGCGCAAAAAGAATCCGCCGCCTGCTCCCACCGCCGAAGTCGCGCTGGCTGAAGCCGCGAAACTCGAAGCCGTTATCACGACTGAACTCGGTGTGGTTCGCATGGAACTCTTTCCTGACAAAGCGCCGAAACACGTGCTGGCCTTTATCAAAAACATTCGCGCGGGATTTTATGACGGCTCGGCGTTTCATCGCGCGATCAGGTTCGGCTTGATCCAAGGCGGCGACCCGTTGCTGAAAGACCCGAAGACGCCGAAAGCGCGTTGGGGCACGGGCGCGTTAAATCAATTGCCCGATGAGTTCAGCGATTTGAAACACTTACGCGGCACGGTCTCGACGGTGCGCATTCCAGGCAAGGCGAATAGCGGCGGCGCGCAATTCTTTATTTGCAGTACGCCGCAAGTTGAGTTGGACGGACAGTATTCCGCCTTTGGCCGCGTGACCGAAGGCATCGAAATCGTAGACGCAATTTCAGACGGCACGACCGATGCCGAAAAGCGGCTCGCCCAACCGATTCGCATCGAGAGCATCAAGCTCGACACCAAACGCGAAGAGCCTTTCGTCGGCACGGGCGCAGAAGAGATGCGCAAAGAAGTTTTGCTGACGACTTCACTCGGCGTCATCACCGTGCAGATGGAACCCGACCTCGCGCCCGAACACGTACGCAATTTTTTGAAGCTGGTGCAAACCGGCTGGCTCGATCACACGAACTTTCACCGCATCGTGACGAATTTTGTGATTCAAGGCGGGATGGCTACGGAACGCATCATCAACGGCGAGACGCGCCAGACGCATTGGGCCGATAAATGGGTACGCAAACAGAAAGGTGAATTCAGCCAGACGCGCAAGCACATTCGCGGCACGCTCTCAATGGCGCGCGCCGACGATCCTGATTCGGGGCAGACTTCGTTTTTTATCGTGCTGGCTCCGGCGGCGAATCTCGACGGCAAATACACGATCTTCGGCAAAGTGACCGAAGGCTTCGATACGCTCGACAAGATCGAAAAAGTCGCACGCGCCGTTGACGGACAAACGCCCGTCGAACGAATTGAATTGATTGAGGCAACGATTAAACCCTGACTGAGTGCTGAGTGCTGAGTGCTGAGTGCTGAGTGCTGAGTCTTAGAAAAGAATTTGCTATGCGCCAACTGATACAAACATTATTTTTCGCCTTGCTCTTTGCGCTGCCATCAGCAGCGCAAGACACCGCGCGTTCAGTCGTCGCCGATCAAACGAAGCTCTCGATGGCGGATGATTTCAAAGCCGACATTGACGCCGTACCTTGCGATAACAAACAGCGTCTCGACGGCGTCAAGGCGCTTTTCACCAAACACGGCGCACCCGCCGAAGCGATGAATGTCGAAGCCTATAAAAACGTAGAAAATCTCGTCCTCAAGCTGCCGGGCAAATCGGCTGAGACGATCATCATCGGCGCGCATTACGACCTGGCCGGCGAAGGCAGTTGCGGCGCGATTGATAACTGGACGGGCATCGTTACGCTGGCGCATCTTTACCGCCGGTTCAAAATGTTGCCACAACTCGACAAGACGCTGCTATTCGTAGCGTTCGGCGCTGAAGAAAAAGGCCTGGTCGGTTCGCGCGCGATGGCCGACGCGATCAACAAACGCAAAGACAACGAGCAGTATTGCGCGATGGTCAACATTGATAGTTTAGGACTGGCAGCGACGCAGGTTTTCGAGAACGTGTCGAACAAGCGGCTGGCGCAATTGGCGTGGGATGCGGCGGATGAGCAGTCGCTGCCGTTTCAGCGTAGAACGATTGCGGGCGCAGATGCTGATTCGAGTGCGTTTCTCAAACGTAAAATTCCGGCAGTCTCGTTAGTCGGTATGCCTACGAACTGGCAGGATTTTTTGCATACGAAAAACGATCAAGCTCAGACAGTGAAACTGGTGAACGTCTATCAAGGCTATCGCGTAGCCCTTTTGCTCATCGCCAAAATCAACGATCAATCGTGTGGCGCTTTTCGATAACCCGCAAAAAGAATGATTCTTGTTATAGATAATTACGATTCGTTTACCTACAACCTGGTGCAATACCTGGGTGAACTCGGTGCGGAACTGCGCGTCGAACGCAACGACCAGACTTCGCTCGAACAAATCGAAGAGATGCAACCTGAACGCATCGTCATCTCGCCCGGCCCTTGTACGCCCGATGACGCAGGCATCTCGCTCGACGTGATTAAATATTTCGCCCGCAAGCTGCCGATACTCGGCGTTTGTTTAGGTCATCAAGCGATGGGGCAGGCTTTCGGCGGCACGGTCTTGCGCGCGCCTTACCTGATGCACGGCAAAACGAGCCGCATCATGCACGACGGACGCGGCCTCTTTGCGGGCGTAGAGAATCCGTTCATCGCCACGCGCTATCACTCGCTGATCGTCGAACGCGAATCGTTGCCGAAAGAATTAGAGATCACCGCGACGACATCCGATGGATTGATTATGGGTTTGCGCCATCGTGAGTTGCCGCTTGAGGGCGTGCAGTTTCATCCCGAATCCATCATGACGACGGCGGGCAAATCCTTGCTGGCGAACTTTCTGAAAATGTAATGAGCGCCCAGGGTGTCCGTAGCCGGACCGTTAGCGAGGGCTACCTCGGCGTTGTGCCCTTCGGTATTAGCGTGCGCATTGCGATGGTAGCCCTCGCTAACGGTCGGGCTACGGACACGGTCTGACTATGAGTTCCATCACACCTTACCTGCAAAAACTCGTTGCCCGCGCAGACCTCGCGCAAAGCGAAGCCGCTGCGTTGTTGCACGCTTTGCTGGATGAAGCTGCGCACGAAACCGAAATCGCTGCGGCACTCACTGCGCTCGCGGTCAAAGGCGAAACGGCGGATGAGTTGGCGGGCTTTGCGTCAACGATGCGCGAACACGCGACGCGCGTCACGAGCCGTCACACCAAGTTCATTGATACGTGCGGCACGGGTGGCAGTACGGCGAAAACCTTTAACGTATCCACCGCCGCCGCCTTTGTCGTCGCTGCCGCCGGATTGCCCGTCGCCAAGCACGGCAACGTAGGCGTCACCAGCAAGTCAGGCAGCGCCGACGTATTGCGCGCACTCGGCGTCAAGATCGAACTCCCGCCCGCCCGCGTAGCCGAAATTTTCAATGAGATCGGTTTGTGTTTTATGTTCGCGCCGCATCATCACGCCGCTACCAAACGAGTCGCGCAAGTGCGCCGCGCGTTGGGCATTCGCACGATTTTCAACTTGCTCGGCCCGTTGACCAATCCGGCCAGCGCGCCCTTTCAAGTCATTGGCGTATCGAACGAAGCCGCCTGCGCGAAAGTCGCACAGGCGCTGTCGCAACTCGGCGTGACGCGCGCGTGGGTCGTACGCGGCGCAGACGGTCTGGATGAAATTACGCTGACCGGCAAGACTGCGGTTTATGAGGCTTCGTCTAGTGGCGTTGAACAGTTCGACATCTCGCCTGAATTTTTTGACTTGCCACGCGTAGCTTCGCTTGAAGCCTTGCGTGGCGGTACGGCGGAAGAAAACGCTGCGCTGATTCGCGCGGTGCTGTCAGGCGAGCGACCTAAAGGACATCTAAACGAGGAGGCGCGCGACTTGGTCGTCATCAATGCGGCGGCGAGTTTGTATGTCGCGGAAGTGACTGACACGATGCAACGCGGCGCAGCGTTGGCGACTGAAATGATCGAGAGCGGCGCGGCGTTGGCGAAGCTCGAAGCCTTGCGGGAAGGGAGTCAGGCGTAAGCAACGAAAAAGGCCGTTCATCGAACTGGATGAACGGCCTTTGAAATTCTTGTCACCGAGAAGCTATTTGATCGCGGGTAGCAGGATGTCTTCGTCAACGAAAGCCTTGATTGCCGTGCCTTCTTTGATTTCGACGTTTTTGCCTTTTTTGATTAAGCCCAGCGGACCAAAGAGAACGGTCAACACAATCATCGTTCCTTCTTTGCCTTCGCCCTCTTTGCCTTTGCTGCCGCGCAAACGGACGCGGTTGTCACCGGTTTTGAGATGTTCGATGCGCATGTTCAACTCGCCCGCCTTGCCCAGCATTCCGGCTTTTTTGGCATGCGTGATACTGCCGACGGCTTTGGCTCCGGCTTTGGCGACGACGACATCCCCGACTTTTATGTCTTCGGCTAACGCGAGATTGACTGGGTCGCCTTCGGCAGCAGTTTTAGAGGAAAGCGCGTCTACGAATTTGAGTTCGACTTCGGTGCCTTCAGCCAGCTTATGCTTGTCGTCTTGCAGCGCGAAAGCGGTCGGTTGCAGGCTCAACAACACAGCGGCGAGGCCGAGCGCAATGAACTGTTTGAGTTTAGGCATGGTGAAAATCTCCTTTGATGATGTGGTGAAAAAGTTTTATCGCAACTAACGGTGGGGCCATTGGTTTTGAACGCGCCGCACTGTAGCGTGACGTTGCGAAAGGCGTCAACGCGCTCCGTTGTTAATCAGAAAATATGTCAGACATCCTGCAACAAATCGTCACCCGCAAACGCGAACGCCTTGCCGTCGCGCAAGCCGCGTTGCCTTTCGCTGAATTGAAGCGGCAAACACGACCGCGCGTGGCGAATGCGTTCACCGCTCCCTTGCGCCGCGAAGGCATCAACATCATTGCCGAAGTCAAACGCCGTTCGCCGTCAAAAGGCGTGATTCGGGCGGACTTCGATGCGGTGAGCATTGCACAAAATTACAGCGCGAACGGCGCGGCGTGCATTTCGGTGCTGACCGAAGAAGATTATTTCGACGGCTCGCTTGAGTATCTCAAGGCGATTCGCACGATCACGGCGACGCCTTTGTTGAGGAAAGATTTCATCTTCGACGAATACCAGTTGTGGGAAGCCGCGCACGCCGGAAGCGATTGCATCCTGCTGATCGCCGCGATGCTCGAACCGGCGCAGTTCAACGATCTATTGCAAGTGGCTTACGGCTTGGGGTTGGACGTGTTGGTTGAAGTCCACGACGTATTGGAATGCGAGATGGTGTTGCGTTACGACGTGCGGTTGCTGGGCGTGAACAATCGCAACTTGCGGACGTTCGTGACTTCGCTTGATACATCCATACAACTTGCTGGGGCGCTGGCGGCGCAGTTGCCCAAGTCGTTGACGCTGGTCAGTGAAAGCGGATTGAAGACGCGCGCCGATTTGGATTTGCTGCGCGATGCAGGCTTTCATGCTTTTTTGATTGGAGAAGAATTGATGCGGGCGGGCGATGAAGGCGCGGTGTTGGCTGCGCTTTGTCGCTCTTAGCCCGTGCAACGGGCTTCCCGCGCAGCGGCGGTTAGGCCAGTCGTTCACGGCTGGTTAGAGAACGAACGGGAATTTGCAAGGGCGTTTTAACGTCCTTGCTCAATCGGCTTTAGCCACGATGCTGTGCGGCTAAAGCCCGTCAGAGAAGCACGCTAAAGCGCGCTGTTTGATTATTTCGCGGTTTAACCAGTCGTGAACGACTGGCCTATTTGCCGCTGCGCGGAAAGCCCGTTATCACGGGCTAAGAATCGCTTGCGAATACGCGGGAAGCTCTGTTGTCACGGGCTAAATGGTATGGGCTGGCAGACGATGCTCGAAAATCCGAAACTCAAAATCTGCGGCATCACAACGCTTGACGATGCGCTGATGTGCGTCGAATGCGGTGCGGCGTATTTGGGCTTTAACTTCTATCTGAAAAGCCCGCGTTATATTGCGCCTGCTGCGGCGCGTGCGATCATTGAGCGATTGCCTGCGCACGTGCAAATCGTTGGCGTATTCGTCAACGAACCCACGCCTGAAGACGTGTTGCGCATAATGAGTGAAAGCGGCGTAACGATTGCGCAACTGCACGGCGACGAAGACGCGGGCTATTGCGCGGCGGTCGGAGCCGAACGGGTCATCAAAGCCTTGCGCGTCGGGCCTGATTTTTATCCCAAACAGGTGTTGGATTATCCCGCGATGGCGATCTTGCTCGATGCATTCGACAAGCGGTTGTATGGCGGTACGGGCAAGACCGTCGCTTGGGACGTAGCGCGCGAAGCCGCGCAATACACGACGCTGTTTCTGGCGGGCGGGCTTGCGCCGGACAACATTGTCGAAGCCGTCGAAGCCGTCGCGCCGTTTGCGGTGGATGTGAACAGCGGCGTAGAGAGTGCGCCGGGCATGAAGGATGCGGCGAAGCTGAGAACGCTGTATCGCAACCTGTCAGGTTGCGAGTGAATTCACTTTCAGACGCAACGGCGTCAACCATCAAGACTCCGCAACCTGACAGGTTGCGGTACAAAATTTAATTCATGGATTTCACTTCATACCCCGACCACAAAGGACATTTCGGCGCTTACGGCGGCAGCTTCGTACCCGAAACGTTGATGCATCCGCTGGAAGAGTTAAAGGCCGCGTATGCCGAGATGCGCGACGATGCCGACTTTCAGGCGGAGTTCGCGCGGCTGCTCAAAGATTTCGTAGGCCGCGCGACGCCCATCACGTTCGCGCAACGGCTGACCGAACATTTGGGCGGCGCTCAGGTTTATCTCAAACGCGAAGACCTCACGCATACGGGTGCGCACAAGATCAACAATGCGTTGGGGCAAATTCTGTTGGCGAAACGGATGGGCAAGACGCGCATCATCGCCGAGACCGGCGCGGGGCAACACGGCGTAGCGACCGCTTCGGCGGCGGCGCTCGTGGGCTTGGAATGTATTGTCTATATGGGCACTGAAGACATGCGGCGGCAGTCGTTGAACGTCTTTCGCATGCGGCTGATGGGCGCGACCGTCGTCCCCGTCGAGTCAGGCAGCAAGACGCTCAAAGACGCGATCAACGAAGCGCTGCGCGATTGGGTGACGAACGTGGGCGATACGCATTACTGTTTAGGGTCGGTGCTGGGGCCGCATCCTTATCCGATGATGGTGCGCGACTTTCAAAGCG
>JAYSVR010000133.1:0-7371 GCA_043718445.1 Acidobacteriota bacterium | reverse complement strand
TGCGGAGTGCCGAAAAACAACCGTGCGATACAAGCCAATCAAATTAAGGAGAACAACGAGATTGCGAATTCCGCACTCCGCACTCCGCACTCCGCACTCCGCGTTAAAGTGCGCTCTGTCACCGAAGGCGTCACGCGCGAGTTGCCGTTTGAGGATTACGTGTTAGGCGTAGTCAGTTCAGAAGGCAGCGTCGAAGATGAACTCGAAGCCCTGAAAGCCTTAGCCGTCGTCAGTCGAACTTACGCGCACAAAAACCAGCAGCGCCACGCGAAAGACGGTTTTGATTTTTGCAGTACGACGCATTGCCAACGCTTTGTGTTAGCAAACAAGCCACGCGAACAGGTGCGGCGCGCAGTACGCGCAACGGCGAATGAAATGCTTCATGACGAACGCGGCGCGGTGGCTGACATTTACTTTTCGGCTTCGTGCGGCGGGCATACGGCAAATGTTGAAACGCTGTGGGGCGTGCGTGATCGGCCTTATTTGCAAGGCGTAAGCGATGAGTATTGCGCCGAGCGACCGAATGCGACTTGGACGAATACGATTGCCGCAAGTGAGTTGGCAGGCGCGTTGTCGCGCGACCCGCGCACGAACGTAGGCGCGACTCTATCCAACCTCGAAATCCTGCAACGCGACGCCACCGGACGAGCTGAAACGATTGCCATCACGGGCGCACAACGCAAAACCATTCAACATAAAGTCATCAGGGGCTGGGAATTCAAAATTATCGTCGGGCGCGGCCTCGGCTGGCAGTATTTGAAAAGCTCGCGCTTCGATGTGGCGCGTTCCGGCGATGCGTTTGTGTTCAAAGGCAGCGGCTTCGGCCACGGCCTGGGTTTGTGTCAGGAAGGTTCGCACGTGATGGCCGAACGAGGCATGCGTTATCAAGAGATGCTCGCGTTTTATTTGCCGGGTTTGTCAGTTCATCGCGGGGACGGCGCGACGCCTTATGTAGGGCAGGTTCAAAACCTGCCCGACGCATCAGGCAAACGCGCAACGATCAGCAATGAAAATTTTCAGATGAGTTATCCGGCTAGCGAAAAAACATTGGCAGCACAGGCGATGAGCGTGCTGACAGCCGCACGACGACGGTTGCTGGATGATCTAAAGCAAGCAGGCTTGTCGCTCAAAGAAAGTTCGCCGATTGAGATTGTTGTTTACGCTTCGACTGACGAATTCATTCGCGCGACGGGGCGCGCGGGTTGGACGGCCGCCGTGACGACCGGACACAAGATCGAATTGCAGCCGCTCGCTTTGTTGCAACGACGCGGCGGGTTGACGGCGACGTTGCAACACGAACTCACGCACGTCGTAGTGAATACCTTAAGCCACGACCGCGCGCCGCGTTGGTTGTCAGAAGGGTTGGCGATTCGTTATGCCAACGAAGCCGCAAAGCTGGCGCGCATAAAACTCAGCGACTCGCTTTCGCTCAACGAACTCGAAACGCAACTGGCGCAACCCGCCAATGCGGCAAAAACGCGCGAGCTTTATGCGCGGGCTTATCGCGCGACACAGGCGCTGTGGCAAAGCGGCGGCGCGCGCGGCGTATGGTTACGCGTGGCGCAAGCGGGGCGTTAGTCTATTCAACTACGAGCGCGCCTTTATACATTCCCATCCCGCATGCAAAGCTCAATTCACCCGCTGCCAACGCGGGCAATTCGATCACCGTCGTTTGTCCGAGCGGCAAAGCGAAACTCAAACCCAACGAAGCAAAGACAATCTTGTTCGCGCAATTCGGTTGAGCATCACGTTTGATGGCGAGCTTGAACGGCTTGCCTTTAGGGATGGTGAGTTGCGCGGGTGCGAATCCGTGGGCGCTGGCGTTGAGTCTAATGGCATCTTTAGGAATTGCGACCGGAATCGCGGCAGCTTGCGTGGCGTTGAGCGCGGCGGCGGGAGCTACGCGCAAGACGAACGGCTGCGTGATGACTTCGCCGTTGCGTTGAAATTGTGCCCAGAGTTTATAGATTCCCGCGCGCGGAAAGCTGGTCACCGTGCGAATGATTTCAGGCGGCGGCCCCAATGCCGCCGGGTCGTGAACGTGCGCGGCACCAACGGGCGCGGCCTCCAACGGATGAGCGTGAATGAAGCTCTCGTGCTTTTTATCAATGATGACGAAATGCGCCCACGCGCCGAGAAAGGGTTCGAGATCGGTGACGGGTTGTTGGGTTTGTTGGTCGCGGATGTTGAGCGCAAATTCGATTTCAACGTTGGCACGCAAGGGTTGTGAGGGCGTGAGGGTGGGAGCAGTAAGCGCGACTTGCGCATCGGCAACGCTTACCGTTGAACCAAGTAACGCCTTGTCGCTCACGCTCACCGTACTGCCTGACTGACGTTGCTTGCCGTGCAAGTCCAACACAAAACTCGTGATGCGTTGCGCGCTGCCCGGCGGCGTGTAATCGGCGTAAAGACGATAGCGCCCGCCATGGGCAAACGTATGCGTTACCTCGTAACGATCTCCAGCCACCAGTTCCGGGTGAATGTGCGCGAACTCAGCCAAATCTTCTGACACGACCAGCAAATGCAGCGGACGTTCGTGAACGAACTCCAAATGTCGCACCGGCAAGCCCTGCGCGCCTTTGACCGCAAAGCTAAACCGCAACGGTTGCGCCGCCGCAAGCGTCTTTCCATAAACCGTCAACTCAGCATCTTGTGGTTGACGAAACAAGACGCCATCTTGCGCCACCTCGGAGGGCGGTGCGGCTTCATCACGAAAAGCGTCGCGCAATTCATTCGCCGTCACCTGCCCCGCATAACGTCCGGTCAGCAAGTAAGGAAACGCCAGCCGCCCTTGCACGTCAGTCGAGAGAAAATAGGCATAAGTGCCTTGCGGATATTCAGGCGTACCGGCAAAGCGTCCGTTGAATTGGTCGAGATCGCCGACGCATGGATCGTATTCGTAATCTTCGACAAACGCGCCTAACGGATATGCATCATTAAGCGGGGGGATCGGCGGGCCGTATTGCGCGGGAGTGAGCGATGTTCCATCTGACAAGGTGATACGGCGTGCAATGTGCCGCAAACGATAGCCGGAACGCATACGCCGCAACTGATTGGTATCACCTGCGCTGACAAATCCCCACGGCCCATAAATCGGATAGCCGTCAAACGCATAGCCCAGCAACGGCGAATGCCGCGTGTTGTCGGCTAACAAATTCGGCAGCACGCCCAAGCTGAGTTGGTGCGAAGCGTTGCGCGCATACCCTTTTGCGATTTGAGTGCCATCGTCAGCCTGCGCCAGCGAATCGAAATGCCAAAGGTTTTGGCCTTGATAAGACGCTACCTCAAAGCTGTTATAAATCGGCACACCGTTGGCGAATACGCCCCATACGTCAGCGCGTGCGCCCAACGGTTGCGTCGCCGCCATAGGGTTACGCGGAATGCGATAGCGCAACTGGCGGAGCCGTTCGACGTGATCGTTCGGCGCTTGCAAAGCGCCCAGACTGTAAAGCGATAGTCCCGCCGAACGAACCTCCACGTATTTTTCGGTGACAGTGATGGAATGCACTTCGGGGCGAATGCGCGCCAGACTCGCAGGTTGTGCGTTTGAGGGATTGACGATCCACGCTGTGCTGACAGGCTCTGCCGCGCGAGCCGACAGAGATAGCAGGCACAACCAGAGAAATGCGCCAACAATGAATTGTGGTTTTCGATTTTTCATTGGGTTGAATGTAGGCGCATTCAGGAATCACTTAAACGTCAAACTCACCGCGTTGGAAACCTTGCCATTTGCCGTGACGGTGAGATTAACCTTGCCTTTGCCTGCGAGCGTACGCGGCAACACAAGATTCATTTGATCGAGTCCGACAAAAGTGCCTTGTGCGCCCGCGTAAATAACTGAAATGTCAGTGTCGCCAATCTTGGCTGTCGCCGTCACGCTGCTTTTGCCTAAGCCCGTACCGAACAGCACCAGATAAAGCTGATCGCTCGCCGGGCCGAAATCTATCGGCAACGCGACGAGCGCGTTGTTCACGGTTTGAAAAATTGATTCGTAACTGGCTTGCCCATTGCTTACGCGCAAGATCGTGGCCGCCGCGAGACCGTCACCGTTGAGCTGAAACACGTTCGGATAAGCCGCCACAATGTTGATCGCGCCGGGAATCGCAACGCCATTCGCCGTAATCGTCATGGTCGCCAAACCCGTCGCCGCATTTTCGGGTACGCGGTAATTAAGCTGATTGGGCGAGGCGTACAAAATTTCAGCCGCGATGGTCGTACCGGCAGAGTCCCTCACCGACACCGCTGCGCCCCCCAAAGTCGTAGGCAAGGCCACGGTAGGAGTGCTGGCGGTTGACGTTGCCAGTTTCGCGCCAAACAACGGAAAGGCCGTCATCATTGCGCCGGGCGAAGTGGGGCCGCCTTCAAATGACGCTGACGAAACGTGGGTCGAACTCAAGACATTAGCCACAGGGTTTCCCGCATCTCTCCCAGCCGCTGTGCTGTAACTCGACCCGTCCAACACGTTGTAAACACCCACGCCATTCACCCATAACCCGACTGCGCCCAGTGGACTATTCGTTTTTGTGGTGGCGACCGTGGGTGCGCGCGGAAACTGCCCGCGATTATTTTGCACACTCGGCCAGCCCGGAAACACACCGCCATTGGTGGCTCCATCAATAAACCACGGCCCCATGTTGTAACTGCCCAGATTGTTGGCCGTCATATAAACGGTCGAGTCGGTATAGCTGATGGTTTGCGTATCGGCCTTGGCAGCGGTTGTCTGCCCGCCTCCCACGGTGGCTCCGGTTGGCACATCAGTGGGCCACGTCGTTTTTGCTCCGGCAGAAGGATCGAAGCCGCCCACGACTAGCGCGTTTTGCTGCGAATTTTTCGTGTACCACGAATTGAGGTGCGGTACGCCGGTTAAGGTTTGCGTATACGCGCCATTGCTAAAATAGGCTGTCGCACCGCTCGGAGCCGTCGTGCTGGCATTGCCCGTGACGCTGCCGTAATACTGCATCCCGATGATGTAAGGGAAAGCCGGTGAGCCATCTTCATTGAGGGTTGTGTAATAAGCGTAAGTGCCGCTCGGATATTCCGGCGTGAGGGCAAAGCGTCCGTTGTATTGATCTAAATCTCCCACGCTCGTCACCACGTCGAAATCTTCGACATAACGTCCCAGCGGATAAATATCCGAAACTTCTGGCCCGTATTGATTCGCACTGAGGGTTTGCGATACGCCGGTGTGATGGGCTAGCGCCCAGGTGGCTAGCGTGGTGCGTTGCGTAATGTTGCGGAGTTGAAAACTGGATTTGATGCGCCTGATGGCGCTGTTCGCATTCGCCGGATCGCCGTAACCATACGGCCCATAGATCGGATAGCCGTCGAACGCCCAGCCCAGAATCGGTGAATGCGTCCACGGCGCGCTTTTCTCGACATAGGTGGTGCCGATACGACCGTTTTTCGCGGCGACGACATTGTCATTCAGTTGCGCCCGCAAGCAGATCGGATGGGCGTGATGATGATATGCCCCGTTGCCGGGTTGATGCCCTAAACATTTGTCGAAGGTATGGCCTTCGCCGTAATAGGCGTTGCGAATCCAAATCCCGCCGCCTTGCTGACCGGGCGGTTGAGCGCCGCACGCGATGCTGATCAGTGTGCTAAAGGCCAGCGTGACCACGATTTTCGACCCGATTTTTGAGATGAAGTTTTGCATATAGAGTTTCTCCTTTGTGGCAACACTATACGCAACGACTTTCGACCCGACTGTAAACCTCTAGTAAAGAAAATCGCCTTTTGTAAAACCTAGGTAAAATGCCAGGTTCGACCTCGCGGGGAAGATGGTAATCACGCCTGCGCTTGAAACTATTGCCGTTTGATCAACTCTTTTTCACCAGCCGGTTGTAATTTCAAGGCAATGCCGGCTTGCCCCACCAGTTTTTCGAGGTCGTTTAATTCGGTCGGCAAAAATTCGGTGAAGTTCTCATAGCCGTTGGGCGTGATCACAATCACGTCTTCATAGCGGATGTATAAATTTTCTTCGGGTACCCAAAGCTGCGGATCAATCGAAAAGACATGCCCGACCTTGAGCGGCCCACGGTTGTAAGGGCCATCGTCGTGAACCGCCAGCCCTACGGGATGCGAAAGCGTACCGCCGCCCGTTTCGACCAGCTTGCGCGCCGCTTGTTCATAAACCGGCTTCGAGAATTTCGTGCGCGCCAACACAGGAGCGATGGCGGCTTTGGCTTGTTCGAGAATCTCTTTGGTCGTGATGCCGGGGCGAATGAGTTTCATCACCGCGTTGCGGTAATCCAAGACGAACTGCAAAAGCTCGCGCTGCACGGGCGAATACTTGCCATTGATCGGCCACATGCGCGTCACGTCGCTGGTGTAATAGAAATAGTCCGGCGCGAAATCCATCAACACCAGATCGCCGTCTTTCAACTGCGCGTTGTTGCGATAGTAATGTCCGTTCCAGATGTTTGCCGTACCCGCCGCCGTGATCGAACGATAGCCCTCAAGCCGCGCGCCGCCCGCCAGAAAGATGTAACGCGCCGCCGCATCGAGCTGATATTCATACAGACCCGCTTTGGTGCTTTTGATCGCTTCGAGAATTCCTAAACCCGCCAGTTGTGAAGCGCGGCGAACCAACGCGATTTCACGCGGACTTTTCACGCTGCGCATTTCATCCACAATCGTTGTCAGATCGCGTACGTCGGCGCGCGGCGCACGCGTGCGTAACAAGTTGACGAAATGCGCTTCGCGCGAGACGCGCCCATCCCAATAGTCAGCCGCGATGGCGGCGTTCGCGTTTTGCAGTTCGTGACGACTCTCGGCGCTGCCTTCCGCCGGCGTGAACAATGTGTAAATCGCAGGAGCGGGCGCTTTCATCAATTCGTTCAGCCATTCTTCGCCCATCGCTTTGGTGCTGGCGACGGCGTCTGCGCCGGTCAATTGCTTGACCAGTTCGGCGTCTTCGGCTGAAAGCACTTTGCCTTCGCTGCGTTCGAGCCGTTCGTTGCGCGGCGGCAGGATGAGCGTGGCTTTGCGCGTGCGACCATCGAGCAACAAATATGCGCCGGGCGTTTCGATGCCGCTGAGGTAATAAAACTCGTTCGATTGGCGCGGCAAAGCGAAGCCTCGGGCGAGCGAAACGCCTTGCACGATGGCGACGGCGCGGTCGCCGATTTGCTCGAATACCTTTTGCCAGCGCGCCTTAAATTCTTCGGGCGGAAAGTGTGATTGGTAATGCGGCGTTTGGGCTACGGCTATTGCTGAGACCAACAGCAACAAGACGGATAAGCGATAGGGGCGTAATTTCATGTAGGTTTCCTTATTCGAGGACGGCGAAGCCTGTGGAGTGCGGCGGCTTTGACGCCGCTTTCCCACGTTTCTCGATATGCGTCCATTGCGGAGATTTGAGAAAGCGGC
>JAYSVR010000132.1:0-7378 GCA_043718445.1 Acidobacteriota bacterium | reverse complement strand
TGAACATGAAATTTACGAACTTGATGATGTTGGCGTAAATCGCGCGTCCGCCCGCGACTGCGCCAACGATGGTGGCAAAGTTGTCATCGGCCAGCACGACATCGGCGGCTTCTTTGGCGGCTTCACTGCCGCGTTCGCCCATCGCAATGCCGATGTCGGCGCGTTTGAGCGCGGGCGCATCGTTGACGCCGTCGCCCGTGACGGCCACGACTTCACCGGCCTTTTGCAAGGCTTCGACGATGCGCAATTTGTCTTCGGGCGAAACGCGCGCAAACACCGTGACGGTGTGCGCCAGTTCAGTCAGTCGCTCAGGACTCGCATCAGCCAGCTCGCGCGCGTGCAACGCAAGCGGTTCCGCTTCGTCGCTCAATTTGAGTTCGCGCGCGATGGCGCGTGCGGTGTTGAGTTGATCGCCGGTCAGCATCACCGTGCGGATGCCAGCGGCGTGCGCCTGCTGAATCGCGGCGGCGGCTTCGGCGCGCGGCGGATCAATCATTCCGACCAGGCCGAGCAAGGTGTAGCCAGTCGCGCTCTCGGCTTCGGCGGCGTCGTCTGAGCCGTCTTTGCCCAGCGGTTTTTCAGCAAGGGCGAGCACGCGCAAAGCGTGATCGGCCATCTGTTCGTTGGTGGCGAGCAAACGAGCGCGCGCTGCTTCATCAAGCGACGCGCAAGCCTCGAACACTACGCCGGGCGCGCCTTTGAGCAACGCGAGGCGCGTTCCGTCAGGCATGCGATGAACGGTGGTCATCCGTTTGGAATCTGAATCGAAAGGCCGCTCCGCGAGTTTCGGATATTCAGCCCGCATTTGCGCGACATCAATTTTTAGGCCGTGCGCAACGACGAGCAATGCGATTTCAGTCGGGTCGCCGGTCGCGCGTTCTTCGTCTTTTGCTTCAGGATGAAAAGCCGCTTCGTTGCAAAGCACGCCAGCGCGTATGGCGCGGTTTAGTAATTCGTCAGTGGCAGGCGGAGCGTCAAGTTTGATGGCGTTGCCATTGGCGAGTTGGTATTCGCGCACCGTCATGCGGTTCTCGGTCAGTGTGCCGGTTTTGTCAGAACAGATCACGGTCGTGCTGCCCAGCGTTTCGACGGCGGACAAACGCCTGACGATGGCGCGTTCGCGCGCCATGCGCAGCACGCCCAGCGCGAGGATGAGCGTCGTGACGGCAGGCAAGCCTTCTGGCACGGCGGCGACGGCGAGGCTGATGCCGACTTCGATCATCACCCACCACGTTTCACCGCGCAGCCAACCCATCACCATCACGGCGGCGGCAATGACCAGCACCAGCAACACCAGATGACGACCCATTTCATCCAGGCGGCGTTCGAGCGGCGTAGCTTCATCAGGGACGCTGGCGACCAGATGACCGATCTTGCCCATTTCGGTTTGCGCGCCCGTCGCAGTGACCAACGCCACGGCATGCCCGGCAGCGATCATCGTGCCCAGATAAAGCATTGAATGACGTTCGGCCAGCACTGCTTCGGCGGCGACGGCGGCGACGGCTTTTTCGACCGGAGCGCTTTCGCCGGTGAGGGCGGATTCTTCGGCGCGCAAACTCGCGGCTTCGAGCAAGCGCAAGTCAGCGGGTACGCGGTCGCCTGCGTTCAGGATCACAACATCGCCGGGCACGAGTTCGGCAGTATCAATCATGGCTTCGCGCTGCTCGCGCCTCACACGCGCCGTCGGGTGCGAAGATTGGCGCAAGGCATTGAGCGCGCGTCCGGCCTGCCATTCGGTGACAAAGCCGATGAGCGCGTTCAGGCCGAGTACGACGAGAATGGCGACGGCTTCGACCTTGTCGCCGGTCAGCCACGCGACGAGGGCGGCCACGGCAAGCAGGGCGACGACGAGGCTTTTGAATTGATCGAGCAGGATGCGCCACGCCGCACGCGATTGCGCAGCTTCAATCGCATTATCACCGTAACGCGCACGGCGTTGCGTGACTTCGGCTGAATTCAACCCGACTGCTGGATCAACCGTTAAACTTTGGGCAACCGCTGCGGCTTCTATCGCGTGTGGCGCTTGAACTGAGGACTCATTTGATGGGTTGCCTGCGGGTAATCCCGCTGCTACAGCGGAAGCTGAAATACTCACAATGACCTCGCGATGGCACGCTGCGCTTGAACGATTTCGCTGTGGTTCTGACCGTTATTCTCTGCCGCGCGGCGGCGCACGATCTCGACTGAGCAAGTCGCGCCGGTGGCTACCGCTAACGCCACTGAGCCGAACAGGAACCGCTCGCCCCACCCATAACCGTGTGAGCCGAGAACAATCAAGTCGGCTTGCCAAAGCTCGGCCTGTTGCAAGATGACTTCTTTGGCACGCCCCAGCACAGCTTCGGTGGTAACCGTGAACTGCTCACCGGTGCGGCTGCGGAGCCGCTCGACTGCGCGCGTGAGAGCAGTGCGCGCCTGTTCCTCACTGGCTTTTTCCAACTGGGAGTAAAAAGATTCAGGCAGCGAGCGACTCTCTTCCGTTGGTGTGAATGGCAGTTCAATCGCCGAAATGACTTTGATCTCGCTGCCCTCCGGCCACGAGCGCGCGGCGACTGCGTCCACAGCCAACTCTGCCTGGGCAGAGCCATCAACTCCGAGAATGATGCGCACCGGACGAGTGCTGAGATCGGCGCCACCGCGTGCAATAAGCACTGAACACGGAGCGTTCGCCGCTACCTTGTGCGACACACTGCCCAGCACCAAGCGGGCCAGCGCCGTGTGGCCGTGTGAGCCGATCACGATCAAATCTGCCTTCCATTGTTCAGCCTTCTCGATCAACTGGCGGGCTGGCGAACCGGCGACCGCCTCGGCGCGCACTTCCCAAGCCGGGAAGGCTGATTGAAGGTAGTCGCCCGCCCGCCGCGACATGGCGAGAGCTTCCTCTTCGCCGCCGTGCGGACTTTGAGAAAGCTGGGGCGCAAGCATTTCGTAACTTGATGGAGGCGGCATCGGCAGCCAATGTTCAGACACTGAAAGTACGACCACCTCAGCCTCGCGGGGCAAGCCGGCGTGGCGCAGTGCTGCCAACGCGGCATCAGCACAACTCGACCCGTCATAGGCAATCAGGATTTTCATTCGTGGATTCATCATGTTTTCTCCTTCAGGATTTTTCATTCGTGGATTCATCGTCTCGGCAGATGTCACACCTTCAACTCTTCGCGCGTGAGCAGGTAACGCAGAATTTGATCGCGCGAAATCATCCCCGCCAATTTGCCGTTGGCTAAGGCGGGCAACTGATTGATGTCTTCGCGCCCGATGATTTCGAGGGCTTCGCTGACGGGCATGTCGGGCGACACGGTGCGGATGGCTTCGAGCGGACGCATCACGTCATAGATCAGCGTGAACGGCCAGCGCGCTTGCGGAACTTCTTTGACCTCGTTGAGCGTGATCAATCCCGTCACTACACCTTGTTCAGCCACCAGAAAGCAGCGGCGTCCGGTGTGCAATAGCGATTCGTTAACGAAGGTTTGCAGGTTGTCGTTGCCGTCCACCTGCGTGCAATCGAGCGTCATCAGATCGGCGACGCGCAGGCCGCGCAACCGTTCGGTCACGGCCTGTTGCGCATAAGTGGCTCGCGCCGCGTTCAACAGAAACCAGCCGATGAAGGCCATCCACAAACCGCTAAAACCCGCGCCGTTGAAGAAGCGAAAAATGCCCAGCAGGATGAACCCGAAAGCGACGAACTGTCCGGTCACGGCGGCGATGCGTGTGGCCCGCTCGGCGCTGCCTGTCCACCACCAGATGAGCGCGCGCAACACGCGTCCGCCATCCATCGGGAAGCCCGGCAGCATGTTGAAAACCGCCAGTCCCAGATTGATGAATCCCAGCCAGACCAGCATCGCCATGGGCGGCGTAGTCGGTTCGGTCATCATCGTCCAACCCAACAGCCACGCGAGCAGCAGGCACACGAAACCAATCAACACGCTGGCAACGGGGCCGGCCAGGCTGACCAGAAATTCGGTTTTGGCGTCTTCGGCTTCTTTCTCGAATTGGGCTACGCCACCTAGCGCAAACAGCGTGATCGAACGCACGGGCAGCCCGCGCCGCCGCGCCACCAGCGCGTGCGCGAGTTCGTGCGCGACGATGGCGGCAAAAAACAGCAGCGCCGTAGCGATTGCCATGCTCCAAATCACGCCGCGCCCCCAGGCCGGATGCGCCGTGCCGAAATGTCCCGCCAGCGAAAACGAAATTAGCGCGGCGATGAACAGCCAACTGTAATGCAGCGCGATTTGGATGCCGAAGATTTTTCCCAGTTTAATTTGTGCTTCCATAGTTTCTTCCTTTTACCCCCAACTCACTCAGCGGGTGGCAACGAATCATCAGGCAAGTCGAGAGAAGTGGCTGTTCTCTATTGAACATTCACGAAGAAGCTATCGGCATAAGATGACTCAAATTTTCTGCCCGCTCCCACAACGGTTTGCAGGGCCGAGCGAGAGTGAGTTACTTACTTCCTATGCAACCGAAAAGCCTTAACGCCCGCCCTGACGAAGAGCCGATTCGTGAAGAGTTATTCAGCATCGAACGGCTGGAACAATTTGCCGCCACGCTGGCGGCGGAACAGCCCGTCAGCGACGGTTCGCCACGCGGGCGGCAATTGCTGCCGCAATTCGAAGCTAACGGACGGCGGCTGGCTTCGGCCTATCGCACGCTGGCCGACGCCGTATTTTTCGGGCAGGAAATTTCGCCCGCCGCCGAATGGCTGGTGGATAACTTTCACCTGGTCGAAGAGCAGCTCCGCCAAATTCGAGAAGACCTGCCCCGGCGTTATTACCGGGAATTGCCAAAGCTCGCAGCGGGCGAGATGGAGGGCTATCCGCGCATTTACGCCCTTGCCTATAGGTTCGTGGCCCACACCGACAGCCGCTTTGACGGCGAATGGTTGCGGCGTTACCTGAACGCCTATCAACAGGTCACGCCGCTCACGATTGGCGAATTGTGGGCGGTAGCGATCACGTTGCGGCTGGCGCTGGTCGAAAACCTGAACCGCCTGACAACCCGCGTCATCGCCGCCCGCACCGAGCGGGCCGAAGCCGACTTGCTGGCCGATAAATTATTGGCCGCCAGCAATGAGCAACAGCGGCAAGTGGTTGCCGACTTGATTCGGCAACTCGAAACCCAGCCGCCACCCGGACGTGCTTTCGTCGTACAACTGACGCAACGCTTGCGCGATCAAGACCCCGACGTAACGCCGCTCATCGAATGGATCGAACGCAGCGTGCAAACCCAGGAACAAAGCATCGAGCAAATTGTTCAGCTCGAACATCACCGGCAAGCCGCCGCGCAGGTGACCGTCGGCAACATCATCACGAGCATGAAATTGCTCTCTACGCTCGACTGGCCCGACCTGGTCGAAAGCGTCTGTCTCATCGAACCGATTCTCAACGCCGACCCAACGCAGGCCTACGCGCAGATGGACTTTGCGACGCGCGACCGTTACCGCCATCGCATTGAACGCCTCGCCCGCCGCACGCGCACCAGCGAACTTGACGTCGCGCGCCGCGTCGTCGCGCTCGCGCAAGCCGCGCAGCAACAAAATCCACACGAACCCGCACAGGCGCACGTCGGCTATTACCTGATTGATGAAGGCCGTGACGCTTTGGAGCGCGCCCTCAACTATCGCCCTGCGCTCATCGAACGCGCGCAACGTTTCGCGCTCAGGCATCCTACGCTTTTTTATTTCAGCCTCTTCAGTCTGCTGACCATACTCTCGCTGCTGCCGCTGGCGCTGCTCGCTGAACGCGCGGGCGCAACGCCGCTTGGCTGTTTCACCGTCATGTTGCTTGCCTTGGTTCCGGCCACCGATCTCGCGTTGAGCGTGTTGAACTGGGACGTAACGCATACCTTCAAGCCGCGCGTACTGCCCAAAATGGATGCGGAAGCCGCGACGCCGGTGGAAGCGCGCACGATGATCGTCGTGCCTACGTTGTTGACGAGCGAAGCAGGCGCGGCGGCGTTGATCGAAAAACTCGAAGTCCATTATCTCGCCAATCAAGACCCGCAATTTTATTTCGCCTTGCTTACAGACTTCGGCGATGCGCCGACCGAAGAGTTGCCGACGGATGAAGCGCTGTTGGCCTTTGCCCTCGACGGCATCGCAAAACTGAACGCGCGTTATGCCCAACCTGATGACAAGACTGATCGCTTCTTTCTCTTTCATCGGCGGCGGCAGTGGAATGAGGCCGAAGGCAAATGGCTCGCATGGGAGCGCAAGCGCGGCAAGCTCGAAGAGTTCAATCGCCTGCTGCGCGGCGCGCACGATACCAGCTTTGTCGTGCCCCATGCTGATGAAGAGGCCGACGCCGGGCTGCTCGCCAGTGTGCGTTATGTCATTACGCTCGATTCAGACACGCAACTGCCGCGCGATGCGGCGCGCAAGCTGGTTGCCACGATTCGGCATCCGCTCAATCAAGCGCAACTTGATCCCGCCACGCGGCGCGTCGTGCGCGGTTACGGCATCTTGCAACCGCGCGTCAGCGTGACGCTCGAGAGCAGCGCGCGTTCGCGGTTTGCGCGCATCTTCTCAGGCAACACGGGCGTTGATCCTTACAGCACGGCGGCCTCTGACGTTTATCAAGACTTGTTCGGCGAAGGCAGTTTTGTCGGCAAAGGGTTGTATGACGTTGACGCCTTTCAAGCCGCGCTCGAGTCGCGCGTGCCCGACAACTCGCTGCTCAGTCACGATCTATTTGAAGGCTTATACGCCCGCGCCGCGCTCGTGTCTGACATCGAATTGCTCGACGAATATCCGGCGCATTACGACACTTACGCGAAACGCCAGCACCGTTGGACGCGTGGCGATTGGCAGATTGCCCGCTGGCTGTTACCGCGCGTACCGAACAATAGCGGCAAGACCGAACGCAACACGTTGCCGCTGATTGCGCGCTGGAAGATTTTCGACAATCTGCGTCGCAGCCTCGTCGCGCCCGCGTTGCTGTTATGGCTGATCGCCGCCTGGACTTTGCTGCCCGGCTCGCCCTGGTGGTGGATGCTCTTCGCGTTGATAACGGTGAGCTTTCCGATTTACGCACACGTCACTACGAGCCTGTTGTCGCATCCGCGCGGCGTTCCCTGGACGAGTTATTTCTGGCACGTCTGGGGCGATTTCGGCACCAATACGAAACAGGTCGCGCTGACGCTTATGTTTCTGCCGCATCAAGCCTGGGTGATGCTCGACGCCATCGCGCGCGTCACTTATCGCAAATTGATTTCGGGCCGGCATCTGTTGGAATGGGTGACGGCGGCACAGGCCGAAAGCACCAGCCGCCACGACCGCGCGGCGTTTTGGAGTTCAATGTATCGGGCGACGTTGTTCGCCCTCGTCATGGCCTTGTGCGTTGTTATGCTGCGGCCACAAGCGTTGTGGTTCGCGCTGCCGTTTTTG
>JAYSVR010000131.1:0-24963 GCA_043718445.1 Acidobacteriota bacterium | reverse complement strand
AGGTTGCCTTCTTCGTCCAGATAACTTTGCAGGGTTTCGATGCCGCCGTTGATATACCAAAGCTCGACATCATCTCCGCTGGGCTGGGCGAGCGCGTTGATCATCATGGCTTCGTGATTGCCGCGTAACACAACTACGTGATCGGGCTGAGCGGCTTTGAGTTCCATGGCTTTGGCGACGACGGCGCTCGAATTTTCTCCACGGTCAACCAGATCGCCGATCAAAATCAGGCGGTCTGCGCCGGGGGAATAAGCCATCTCTTCCAGCAAACGAATGAACAAATCGTATTTTCCGTGGATGTCACCAACAATCAACGTCCTCATAGCAGCGTCCTCATAACGAGCGGCATTATGCGCAAAACGTTTTGAAAAGAGAACCTTAAAAGTTAAGATGCTCAACGAGTTACCTTTTTACTTAGTTTTCATCCTCTAAATATTTATTCTCTCAACGACCCGGCAATGTCATCAGTTTTCACACTCGCCAACCTGCTGACCATTCTGCGACTATTGCTCGTACCCGTTTTTGTGATGGCGGTCTATTACCAGTATTTCGGCTGGGCGCTGACTATTTTCGTGACGGCGGCAATCACTGATGGGCTGGACGGATTGGCCGCGCGCGCCTTCAATCAAAAGACTGAACTTGGCGCGATTCTCGATCCGATGGCGGATAAGCTGTTACTCGTCACGGCATTTATTATTTTGACGATGCACGGTTTCACACTGACCAGTCCGTTGCCGTTTTGGGTTACGGTCGCAGCCATCAGCCGTGACGTATTCATCGTGCTGGGCGCGCTGGTCATCAACGTATCAACAGGATTCAGCAACTTTCGCCCTTCGTGGCCGGGCAAGGTCAACACCTTCGTAGAGTTTTTTATGATCGTACTCTTTCTGGCGACGAATGCTTTTCGCTGGCCGGAAAAATATCTGTTCCCTGCTTTTATCATCACGTTCGGGATGTGCGTATTTTCAGGCATCCACTATATTTTTCACGTCAATCGGTTAATGAACGCAACTACGTCCGCTAAGGATTAAGCAGTGAAATTCGGTTCTGTCCAAAATTCGCCTGTGTTGTCACCGCGCCCTGCTTACGAATGGATGCGTTGGCTTCCCGCAATCGTGCTGGGCTTGATCGCACTTGCCGCCGTGGTCATCAGCAGTAACATCATTCTGGTTCCGTTGTTGAGTTCGCTGGCATTGGCTTTTTTGCTGAATCCGGCCGTCATCTGGTTTGAAAAACGTGGATGGAATCGTGCGACAGCCGTGTTGCTTACGCTTACGGCGGCGATGTTGTTACTGATTCTCATCCTGCTTTTTGTCCTGCCCAACTTGTGGGAACAGATCACGGTTTCGATTCAAAACGCGAGAGAATTACTCACCGAACAGCGCGCCAGGCAGTTCATTGCGAAACTGGATCAAATCAATCCGCGCCTTTCCAGAAGCGTGCAAAACGCTTTTGAAGTGGCGCGCAAACAAATTCCGCAAATGGGTTTGGGCTGGTTGCAGGGCGGGCTGGCACAACTGGTGACGTTCACGTCTTCGTTGCTGGATTTGTTACTGATTCCTTTTTTCGTTTACTACCTGTTGGCCGATTACCGAGTGATGATGTCGCACCTTGAACGGCTGGTTCCACCGCGCTTTCGGCCTACGACGGGAACGCTGACCCGGCAAGTCAGCGACATCCTTTCGACTTACGTGCGCAGCCAGTTGCTCATCGGATTCGTGATGGGCGCTTTGTATGCAGTCGGGTTTGCCGTCCTGCGCGTACCGCTCGCCGTAACCTTGGGTTTGTTGTCAGGCTTGCTCAACTTTATCCCCTATCTAGGCACGTTAATCGGTTTCATCTTATCTATCGCCTTTCTCGCGTTGGATGGTGCCGGATTCGCGCGCATCGGCGGCGTACTCATCGTTTTCACCATCGTGCAAAGTGTAGAAGGCTATTACCTAACGCCGAAGCTATTGGGCGACAAGCTCAACCTGCATCCGCTTTGGGTCATCATCGGACTGGTCATCGGGGGCAATCTGTTCGGACTGATCGGTATCATCCTCGCCGTACCCTTTATCGCCATCGCTCAGGTGGTGCTCGGATTTCTCGAAGAAATCTATCAGGAGTCGCAATTCTATCGCCGCGCGCGTACCGAACTGCTCACCGGCAGCGGCAATCCGGTCAATTTCGGCTCATTCGATACGCCTTTAGCTGGCGAACCGCTGATTATGTCAGCCTCTGCCACGGGCAAGGCTCCTCGGTTGATTATCACAACCAGCGAAATCGAATCCCGCCTGCGTGATTCTTCAGAAGACAGCGACTCATCTGAAAATCTTTAATCAAAATAATTGACAGCAACACACTCAACTTCTATACTGCGCCCGCTTTCAGGCAGCCAAATGCCAGAAAGCGAGCGCAATCATCGCAAGTAGTAAAATAATTGAACTTAAGGACTCACAGGCAAACAAATTCACGATTTGCCACACGTTTGTGACGGAGGAACTATGAGCAAAGTAATTGGAATTGACTTAGGCACGACCAACTCAGTCGTAGCGATTATGGAAGGCAGTGAACCGGTCGTCATCACCAATTCCGAAGGTGGGCGCACGACCCCGTCCGTGGTCGGTTTCGCCAAAGATGGCAATCGTCTCGTCGGTCAAGTGGCGAAGCGCCAAGCCGTAACTAACCCTGAAAATACGGTTTATTCGATCAAGCGGTTTATGGGACGCCGCTTTAGCGAGGTCAGCGAAGAAATCAAGCAAGTCCCTTATATTGTTTCCGCCGCGAACAACGGCGACGTACGCATAACCGCAGGTGACAAAGACTGGTTGCCGCCCGAAATCTCGGCCATCGTGCTGCAAAAAATGAAGCAGTCTGCCGAAGACTACCTCGGACAAAAGGTTACGCAGGCGGTCATCACCGTTCCGGCCTATTTCAACGACGCGCAACGCCAAGCCACCAAAGACGCCGGACGCATCGCCGGTCTCGAAGTCTTGCGCATCGTCAACGAACCGACGGCGGCGGCATTGGCTTACGGTTTAGATAAGAAGAAAGACGAAACCATCGCCGTGTTCGATTTCGGCGGCGGTACGTTCGACGTCTCAATTCTCGAAGTCGGCGAAGGCGTAGTTGAGGTGAAATCCACTAACGGCGATACGCATCTCGGCGGCGACGACGTAGACGAGCGTCTCATTCACTGGATCAACGAAGAATTTAAGAAAGATCAGGGCATTGACCTGTCGAAAGACAAGATGGCCTTACAACGCCTGAAAGAAGCCGCTGAAAAAGCCAAGATCGAGCTTTCGTCCACGATGGAAACCGAAGTCAACCTGCCCTTCATCACGGCGGACGCTTCGGGGCCGAAGCATCTGGCGATGAAACTGACGCGCGCCAAATTCGAGGCGCTGATTGATGACATTCTCTCGCGCACTTTGGAACCGTGCCGTCAGGCGTTGAAAGACGCAAACCTTTCTGCCAATCAGATTGACGAAGTCGTACTCGTTGGCGGTTCGACGCGCATTCCGAAAATTCAGCAGATGGTCAAAGAGTTCTTCGGCAAAGAACCCAACCGCAGCGTCAACCCTGACGAAGTCGTCGCCATCGGCGCGGGCATACAAGCCGGTGTGCTGTCGGGCGAAGTGAAAGATTTGCTTTTGCTCGACGTGACGCCGCTTTCACTCGGTATCGAAACGCTCGGCGGCGTTTTCACCAAACTGATCGAACGCAACACGACGATTCCTACGCGCAAGTCTGAAACGTTCTCGACCGCGACTGACAACCAGACTTCAGTCGAAGTTCACGTCTGTCAGGGCGAACGCACGATGGCGGGCGACAATAAGACGCTGGGCAAGTTCCACTTGGTTGGCATTCCGCCTGCTCCGCGTGGCATGCCGCAAGTCGAAGTCACCTTCGACATTGACGCGAACGGCATCGTCAACGTATCGGCGAAAGATCAAGGCACAGGCCGCGAACAGAAAATCACGATCACGGCTTCTTCTGGTCTGTCGAAAGACGAGATTGACAAGATGCAACGCGACGCCGATTCCCACGCTGACGAAGATAAGAAGACGCGCGAATCCATCGAAACAAAGAACCGTCTCGATACGATGATTTACGCGACCGAAAAAACCATCAACGAGAACCGCGAGAAAGTTGCGGTGGGTACGCTTTCTGAAGTCGAAGCTGAAATCGCCGAAGCCAAGACAGCCGTCGAGTCGAACGACCCTGCGCAAATCAGTGTCGCGCTCGACAAACTCACGCGCGCTTCACACAAGATCGCCGAGGCTCTTTATTCGCAACAGGCAAGCGGCGACAACGAAGCAGCGGAAGCCGCAGCAGCAGGCGCAGCGGGTGGCGGTTCTGCCAACGCAGGCAACAAAGGCGGCGACGACGTGATTGACGCCGAATACATTGACGTTGACGACAACAAATAAGAATGGTGGTCGGTAACCGGTTGTCAGTTGTCGGTGGTTTTAACTCGCCGACAACCGGCAACCGGCAACCGGCAACCGGCAACCGAGATGAGACAACATCACCTTCTAAGTGACTTGGCGGCGATTGAACAACAGTTGACGCAAATGGCGAAGGGGCCGAACTTGTTCAGCCCTGAGCCTACGGCTAACAGCACGTGGTCGCCGGCGGTGGATATTTATGAAACGCCGGTCAGCTTCGTGCTAACGGCAGAAGTGCCCGGCGTACAAAACTCAGAGATTGATGTGAAGGTCGTGGCGGATACGTTGATCTTGCGCGGTGAGCGGCGCTGGACAGGTGAGGGCGAGCAATTTCATCGGCTGGAAAGTTCTTACGGAAAATTTGAGCGGCAATTCGGTCTGTCAGAAAGCATTGACGTAGACCAGATCAGCGCCGAATTGCAACGTGGCGTGTTGAAACTCGTACTGCCCAAACACAGTGCGGGCGAACAAGCACACGAGATCAAAATTGATACGGAATAGTTTCAGCCACGTGCTGCGGATGAATGCCGCACTCGTGGCAACTCGTTGCACTCTATGGCCCAACGCGAAGATTACTACAATGTTTTAGGAGTGAAGCGCACTGCCACGGCGGACGAAATCCGCAAGGCTTATCGCCGACTCGCGCGCAAATATCACCCCGACGTGAATCCGGGCGATAAGGCTATGGAGGAAAAGTTCAAGCAGCTTTCCGAAGCCAACGACGTACTCTCTGACCTAAAGAAGCGCGAGGTTTACGACAAGTTCGGCTCATACAGCGACCACCTCAAAGACGCCGCAGCCCGTGGCGCAGGTGCTGGGGCTGGCGCGGGCGGTTTCGATTTCGACTGGAGCGTCTTTCAGCAAGGAGCTGGGCAAGGCGCTGGCCAGCAAGCACCTCCAACGGGGGGCGGATTCAAAGACATTTTCAGCGAACTGTTCAGCGGCGGTGGACGCACGAATACGCAAGCGCGTCCGCAACCCAAACGCGGCAACGACCTCGAAGTCCCGCTCGCCCTCAGTTTTGAAGACGCTATCAACGGCCTGACTGCCACCGTCAACGTGCGCCGCAGCGAAACCTGTACGCGCTGTGGCGGCAGTGGTGACGCGGGCGCGGGGATGGTGATTTGCGGTTCCTGCAGCGGTACGGGAAAGCTTTCAGCGGGGGGCGGCTTCCTGCGTTATGACCAAACCTGTCAGCCCTGCGCGGGTACAGGCAAGTTGCGCCAACCGTGTACCGCCTGCTTAGGCAAAGGCCACACGCCCAAAACCGAAACCGTAAAAGTTCGCATCCCCGCTGGCGTAGACACCGGCGCGCGCGTGCGCGTGGCAGGCAAGGGCGAAGCTGGATTCAAAGGCGCTCCCACGGGCGATTTATTTATCGTCACAAACGTCGCCCCGCACCCGGTCTTCACGCGCAAAGGCGACAACGTATATTGCACCGTCCCCCTCACGCTGCCCGAAGCCGCGCTCGGTGCCAAAATCGAAGTACCCATGGTCAGCGGCAAAGCGCAGTTACGCATTCCGCCTGGCACACAATCGGGGCAGGTTTTCCGGCTGCGCGAAAAGGGCGCTCCGAGTTTGCGCGGCAATACGCACGGCGACCTTTACGTAGAGGTCAAGGTCACGCTACCCAAGATCATTGACGAAGATTCCAAAAACCTGTTGCGCGACTTCGCCCGCCGCAATCCTGAAAATCCACGGGAAGCGATGGGCTTGGCGTAAATAAGACTCAGAGTTGTTCAACCACGGGGAACACGGGGAGATTAGGGGGTAAAGAAAAGTTTGCGAGAACCCGAACTACTCGTCTTCCCGATGCCATCCCCCAAAAACTCCCCGTGATCCCCGTGGCGAATTCCTGCTTATGAAAAAAAGAGCGAAGGGATACACCATCAGTGCCGTCGCCGATCATTACGGCGTGCATCAGCAAACCTTGCGGCTTTACGAGCGCGAAGGGCTGCTGAAACCGTCGCGCTCAGACGGCAACGTGCGGCTCTATTCCGACGAAGACATCGTAAGGCTCGAAATCATTCTTAAACTCACCCGCGAACTCGGCGTCAACCTCGCCGGCGTAGCCATCATCATCAACATGCGCGAACGAATGGATCAGATGCAGCGCGAATTCAATCGCTTCGTCGAATCATTGCGCGATTACGCCGAACAAAGTTCGGCGATTCAAGACGACCCCAACAGCTTCGAAGCCCTCGTGCCAACCAATCGCTCTGCTTCGCTCGTCGTGCGTTCCAAACGCATCTCTATCAGAGACGCGGAAGAATAAAAGCGAATTGCTGAAAAAATGCCGGGCAGATAGAATCGCGTCAGTTTTTCAGGCGAAGGTTTTTATGACGCCGCTCGCCGAATTAGCCGTCGTCTAAGCTGTCAGTTTTGAAATGATCCACCTCAAATCACTCCGATAAAAACTTTATGAAGCAAACTTACATCGCCGAGATCGGCAAACATATTGGCGCGGAAGTCACGTTGCGCGGCTGGCTTTACAACAAACGTTCGAGCGGCAAGCTGGGCTTTCTCGAAATCCGCGACGGGTCAGCGATGATGCAGGCCATCGTCTCGAAAAAAGATGTTGATGAAGCCACGTGGGAAGCGAGCGAAAAGGCTACGCAAGAGAGTTCGCTGATCGTCACGGGCGTGCCGCGCGAGCATCCCAAAAAGCCTGGCGTTTACGAACTCGACATCAAGACGCTTGAGGTCGTCGGACTCGCCAGCGAATACCCCATCACGCCGAAAGAACACGGCGTAGAGTTTCTGATGGATCATCGCCATCTGTGGCTGCGGTCGAAACGGCAACACGCGATCTTGCGTGTGCGCCACACGATCATCAAAGCCGTGCGCGACTTTTTCGACAACAACGGATTCACGCTGTGCGATACGCCGATCTTTACGCCTGCGGCTTGCGAAGGTACGACGAACCTGTTCGAGGTCAACTATTTCGATGAAGAGAAAGCCTATCTCTCGCAATCAGGCCAGCTTTATAACGAAGCCACTGCTGCTGCGTTCGGCAAGGTCTATTGCTTTGGGCCTACGTTTCGCGCGGAGAAATCCAAAACGCGCCGCCATCTGACCGAGTTCTGGATGGTCGAACCTGAGGTCGCTTACGCCAAGCTGGATGATGTGATGGAACTGGCTGAACAGTTCGTGAGTTATGTCGTCGCGCGTGTGTTGGAAAGCCGTCAGGAAGAATTGAAAGTCCTCGAACGCGATGTGAGCAAACTCGAAGCGATCATTCCGCCGTTCCCACGGCTGCAATACGACGATGCGGCGAAGATGCTGCACGCAGCGTTTGACGAAGGCAAAGTCGAAAATCGTTTTGAATATGGCAGCGATTTGGGTTCGCCCGACGAGACTTATATCTCGTCGCAATTCGACAAGCCGGTGATGGTGCATCGCTATCCGGCGGCGATCAAAGCGTTTTATATGGAGCCTGATCCACTGCGCCCTGACTTGGCGCTCTGCGTTGACGTACTCGCGCCCGAAGGTTATGGCGAAGTCATCGGCGGCGGCGAACGCGCTTCGTCGTTGGATTATTTGCTCAAACAGATTGCGACGCACGGCTTGCCCGAAGAAGCCTTCGACTGGTATCTCGACTTGCGCAAGTACGGCACGTTCCCGCACGGTGGCTTCGGCATGGGCATCGAACGTTGCGTGTCGTGGCTGTGTGGACTCGAACACGTACGCGAAACCATCCCTTTCCCTCGCATGCTGTATCGGTTGAAACCCTAATCCGAGTGCGGAATGCGGAATGCGGAGTGCGGAGTTGAAGAAGAAGGAAACCTCTCCAATTCCGCACTCCCGCACTCCGCACTCCGCACTCAAAAGACTTCCCCCTTTTGCATTTCATTGCCCCTGCAAGAGAGAAGACAAAATGGCTACTACGACCCTCGAGGCGACGGCTAAAACTTTGCCGTCGCCTGTTGCTACTGTTCAACCTGCGACGTATCTCACGACGTGGTTGAGCGAATTTGAAGAGAAGACAGCGCAAGAATTTCAGCAACGTACGAAGCTCGATTACAAAGCAACCCTGAACGAAATCGTCTCGGCGGCTGAACCGGAAGCGGGCGCGCACGTGTTGGATTTCGCCACGGGCAGCGGCGTCATTGCGCGTCAGTTCGTCGGGCGCGTAGGCGACACCGGGCGCATTGTCGGCACCGACACCGCCGCACATCTCGAACAAGCGCGCCTCGCTGCGCTCTCGGCCAAAGTCAGCAGCAAGCTCGAATGGCGCGCATCCACACCTGACAAATTACCGTTTGAACCAAATAGTTTTGATATTGTGACCTGTGCGATGGCCTTTCATCGTTTGCCTGCGATGACAGTGCTGAGTGCTTTGCAACGCGTGTTAAAACCGGGCGGGCGGCTCATCATCGCTGACCAACTCGCGCCGATGAAACACAGTCCGCTGCGCGTATGGTGGCGGCAGAGTTATTATCGCTACGTTGTGCGCGATCAGGTCGAAGCGGATGCGCAGTTTTATCAGGCTGAAGCATTAGTCGAGATGTTGCGCGCGGCGGGCTTTCGCCAGCAGATGGTGAAAGTGCTGCGGCAACGCAACGAACACGACTGGGCTTTTGCGATTGTGAAAGCCGTGAAGTGAGGGAGCGCGTTCGTCCCGAACGCAAAATAGAAAAGCCGCGCCGCCTTCTTTTCCCTCCGTCACTTGCGATGCGAGTGATGAGAAAAAAGGAACGCTGCGCGGCTTTTTTTATCTGCGATCGAGACGAGCGCGCTCCCTCAAGGGTTAATCACAAACGCATTAGGCTTCACGGCGTAGCTGCTATCGGGGTTGGTCACGTAAACCGTTCGCGTAGTCGTGAAGGCATTTGCCGCGATAGACAGACGCACGCTCAACGTATTGGCGTTCACATAGAAAACGGTTTCAGCAACGCCGCCGCCCGCGATTTGCACTTGCGCGCCGGGTTGGAAGCCCGTACCGATGATGTTGATGGTGACGGTCGAACCGCGTTTGGCAACGCCGGGCGTAACGCTCTGAATGCTCAAGTTTGGCAAGATCGGTCGCGCAATCACTTTTACGCTTTGCCCAATGGTAGTGTTGCTGCCACCGCGATTGTCACTAACCCGCAGCGAGATCAGGTGATCGCCGACCGGCAAACGAATTTCAGCCACACCTGTAGTAGCAATCGCTACGCCGCGATCAAGCCAGGTATAACTCAACGAATCGCCATCCGGGTCGCTCGAAGCCGTTCCATCCAACCGCAACAACACGCTGCCTTGCGTGTCAGCCACCAAATCAGTCGGCAAAACATTCGCAATCGCTGTGGGCGGACGATTGCCGCCACCGCCGCCATGGGCGCTGCGTACGTTGACGACGAAGCTGTTGCTATTCGCAACGCCGCTGCGTCCGTCATCGGCGCGTACGCGCAAGTTTAGTGTCGCGTCACCGCCTTCGAGCGAAGGCGCAATGCGCAAGAGCGCCGTGCGTTGCGCCGGGTTGGATTGCACCAGCGTGACGAAGGTCGGTGCGTTGTCGAGCGCAAACGTGACCGCGTCGTTGTCGGCATCGGTCGCGTTCAACGCAACGTCTATGGCCTGTCCGCGCGTTACGGTTTGATCGGCGATGTTTTGAATCACAGGCGCGCGATTGCCGCTGCCTGTTTCACTCACGACGATATTAAATGCCGCGCTCGTCGTCGTACCGTTTTTGCTATCGGTCGCGCGTACCTGCACGCCGTTGAAGGTTCCCGCTTGCGTCGGAGCCAAGCGCAAAGTCGCAGTGCGTTGCGCCGGATTCGCGTTGGTGATGGTGGCGAAGCTCGGCGCATTCAATAACGTGTACGTCACCGCGTCGCCGTCTTCGTCAGTCGCGGCCAGCGCCACGTCAACGGGTTGATTGATGACGAGCGATTGATTACCCAGCGCCGACGTGATGACCGGATTGCGATTCGCGCCTGAGCCGCTCGCGGGTGCGAGTTTGCGGATGCGCAAGTTGCCCGTGTCGCCGACGTAAACGCTGCCGTCCGCCGCCACATTCACTGCGGTAGGCGCGCTCAAAAAGGCTTGTGCCGCAGGGCCGTTGTCGCCGCCGAAACTTTGCAAGCCCGTGCCCGCGATGGTTTCGATGACGCGATTGCTAACACGTACCCGACGAATGCGATGGTTGTTTTGATCTACGATAAACAGGTTGCCAGCGGCGTCTATGGCAACGTCAGTCGGATTGTTGAGCGCGGCATTCATTGCGTCGCCATCGTCTCCGCCCAAGCCTGGTGTGCCGTTGCCCGCAACGGTTGAGATGTTTTTCGTGGCGGCGTCTACGCGACGGATGCGGTGATTGCTGCGGTCGGCGATAAACAAATTGCCTTGCGCGTCGAGCGCGATGCTTGACGGATAACTAAGACTCGCGCCAGTCGCTGAATTGCCATCGCCCGCGAATCCGTTCACGCCTGAGCCCGCATAGGTCGTGATGATGTTGGCGGCGATGTCTACGCGCCGGATGCGGCTGTTGCCGCTGTCCAGAATGTAAAGGTTGTTTTGCGCGTCTACGGCAAGCGCGGTCGGACGATTCAAGCGCGCCGAAGCAGGCGGACTTTGATCGCCCGTCGAACCGCTTTGCCCTGCGCTCGAACCCGCGAAGTGCGTGATCTTGCCGTCCGTACCGATGCGACGTACGCGATGATGGGCTGAATCGGCGACGTAAAGATTGCCGAGGCCGTCGGCGGCTACGCCACTGACCGCGCCAAAGCTGGCGTAAGTGGCAAGGCTGTTATCGCCCGCGTTGCCGTTCGAGCCGTTGCCCGCGACTGTGCGAATCGAACCGTCAGCCGCAATGCGACGAACGACGCGCGCGGCTTGATCGGCGATCAACAGGTTGCCATCTTTGTCACGGTTGAAACTGGTCAGGTTGCGGAAGTTGGCACTGAGCGCGGCTCCGCCGTCGCCTGCGAAACCGAATTCGCCTGTGCCCGCGTGCGTTGTGATCGTGTAACTCGCGGGCGTTGTGCCGCCGCCCGTGTTGCCGCTGCCGACGGTGACGACGAAGCTAACAGTGGATTCGTTATTGCGCGAATCTTTCGCGGTGAAAGTCACGGTGGTTGTGCCTGCGGGAAAGACTGAGCCTGACGTGCGATTGGTCGTCACGGTGACGGCTCCGTCAACGGCGTCGTTGGCGATGGGCAGCGTGAAATTCACTGCCGCGCCGCTCGCTGAAGTCGCGGGCGTCGTGATGTTTTCGGGTATGTTGCTGAAAACCGGAGCGGTCGTGTCGCGCACGACTACCGTTTGCGGCGCGGTCATTGCTACACCGCCGCGTCCATCGCTGACGGTGAGCTTGATGCTGTGCGAACCAATCGGCAGCGTCGCGCTCGCGTTTGCTCCGGCGGCGATGGAAGTCGCGCCGTTAAACCAGGTGTAAGTCAGCGCGTCGCCATCGGGATCGCTGCCCTGACCGATCAAGCTGATCGTAGCGCCACTCACCGAAGTTGCTTCGATGGGCGAAGCAAGCGCGTTGGCATTCGCAGTCGGCGGACGATTCGTGCCGGTGGCTTCGTTGACCGTGAGGTTAAACGTCGCACTCGTCGCAGTGCCGTTCTTACCGTCACTGGCTTGCACCTGCACGCCGTTGAAAGTGCCGGTGGCCGTGGGCGCAAGTCGCAAGGTCGCGCTGCGTTGCGCCGCACCCGTGATCGTGGCGAAGCTCGGCGCGTTGACCAGCGTGAACGTTACGTTGTCGCTGTCGGCGTCAGTTGCGTTCAACGGCAATTCGAGAATTTGCCCGACGACTAATGTTTGATTGCCTAAGGTCGTGGTGATGACCGGAACGCGGTTTTGCGACGTGGTCGTGCTGGCAGTGAGTTTGCGGATGCGCAAGTTGCCTGCGTCAGCGATGAAGACACTGCCTTGCGGGTCTACGGCGAGACCGTTGGGCGCGTTGAGTTGGGCGGTGGTTGCGGCGAGGTTGTCGCCGTTGAAACCAAAACTTCCTGTACCCGCTACAGTTTTGATGACGCCGTTGGTCGTGATGCGGCGGATGCGATGATTGGCTTGTTCGGCAATATACAGATTGCCGAGTGCGTCTACGGCTACGTCGTTGGGCGCGTTGAGTTGCGCACTGGTGGCAGCGCCGTCATCGCCCGTGAAACCGGGCTGCCCCGTGCCTGCGATAGAGGTGATGATGCGCGTTAGCACGTCTACGCGACGGATGCGGTGGTTGTTGCGATCGGCGATGAACAGATTGCCCGCCGTGTCGAAAGCCAAGCCGACCGGATTGCTGAGATTCGCCGCCGTCGCAACACCGCCGTCGCCGTTCTGCCCGGTGATGCCGTCACCCGCGTAAGTTTCGATAACGTTGGTGTCGAGGTTCACGCGACGGACACGGTTGCTGCCCGTGTCCGCGAGGTAAAGATAGCTACCGAAAACCGCAAGCCCGCTCGGACGATTCAGCCGCGCCAACGCCGCCGAACCGAGGTCTCCGCCAAAGCCACTCGTGCCGGAAGAATGCCCCGCGAAATGTGCGATGCGTCCGTCAGGGGTGACGCGGCGTACGCGGTTATAAAACGCATCGGCAATGTATACGTTCCCTTGCGCGTCGCTCGTCACGGCGCTTGGCGTATTGAAATTCGCCGTCGTCGCCTGCTTGCTGTCGCCGTCATTGCCATTGATGCCGTTGCCCGCAAAGCCGCGAATTTGGCCTTGTGACCCGCCTTGTGAAACGACGCGCCGTACGTTGCGACTGGCGGCGTCAACCACATAAAGATTGCCGTCTTTGTCGCGGTGAATCGCGCGGATGTCCTTGAACGAAGCCTCAGTCGCCGCGCCGCCGTCACCTGAAAAGCTGTAACTGCCATTGCCCGCAAAGGTCGTAATCGTGAAGCTGCTGGCAGTCGTACCGCCACCTCCTCCACCACCTCCTCCTCCACCGCCGCCACCAGTAGACGACAACACGACTCTGAAAGAAGCCGTGGCAGTGTTGTTGCGCGCGTCTTTGGTGGTGAATGTGACGGTGGTCGAACCTACGGGAAAGACCGAACCTGACGGGGGCTGCGCGGTCACGGCGACGACGCCATCAACGCTATCGGTCGCGGTGGGCAGCATGAAATTCACAGTTGTCGGAACCGCCGATTGCACAGGCAAATCAGTCGGTATGTTGGTAAAGACCGGAGCCGTCGTGTCTTGCACAATGGTGGTTTGCGCGGTCGTACTGGCTGACAAACCTTTGCCATCGCTCACAGTCATCATCAGGCTGTGGCCGCCGAACGCCAGCGTCACCGTCGGCGTCGCCGTTTGCGCAATCAAAGCCGCTCCATCAAACCATCTATAGGTAAGCGAATCATTGTCAGGATCGCTGCCCGCTCCTGCCAGAGTGATTTGCCGCCCCGCGACCGATGTGGCTTCAAGCGTAGCGCCAATCGCCGCCGCCGAAGCGTTGGGCGGACGGTTCACATCGCTAACCGTGATTCTGAAATCTTTGGTTTCAGTCGCATCTCCGTCGTTGGCACTAATCGTTACGGTATAAGTTCCTGCGTCACTGAACGTCGGCGCAAGATTCAAGCGCCCCGTGCCGTTGCCCGTGTCAGTGAAAGTCACAAACGGCGGACGGTTGGTGATCGAAATCGAAAGCGGATCGTTGTTGCCGTCAGTGACAGCAAAGTTCAGCGTACGGGCTTCGTTTTCGTTAAGCACCGTGTCGGGCGGAGCCGTGATGACGGGGGGCTGATTGGGTACGGGTGTCAGCAAACGGATGCGGTTGTTGTTGGCATCGGCCACGATGAGTTCGCCCGTGCCAGGCATGAAAGCGAGACTCACGGTGAGTTGCACGTCCAGCGGTGAAGCTGGATTAGGCAAATCGAATTTCGCGCGCACACCGGTTCCGCCGTCTCCGGCAAAGCCGCGCACGCCGGTGCCTGCCACGGTTGTGACCGTACCCAGCGCGTCGCTCGTCGCAACAATGCGCAAGACCCGATGGTTGCCGGTGTTGCTCACGAAGATGTTGTCGGCGGCGTCCACGACCACATCACGCGGACGATTGATGCCCAGCGCAGCGTTCGCAATAACAACAAAATTCGTGCTGTTCGGCGCGCTTTGCCGCAAAATTTGATTCAGTTTGGTGTCGGCAATCACGAGGCGTCCGCGACTGTCGAAAGCCATGCTGGTCGCGCCATTCGTCGTGAGCGGCAAGCGGTCGCCGCTGATGGTTGCGGTTTCGACGCTGCGAATGATGCCGGTGAAAGCGTCAATGACGCGGATGCGATTGCTGCCCTGATCGGCGATGAAAATGCTGCCGCCCGGCGACACGACGACATCCGTCGGGAATAGCACCGCGCCGACTGATTGTCCGCCGTCGCCGATGTTGCCGTTCAAACCGTAATTAGTATTCGGGTTGACCTGATTGACGCCCGCGATGTCTCTGATTTCGCCTGGCGGCACAGTGATTTTGAAATTGCCGCCCGCCGGGAAAAGCACGGCATCAACGGTTGACGTATTGAGAAAGCGCAAATGTCCGCTGCGCCGTCCGCTGAGCGAGCCTTGCGGTTTGATGAGCGCGCCGTATTGCGAATCAATGAGGTAAAGACCTTTGGTCGTCGCATACATGCCTTGCGGCCATTGAAAGTTGGCGGTCGTGATGCGTTCATCGGCCAGCGGTTCGCCGACTTGATCGTTGAGCGTAATGATGTGTCCGGGCTGAACCGTCTTGGCCCACGCGGTATTAGCGAACAACGTAACAGGCGTCGCGCCGCGATTGACGAAGCGCAAGCGACTGATGGGATCAGGCGCGCTGTCAGTGATAAATAGATTGCCGTTGGGATCAACGGCGACACCCACCGGCGTTTGCAACTCAGAACTCGTGGCGGGAATGTTGTCGTAAGGCGCGTCTTGTCCGTTGCCCGCAATAGAATTGATTTGGCGCGGTTCGATAAACGTACCCGCCACGGTCAGGGTTGAGTTGCTGAAGCTCGCATAACGTACGCGGCGTGTCGCCAGCCCTGGAATCACAATGCCATTGGCGTCTACGGCAAAGTCGAAGGTGCGTTGGTCGGTACTGCTGGGCAAGTTAAGCAACGCTGAAAGCGCTGCGCCTCCATCGCCGCAAGTGCCGACGCCTGTGGCGTTGCAAGCCGTGGCGCTGTTGTTCCCAGCCAAGATGGTCAATGCGCCCGTCGGACTGACGCGCCCGATTTGCTGTTTGTTGCCAATGGCTACGTAAACATCGCCATTCGCCGCGACTGACAAGCCCGTAGGAAAATCCAGATTCTTAATAAGCGAAGTGATGGTGCCGTTTTCTACGCGGCGGATGGCTCCCGGATTGCGCCGCGCGTCGCCGCCTTCGGCAATCAGCAACAGATTGTTGCGGTCAAAGGCCAGGCCAATAGGGGTAACAACGCGCGCGCTCGTCGCTACGCCATCGTCGCCATTGCCGATCACAGGTTCTCCGCCTCCGGCGTAAACAAATTCCTGCCCTGAAGCAGCATCGCGCCGATAAACCACCTTGATCGTCGAACTGTCAGACAGCGTACTGACATAATAAAAATCGCGCGTCGTCGGATGCACTGCCAGCGCGCGCAACTCAGGCCGCGAAATCAAAAACAGATTGCCGACGCTGCCCGCTGCCACGGTTTGCGACATCATCTGCAACACTTGCGTACCGACATTCACTACGCGCACGGCATTGACCAGCGGCGCGGTGAAATAAATCGCATTGCCAGTCGGGTCTACGCAAATGCCTGTGATGAGCGAAAGATCAACTTCGCGCGCCGAACCGTTATCCGGTGCGGATCCGCCACCCGCGACCAAACCAATCTGACCTGACGGAATCGTCACGCCCGCCAACGTCACTGCCGCGTTCGACGTATTCACAAACTTGAGCAAACTCGTACCGCCGATTTCATCTACGACATAAAAGCCGCGCCCCTGCGGATCGCGCGCCGTCATCGCGGGCGACACCAGCGGCGCTTCTTTAGGCGGAGCAATGGCAGAAAATCCGCCGCCCGCAATCGTCGTGACCAGTGTGCGTCCGCTGATAACCGGCGGTTGTTGAAAGGCCCAACCAAAGGTAACGCTCCAGCTTTGCCAAGCCGTTAAGCACAAGGCCAGACCACCCAAAGCCGTTAGCCAGCTTCGGTAAGTTCGGCGGCCAATTCGGCGAGTCGTCGCAAAGGAAGCGCGATGAGGGAACTTCATGAAAACTTGTCCTATAAATGACGCATTGTCGCCGCGTCTGGAATCGCCCGCTTCGGCTAACGGGCAACTTCGTGAATGTATGAATCTAAAATTGGGGCTTGAATCGGGGATGAAAGAAGCTCTTTTTGAAAATCTGCGAAAACCCTGCGCAGATGGCACGGCGCGTCAGACGCAATAAAGCCCCTATGCCGTTGGCTCACGCCCTGACTTGAATCATTAAATTAGTGTCGCACTTGGGAGGAAAATTCAACGAATCAGGTAGACAGGCGCAAGAACAGGCACAAGGCCGTGAAAAAGAACTGCTTTGCGTTCGTGAGTTTCGGTGGATTGGTTTTTCGGGGCGGGCACTTAAACCACCGCGTCGCATGATTCTCATGCAACGAAGCCAAGTCAAGACAGCGGCGGAATTGGGAAAAATGAAAGGTGGAAGTGGTTACGGTTGCTGATGGGTTTGAACCAATACACGAAAGAAATCAGCGGGTGTGCCGATAAGCAGGCCAGTTTTTCGCGCGACTTCTGCCGTGAAATGCTCTGTGTTGCGGGTAAGCAGCCAGTCAGGCTTGGCCTGCATTGCTGACAGCTACGGGGACATCCGCCGCGTGACGAATCAAATGGCGCGATTGCAGAACCAATGCTTGGGTTGGATAAGCAACCATTTCGGGTTTCGCCAACCGCATCAACCCATCGTAATCCGTCAGTAATTGATCTGCCGCTGTTTGACTCAGTCCAAAGGCCAGAGCCTTTTTGAGCAAGTTGTGTTCGACTTCATCTTTGACTGCCTCCGCTAAAACCAACTTGCAGGTATGGGCTGCGCAAAGCGAAAGAATCGCTTTATCAAGTCCCCAACGAGCAACTAAACCGCCTGTCAGGATGTTCGAGTCTAAAAATAAGCGAAGCGGTGGAGAAGTCATGGCAAAGTTTAAGTTTGCGGGTTGAATAACTCAGGATAACGCTCACGCATGATTGCTTCGCGGGTTGCGGGCAAGCCTTCCAGCAAGTCTTCTTCACTAATGCCTGCCTGCGCGAGTTTATCTGCCAGAGCATCACTTAACTGAGCGAATTGCGTTTGCTCAGGAATAAGAATGAGTTGATTGCCAAATTGTAATACCGCAATCGCCGCACCTGGTTCGAGGTGTTGTGTCTCGCGGAACTCGCGCGGCAAGGTCATCTGCCCCTGCTCGCCTAGATGTGTAGTGGTCAAATATCCGACAGCTTGTGTTTGCATATCTCTACCTCCTTGCCAGAAGTTTACTTCAACTTTGCGCCATTCGGCACTTCTTCCAAAAAGCCTGCCAGCACGGGTTTGCCTTCGTCGCCAATCGAAGCCGCGAGAATCATGCCTTGCGACTCAAAGCCGCGCAGCTTACGCGGAGCCAGATTCGCCACGACGATGACTTTGCGCCCGATGAGTTTTTCGTATTCGTAATACTGCGCAATGCCCGCGAGGATTTGGCGCGGTTGGGCTTCGCCCAGATCAATCGTGAAGCGCAACAGCTTGTCGGCTTTGGGCACAGGTTCGGCGGTCAGGATTTGGCCGACACGCAATTCGACTTTGGTGAAATCGTCAATGCCGATGTAAGTCGGTTCAGCCACAGCGGCAAGCGTTTCAACCACAGGCGTGGCTTCAGCAACTACAGCGGGCGCAGCTTGTGCGGGTTGATTGGCAGCTTCTTCTGTTTTGATTTCTTCCATCACTTTTCCTTTATCGAGAGTCGGAAAGATCGGCGCGACCTCTCCCAAAGTTTTGCCAGCAGCTTGTCCCCAAGCCAGCGTTGCCGGGTTAATTGAAGCGATTTCTCCCGTCTCGCCAAGTTGTTGCCACATAGCTTGTGTCGAATTGGGCAACACGGGCGCGAGCAATACGGCGAAATGGCGCACGGCTTCGATGGCGGTGTTGAGCACAAGCGCGAGCGCATTGCGTTGCGCAGGGTCTTTCGCCAGCTTCCACGGTTCGGTGCTTGAGATAAACACGTCAACGGCGGTGCTGGCGGCCTGCACCTGTTCGAGCGCAACGCTGAATTCGTAATTCTCAAACGCGCGATTGAATTCGCTGACCGCTTGCTCGACGGTTGCGCGCACGGCATCGGCTTGCGCGCGCAATTCGGCGCTTACCTCAACGGGCGCGGCGGGCACGACGCCATCGAAATAGTTGCGCGCCATCGTGAGACTTCGGTTCGAGAGATTGCCTACGTTTTTAGCGAGCTTGGCGTTGTTGCATTCGATCAAGGCTTCGTAGGTGAAATCGCCGTCTTGTCCGAATGACATTTCGCGCAAACAGAAATAGCGCACGGCATCGGTCGTGAAATGCTTGCGCAACACGGCGAGGTCAATCACGTTGCCCAACGTTTTCGACATCTTGCGTCCGCCCGACAGCCACATGCCGTGGGCGAAGACAGTGTTTGGAACAGGTTCGCCTGCGGCTAGCAAAAACGCGGGCCAATAAACTGTATGAAAGCGCAGGATGTCTTTGCCTACGAGTTGTAGGTTCGCGGGCCAGAATTTTTTATAATGCGACTCGCCGCCGTACTGCTCATTTCCGAAACCAATCGCCGTGATGTAATTCGACAGTGCGTCGAACCAAACGTACATCGTGTGTTCGGGATCGTCGGGTACGGGAATGCCCCATTTGACCGAGGTGCGGCTAACCGAAAGATCGTTGAGTCCACCTTTGACGAAACTCAGCATTTCGTTGCGGCGCGCTTCGGGACGAATGAACTCGGGGCGCGATTCATATAACGCCAGCAGCTTGTCCTGAAACGCAGAGAGTTTGAAGAAGTAACTTTCCTCAGCCAGCTTATCCAGCGGGCGATCATGCGTGGGGCACACGGGCGGCTTGCCTTCTTCCATTACGACTTCGCTTTCGAGATAAAACTGATTGCAGTTCGCGCAATACCAGCCTTCATATTTGCCCTTATAAATAAACCCGTTCGCCGCCGCCCGTCGCCATAATTCTTGCGCAGCTTGCTTGTGATAATTGTGCGTCGTGCGAACCCAATGATTGTTGGTGAAACCATAAGGCGCAAAGGCGTCCTGAAAGGCTTGCACATAACGGTTCACGTGTTCTTCGACGGGCAAGCCGCGTTCGGCGGCAGCGCGTTCGATGTTCTGGCCGTGTTCGTCAGTGCCAGTCAGAAAGAAGACTTCCTTGCCACGCTGGCGATGAAAACGGGCTACGGAATCGGCGATGATCGTCGTGTAAAGATGGCCGAGATGTGGGTTTGAATTGACGTAATAGATCGGCGTCGTAACGTAAAAAGTATTGCTCATGCTTTGCTTTTGCCTCCGCGAAAAAGAACAGTGATTCTTCCACGCAGATGGTGAAAGCACAAACCGTCGTTGGAAGGCATTGGTGCGGCAGCAACCGGCGCAACTTTGTGCTTGTATTCACGGCGAAGCTGGCTACACTGCGCCGGGTTTTGGCTGCGTATGGTTGAGCATACGCGCCTGCCACCTCCCGCACTTCCGCCACGAGGCACGCATCCCAGCCTCATCCAGCGACCAAGCGAATCGAATGTCAGAAGCAAAGCGATGAAGCCTTCCACCAGCTTTCAACGCTTTTTACTGACCTTTGCGCAGGTCAGCGGATTGTACAGCACGCGGACCAGCTTGGGGTCGTTCGTAACTGGCGATGATTTCCCGACTGAGCCGCATGACACCAAACTGATTGGAGATGACGATGCGCAAAATCTCGCCTGGGTTTAAGTGGTTCTTATGCTTCTTTGTTTTGCTCAATGGGTTAAACGGACTGCGTTCGTCCGTACAATCGCTGAGTTATACTGAGGTCTATCGCAAAGATTTTGCGTCAGGTTATCTATTAGCCAAGGCGCTGATTCATGGCGTTGATCCTTATCTTCCGCTGTCAGAACTGGCAGTGCGTTTCAATCTTAACTCGCCCACTCCGATCTTTCCGCACCCGACGCCCCACACGATTGCCCAAGGGGTGTTGATGGTTCCCTTCAGCTTGTTACCCTACGAAAAAGCCGCTGTTGCCTGGTGGTGTTTTGAGTTGTTTTGCCTGGCAGCCGCCCTCTTGCTGTTGTTTCGCGGGGTTGAACAGCCCGCCGCCTGGGGCATGTTCGGGCTGTGCTTTGTCGGTCTTTTGGGATGGTGGCCAATCACTACGGACTTGCTGTTTGGTCAAATGAACCTGGTGTTGCTGTTGTGCCTGACAGGAGCGTGGCTGTGCTTACGAGCAGATCAGGATAAACGTGGCGGTGCGCTGCTGGGGGCCGCGATAGCGTTGAAAATGATGGGCTGGCCCATCGTGATATTTTTGTTTTGGCAGCGGCGCTGGCGCGCGTTCTTTTCTGCCAGCGGCGTCTTCCTGGGTGCCCAGTTGGTCGCACTTTATCTGGTAGGGCGCTCCGGGCTAACCGACTATTACCTGCACAAGGCCCCAGCGGTCACCAAAATCTACGATCACTTTTATTCCAACTACTCGGTCTGGAGCTTATGTTTGCGCTGGTTTGAAGGAACCAGGCAATCCATCTATCCCAGTCTGATTGCGCCGCCTTTGCTGGATTTCGGCAGTCACGCCCGCTGGCTGGCCGCTGCGGGGGTCTTGCTGGTCTTGCTGGCTGGTTGGTATCAGGCGCGACAAGCACGCTCTTTCGACACCGCTTTCAGCTTGCTGCTCTGCGCCAGTCTCCTGGTTAACCCGATTGCCTGGGATCACTATATGTTGCTGACCTTGATTCCCCTGACCATAACGTTGCGCCAATCATGGGAAAAGAAAACGCAAATAAACTGGACGATACTCTCAGCGTTGCTCATTGCGTTGCCCAGCCCAGTTTACCGGAGTGTTGCGGTCTTGTTTCAGACAGCCGTTTTGCCTGGCGGACACGTTACCATCCCTTGGGCTGCCAGCTTATTTACCTCGTTACCTACACTTTTGCTGTTGGGCTGGTTGTGGTGGCTCCGTCGCTCCGAACAACCCGTCGCCGTGCGAGAAGACAATCGCTTAGATGCTCTTGCACCGCAGGCCATCAGCTAACGGATTACCCGCATTAGTCTGGGGGATTCGCTCTTCTTCTAGTCACTCCTCCAATGACTGCCCCAGCGATTTCAATCGCGCGCGTTCAAACTCATCTCCCTTGTTCCATTGCGGAGGCGCGTCGGTGTCGCATACGCGCAAGCCAATCCAGAAAGCCAGTCGCGCCTGTTGCACCATGCCGCTGAAATCCCACGTCGCGCTGTATTCATCCGCTGGCTGGTGATAGCGGTTCTTGTTGTAATCGGCGAACTGTTCCTGTCCCCAGCCGTCGGGATGGCCTACGAACTTGGTGCCGGGGTTGAAACTCACGGCAGGTACACCCGCTTTGGCAAAGGGAAAATGATCGCTGCGATAAAACGAACCTTGTTCAGGCCGCGCGTCGGGCGCGATGCTCACTTGGTTTTCTTTGCAAACGTCCTCTATGACTTTGCCCAGCGTCGAACGATCTGCGCCCAGCGGCGTGATGTCGGTCGTCATGCCGAGCACATTCATCGAATCGAGATTGATGTTGGCAATAGATTTAGCCAGCGGTACGAGCGGATTGCGAGAGTAGTATTCCGAGCCGAGCAAGCCCTGTTCTTCGGCGGTCGTGGCGATGAACAGCACCGAACGTTTGGGTTTGACTTCGAGATTGGCAAAGGCGCGCGCGATGGCGAGCATGCCTGCGATGCCGGTCGCGTTGTCTACTGCGCCGTTATAAATGTTGTCGCCCGCCTGGTCGGGACGCATGCCCAGATGATCCCAATGCCCCGAATAAATCACGTATTCATCCTTGAGCGTTTGATCTGCGCCACGAAGGATAGCGGCTACGTTGGGCGCTGTGACGCGCTGCGATTTGGTCTTGAGCGTAGTCTCGACTTTGGCTGTGAGCGGTACGGCTTTGAAGCCGCGCTTCCGAGCTGCTTCACGCAACGTATCGAGATTTTGCCCGCCGAGTTGCGCGATCTTGCGCGCGGTGTCTTCAGTCACCCAGCCTTTGAACTTTAACGTAGGCGTTTTTTCATCGGGCAACAAGCTGAACTTATCGCCGTCCCATCCGGTGCGCACGACTTGCCAGCCATAAGCCGCCGATTCGTTCGTATGAATCAAGATGGCTCCGGCTGCGCCCTGTCGCGCGGCTTCTTCAAACTTGTAAGTCCACCGTCCGTAATAAGTCAGCGCCTTGCCGCCGAACAGATTCGGTTCGGCCTCAGTCGCGGGCGGATCGTTGACCATCATCATCACAATCTTATTTTTGACATCGAGTCCGGCGTAATCATTCCAGTTCAATTCCGGTGCGTTGATGCCGTGGCCCACAAAGACGATGTCGTTGTTAATGGCGATTTCAGGTTGTTCGAGATCGGTCGAGGCAACGAACTCTTCGGCAAATTTGAACTCCTCTTTTTTGTCGTCAGCGGCTTTGATGACCAGTTTGGTTTCAGGGTCAGTCTTGACGCTGAACATCGGCACGAGTTGAAAGTAGCTGCGTTGCGGCCCGGCTGGTTCCAATCCCATTTCTTCAAATTCAGATGCGATGAATTTCGCCGCGAGAAAACCGCCGCGCGCGCCTGTGCCACGGCCTTCGAGCAAATCGTCAGAAAGATATTTGACCCACGCGCGCAGCTTGAACTCCTCAATCTGTGCGCCTGCCAACTCTTCGTCTGAACCTTCCGGCGCGTTCTTGGCGCTCATCATTTCATCGAAGCCCTTGCGGCGAATGGCGGGCGTGCTGGCGCGGCGACGACTGCGCGAACGGCGAACGCGACTACGCCCACGTCCGCGCGAACGCGAAACCTTGCTGCTGCGCTTGCTGCGGCTTTTTTGTACTTTCGACTTGCTGGATTTTTTACGCTGGCGACGGGCTTCAGTGTCGCCTTCGAGTGCGGGCCAGACGAGACCCAGGCAGAGAACTAAAATCAACAGACGCTTCCAAAGTCTGATAGTGGTCTTATTGGTCATGGGGAAAAAATACTCCGGGTATGATTGCTTAACGGATAAAAAAACCGCCGTTGCTTATGAGGGCACGCTCCAAGATACATTGTGGATAAAGGGAAAAGCGTGCGGACATAGCGCCAGTTGCAAATTGTGGTGTCACGTTGTGGTGAATTTGTAACCGACTGAAAGCAAAAAGGGCAAGCCGTGTGACTTGCCCTTTCTGAATGGACCAGAGGAGGATCGAACTCCTGACCTCCGCATTGCGAACGCGGCGCTCTCCCAGCTGAGCTACTGGCCCTCTTGCACGAAACATCTCAAAAAACGAAGCCGGAATATAGTCACGCCTCTCAAATGTGTCAAGCCGAGTTTTTGGGCGCTGGTCCGCGTGGCGCAAGGCTCTCAGTCAAAATGAATTGCTCGCGTATCGGCGCGCGTACGCCCGCCTGATCGAAGGCCAGCTTGATGCGGCGACGCAATTCGCGCGCGATGTCGGCCTGCTTTTGCGGCAACGTTTTGACCGTCAATCGCACGACCAGGCTGGAAGGCGTAAGGCGTTCGACGCCCATTGAAACGGGGTCTTCGATCATTTCGCTGGGACGCTCTTCGCGCAGCGTTTGCGCGGTGGCAAGCATGATTTGCGCGGCGCGGTCAGCGTCTTCTTGATAATCAACTTCGAGGTCGAGTACGACGCGCGCCCAGTCTTTGGAAAGGTTGGCAACCGTTGTGATCGAGCCGTTTGGAATCGTGGTCAGCGAACCGTCCAGCGCGCGAATTTGCGTAGCGCGCAACATCATTCGTTCGACCGTCCCCGTCGTCTCGCCAATCTTGATCGTATCGCCGACGTTGTATTGGTCTTCGAGCAAGATCAAAAAACCCGCGAACAAATCCTTGATAAGGCTTTGCGCGCCGAAACCAACGGCAATGCCTACGACGCCCGCACTGGCGAGGATGGGCGTCACGTCCGTACCCAGTTGTTGCAGCACTTTCATCAGCCCGATGAAAAAGATCACGCTTTGCGCAATGCCGCGAAAGATATTCGACAGCGTTTGCGAACGCCGCTTCGCCGTGGTTTCGCCGCGACTGACGGCGCGATATTCAAAGAGTTCAAAGACCGTGCGAAGCAGCGCCGAAGCGAAGCGCATCAGAAAAACTGTCACGACAATCGTGACCAGCAGTTCGATGCCTTGAATGAAAACCCAATCGCTCCAACCGACGCGCCACGCGCGTAACCTGTCTTCGGCATCGCTGAAGTCGTCCCGCGTTTGCGGAATCAGCTTGATGACAAATAACAAACAGCTCGTCCAAACGATGGTGCGTAACGCATTGCTGATCCAGTCAATCAACAAGCGCCGTAACGACGTGCGATCTTGCACTTCGTGAAGCCGCAACCACCGCACCCCGCGCCGTTGAGCGAGGCCGACCAACCAGTGCAAGGCCCACGCCAGCAGCACCGCGCCAGCGATCAGCAGCAAAAGTATGGAA
>JAYSVR010000014.1:0-8707 GCA_043718445.1 Acidobacteriota bacterium | reverse complement strand
ATGCTTACCGAACAGTCTTGAACTGAAATAGAAGAGAGACAGGCGAGACAAAATATCGTCCTTGATTTCGTAAGGCTCAGATCATAAAGCCATAGAAGGCGAAGTACTCAATTTCTTGAAAACCGCACCTAACGCATTGTTTTGAGCAACCACAATCGCAGCTAATCACGCAACGGAAAGGAACTACAGAAATGAACAAATTCTTGATGAGTATGCTGGTCAGCGTCCTGCTGTTTTCGACGCTCGCGCTCGCGCAAGTGCGCGAGCTGGCTTCACCCGCCGGAACGGGCAGCGGCCAACCCAATCTCACCGTCGCGCCCGATGGCCGTGTTTACCTGAGTTGGATTGAGCGATTGGGCGAAGGGCGTTTCTCGTTGCGTTTTTCCTCGCTCGAAAAAGAAAAATGGACAGCGCCGCAAGTCATCGCCGAAGGCTCAAACTGGTTCGTCAACTGGGCGGACTTTCCTTCGATGATCGCGTTGCCGGATGGCTCGCTCGCGGCGCATTGGCTGGCGAAAAGCGGCGCGGGAACATTCGAGTATGACGTGACCATTTCGCGCTCATTCGATAGCGGCAAAACGTGGGGCAGGCCCTTCGTGCCACACCGCGACGGCGTGAAGGCGGAACACGGCTTCGTCTCGCTGTTCGCGGCAAAGGATGGAAACCTTGCGGCGGTATGGCTCGACGGACGCGAGATGAAAGCGGGCGCGGGCAGCCACGATCATGGTCATGGTGATATGACGTTGCGCACGGTCAAAATCAAACGCGACGGCACGTTGATTGAAGAAGCAGTGTTGGATACGCGCGTTTGCGAATGCTGCCAGACTTCGGCGGCGATGACGGCGGAGGGGCCGGTCGTCGTTTACCGCGACCGCTCCGAACAGGAGATTCGTGACATTTCCGTCGTGCGGCTGCGCGACGGAAAATGGAGCCAGCCCGTTTCGATATTCAAAGACGGTTGGCAGATCAACGGCTGTCCGGTGAACGGCCCTTCGATTGCGGCCTCTGGTCGTAGCGTTGCCGTCGCGTGGTTCACCGGCGTCAACGACAAGCCGCGCGTGAAGCTGGCGTTTTCGAGCGACGCGGGTGCGAGCTTCGGCGAACCGATCACGGTGGACGACGGCAATCCGGCAGGCCGCGTAGAAACGCTGATGCTCGCTGACGGCAGCGCGCTGGTGTGCTGGTTGGAGAAACTTCCCACCGGCGGCGAAGTGCGCATGCGCCGCATCAAATCAGATAGGCCTGACGGCAAGCCAGAGGGCAAATTGGATGCGGCGATCACAGTCTCAACCACCGGTGCGGCGCGTTCCAACGGCTTCCCGCAAATGGCGCGCACCGGCAACTCGCTCGTCTTTGCCTGGACGGGGGCGAAGGTGATGACGGCGGCGCTGGCGCTCACCGGCGAGCGGTAGTACCTCGTAGTTGAATAAACCTGAAATGGCACAGCAACTTTCACTGCAAACGAAACCCGCGCGCGACCTCAAGCCGCTGTGGTTGCTTGTCAGCATTCTGGCGATCACGTTTTTGCACTACAACACCAGCACGCAATATCTGTTGCTGCACGAGATTTATCAGCGGCTCTATTACATCCCGATCATTTATGCGGCTTATAGCTACGGCTTGCGCGGCGGGCTGGCGGCGGCGGTGTTGAGTACGCTGATTTATCTGCCGCATCTGGCGCAGCATTCCGACAATCGCGTTTACGCCATTAACCAATACGCCGAAACGATTCTCTTCCTGGTCATCGGCGTCGTCACCGGCTTGCTGGCGGGCGCGGAGCGGCGCGAGCGGCAACGCTACGAACAAACCGCCGCCGAGTTGCAGCGCGCCTATGACGAATTGCGCAGCACCGTAGACCAATTGTTATTGGCCGACCGTCACGCTTCGCTCGGCCAGATGTCAGCGGCGATTGTTCATGAGATTCGCAATCCGCTCGGCGCGATTTACGGTGCGGCAGAGGCGCTCGAGTCCATCGTGCCCGCTGCGCACGACAAGGCCGAGTTTCTGACGATCATCAAACGTGAAGTCGAACGGCTTAACGGATTAGTGACGGACTTCCTGCAATTCGCGCGTCCGCGTTTGCCGGAGTTGCTGCCTACGCCGCCGCGCGAGATTGTCGAGTCGGTCGTCAAGCTGGCGAGCAAACAAGCAGAACAGGCGCGCGTAAAGATTGTGATTGACGCTGCCGATTCATTGCCATTGGCGTTGCTCGATGCTGAACAGATGAAACAGGTGTTGCTCAATCTCATTCTCAACGCGATTGAGGCGATGCCGGATGGCGGGCAATTGACGATCAGCGCCGCGCGGCAAGGCGAAGAGTTAGCCTTCGCCGTGCGCGATACCGGCAAAGGCATTGATGCGGCGGTGCGCGAGAAACTGTTTAGTCCGTTCGTCACCACGAAAACGCGCGGCACCGGGCTGGGCTTGGCGATTGCTCATCGTTTGGTAACACAACACGGTGGCCGCATCGAGGCGGCGAATGAAGCGGACGGTGGCGCACTGGTGCAAATCCGGTTGCCGCTTAAAACGCCGCCCACGAATTGAAACCAATGGCAACGAACAACAAAACCATTTTGCTGGTGGATGACGACGCGAGCTTGCGGCGCGTACTCGCGCATCATCTGACCGAAGCGGGCTATCAAGTACTCACGGCGGCAAACGGCAAAGAGGGCTTAGACGTATTCACCAGCCAGCAAGTCGAGATGGTCATCACCGACATTCAGATGCCGGAATTGAGCGGCCTTGAAATGATGCGGCGCATAACGGTGATGAGTCCCGATGTGATCGTGCTGGTGATTACGGCTTTCGGCTCGATTGAAACCGCTGTAGAAGCGATGAAGCTCGGCGCTTACGATTACATCACGAAGCCTTTCAACCGCGAGGAACTGTTGCTGACGGTCTCGAAAGGATGGCAATACACCGAACTGGTGCGCGAGAACCGCTCGCTCAAGCAGTTCATCGAAAGCCGTTTTTCGCTCGACAGCATCATTGGTAATTCCAGCGCGATGCAGCGCGTATTCAATCTCGTGCAAAAAGTCGCGCCGACCGATCTGGCCGTACTCATCACGGGCGAAAGCGGCACGGGCAAGGAACTCATCGCCAAAGCCTTGCACCAACACAGCACGCGGCGCGATGGGCCTTTCGTCGCGCTCAATTGCGGTGCGATTCCCGAAGGCTTGCTCGAATCGGAACTCTTCGGCCATCGCAGGGGCGCCTTCACCGGCGCGCACGCCAACGCGCGCGGCAAGCTCGAAGCGGCAGACAAAGGCACGGTGTTGCTCGATGAAATCGGCGAACTGCCGCTGGCCTTACAAGTGAAATTGCTGCGCGTGCTGGAAGGTGGCGAATTTCAGCGCGTCGGCGAAACCGAAACGCGCCACGTAGACGTGCGCTTCATCGCCGCCACCAATCGTAACTTGTTAAAAATGGTCGAGGACGGACGCTTCCGCGAAGACCTCTATTTCCGTTTGCGCGTCGTGCCGATTCATCTGCCGCCCTTGCGCGAACGCCGCGAAGACATTCCGCTGCTGGCCGATTATTTTTTGCAGGAAGTCAGGCAGCGTTATGGGCGCGTAGGGATAAGGTTTGAGAAAGAAATCTTTCGTTACTTTCAAGCCTACGCCTGGCCGGGCAATGTGCGCGAACTGAAACATACGGTGGAACGCATGGCCGTCATTGCCGATGACGATGTAATCACCATCGCCGATTTGCCGGAGCAATTAACTCAAACCACCGGCAACGCAGCCAACGTGTTGTTACAACTGCCCGATGACGGAATTGATTTGGAAGAAGTAGAGCGCGAGATTTTGCGGCAGGCGTTGGAAAAACAGGGCGGCAATCAAACCCGCACGGCGCAATACTTGAACATCACCCGCAGCGCGCTGATTTATCGCATGCAGAAATACGGCTTGGCGGCGGCTGAAACAACGGAAGGAAAAAGCGGCGAAGGCGCGTCGTTAAACAAGTGACGCGCCCTCGCCGCTGCTATTTTCGGCTGCAAACAAACAGGCCGTTGTCTGGAATCAGACAGCGCGGCGCGTTTATTGAGCCTCAGTAAGTGTCGAGACCAGCACTTTGCCATCGTGCGTCATGCCTTCGACGGTCATCTTGACGTGGTCTTTTTTGGCGGTCTTCTCGAACAAGGCTTTTGCCAGTTCGTTGCCTTTGGCGTCGAAGGGATACCACTTGCCATCGGCGTAAATGCCGTAGCCGCCCTTAATGCAATCCGCCATCAGCGCACAGTCTTTCGTGTGTTCGCCAGCGGTTTTGGTGGCCGCTTCGGGCTTGCCCTTGGCGGTTTCCGCGAAACACACCACGTCTACCACGTAGCCGGTCAACTTCACTTTTTCATGCACGGTAGCACTCGCCACAACGGCGGCCAGCAAGGCGAATGCGAACAATGCGACAATAGGTTTTTTCATGCGATCAAACTCCTTGGTTGCGAATTTTCTCCCGCTGTCGGTGGGACGGCGGGAACGTTTGCTGCCATAGCTTGGGCATTTTACGTGCCAAGTTTTGACCGGCAGAAGAAACTCATTAAAAGCTGTGGAAGAGATTTTTCATCGGCAAAACACGTAGGGCTGATTCCGAAGAATCAGCCCATTTGAAATCGCGCGCATTTATTCGACTGCGGTTGGCGCTTAGTAGCGACGACGGTTAGAGCGCCGATAGGAATTGTCATCGTCGTAGTCATTGCGCTCGTGGCGTTGATGATGTTTCAGATCGTCTTTCTCGTCGCGTTTGTGCGCTTTCAAATCGTCACGTTCGTCCTGCTGATGACGGCGCAGGCCCCGCGAATTGCCGTAATCGTAGCGCTCTTCGTTCTGATGCCGTTGAAGGTCGCGCTGCTCACGGCGCTCATGCGATTTTTGGCGCGCTTTTTCCCGCCGCTGATGATCGCGGGAATCGTAACGATCATCATCGTAATTGCCACGTTCATAAGACCGAGATTGTGCGGCGGCGGTTGCGCTGCCCGTCATGGAAGGCAGCAAAATCAACGCGGCGGCAAAAGCGGCGGCGGTCAGCATCTTTGCCAGCTTACTTGAAAGTTTGTGGTTCAACATAAATTCCTCCTCAAGGTTGATGGGCCGGCGGCTTTTGGAAGCGGTAAGTCTCCGGCAGTTCAAAGTTCCAATGCTGGCCGACCTACTGCATTCGCCAAGCCAAAGCCGTCGCACGCTGAAAGAAACTCCGAAGTGATTGAATCTACAAGGCAAATAGCAATCAGGCTTGTTGGCAGGCTCGTTCCGACGCAACAGGGACTGGCAGAGTGGTTACACGATGTCGTCTGCCAGCGTAGCAAATGGTGCTGGTAGAAGCTCACTGATTGGCACTGATTGGCAAGGTTAATTGACACCCTGCGACAGCCTTCATACCATCCGTTTCGGCCTTTATTCATGCGGTTATTGCTTCGTCAGATCAATTCACTGAACCAGAGAGAGGATCACCCAGAATGGTTTGCCCACGTTGCGGAAGTTCCATTGATGGAAAGCGTTTTTGCTCGCATTGCGGCCTTGAAATTCATCAACCGCCGACCACTCCGGTTTCTCCAGCCGCGATTCCCACCTTGCCAAGCAATCCGCCTGCCTCGGCACAGCCCGCGTTCGAGCGATTGCAAGGGCGCACACTCAATCAGAAATACCAACTCGAAACTCCGCTTGGCATGGGCGGCATGGGGACGGTCTATCGCGCCAAGCGGTTGTTGATCGGCGACACGGCGGCGGTCAAGGTGCTGCATCAAGCGCAAGTGGGCGACCCGCAGGCGGTCGAGCGATTTCGCCGTGAAGCGCAGGCCGCCGCGCGGCTCAAGCATCCGAACGTCGTGGCGATTTATGACGCCGGAGTTTCCGACGAAGGCTTGTGCTACTTCGTGATGGAGTTAGTCGAGGGGCGCGACCTGCGCGCCATCATCAAACAACAAGGCCCTCTCACCCAGAGCGCGGCGGCTGAGATCATCCGGCAAGTCGGTAGCGCGCTCGACGAAGCCCACCGGCACAACATAGTCCATCGTGATCTCAAGCCGGAAAACATCGTGGTGCAACAAACGCCGATGGGGCTGCAAGTCAAAGTACTCGATTTCGGCATCGCCAGCATCCGCGATGCGACCACGAGCCGGTTGACTCACACGGGCCAAATGTTGGGCACGCCGCATTACATGTCGCCGGAACAATGCATGGGCGAAGAATTGGATGGCCGTTCGGATGTTTACAGTCTGGGCGTCGTCTTGTTTGAAATGCTGACGGGCATCGTGCCTTTCAATTCGCCTACGCCGACGGCCATCGTGGTGCAGCACGTCAATCAGCAACCGCCGCCATTGCGCGCTCATAACGCGAGCATTTCTCCGGCTGTCGAAGCCATCGTGTTGCGCGCGCTGGCAAAACGCCGTGAAGACCGGCCACAGACGGCGGGCGCGCTGGCGCTGGAACTGCTGACGGCGGTCAACGTAACCGTTTCGACTCCGAGCCGTCCGACGTTGCTCAATACGCCCGCGCCTGAACCCGCGCCGACAATGGGCGTACCCACTTCGTCATGGAGTGACAACGATGATTCCGCACCGCTGGCAACCGCTCCGGGCGGCGGCAAGCTCGTCCCGTTGTTGGTCGGCCTGCTGCTATTGATAGTAGCGGCTGGCGGGCTGGGTTACTGGTGGCTCATCACCAAGCCGCGAACTTCGCAGAGCGGCGTAACTACGTCGCCGCCTGTCACATTGCTTACACCTTCACCAACCGCAGCGCCTTCGCCACCGCCTGTCAATTTCTGGCAGGCGTTGACCGATCAAACCAAAGGCACTTCCGACGTGGAAAATGCGTTGGGCGAACCCGATGAAAAGTCGGCAGTCATCGAGCCAGGCGGAGAGCTGGCGCTGGCATATCAGGCCGGACAATTTTTCGGCAACGGAACGGGCGCCGACTTGCGAGTTTTTGGCGTGGCGCAAACCAACGCCTCTTACCTTATCTTTGTGCGCGACGACCCCGCAGCGGTGTGGCAGCGCGTTGATGTCAACCGGCGTGGATTTCCGCCCGGAGGTGCTGAACACGACATCGGACATCACGGGATTGCGCAAGCCAGACAGGTGATGATTCGGAATACTGGTAATGCTGTATTGAGCATTGATGCGGTCGTTGCGGTTTATAAAGACAAAGTGCCTGACGCGCCAGAACATCATCACAGTCATTAACAAGCGTGCTGTCCTTCAAACAATGCCGCCAATTTTGACGGCTACGTGGACGAAGGTTGGAAAGACACCGTGATGGTAATGCCCGTCGAGCGCATCAAGGTGTTGCTGCGCTTTGAGGATTTCACCGGCAAGTATGTTTATCACTGCCACAACCTCGAACACGAAGACGCCGGAATGATGAGCAATTATCTGGTGCGCGCGTGATGGTGAAATTTTGCGTAATTGATTGTTCGGAATTGCCAACGCTTTCGTTATTTTTCCCTGCCCGGTAATCTCATTTTGTTCAGTTCGCAAAGGAAAGGAATCACGATGAGCCAACGAAATCCGCTGCGCGCGCCGCGTGGCACGCAACTGAGTTGTAAAGGTTGGGTGCAGGAAGCCGCGCTCAGAATGTTGATGAACAATCTCGACCCTGAAGTCGCCGAGCGCCCGGATGAGCTGGTCGTTTACGGCGGTACGGGCAAGGCCGCGCGCAACTGGCCGGCGTTTGACGCGCTGGTGCGTTCGTTGCAATCGCTCGAAAACGACGAGACCTTGCTGGTGCAATCGGGCAAGCCCGTCGGCATCTTTCGCACGCACGCCGATGCGCCGCGCGTACTCCTCGCCAATTCCAACCTCGTCGGCCAGTGGTCGAATTGGGACGAATTCCATCGCCTCGATCAGTTGGGCTTGATGATGTACGGCCAGATGACCGCCGGTTCGTGGATTTACATCGGCTCGCAAGGCATCGTGCAAGGCACGTTTGAAACCTTCGCCGCCGTCGGAGAAAAACATTTTGCCAAGACTGGAGGCTCGTTGAATGGCAAGCTGGTCGTATCAGGCGGCATCGGCGGCATGGGCGGCGCGCAACCGTTGGCCGCGACGATGAACGGCGCGTGCTTTCTCGGCATTGACTGTGACCCCGCGCGCATCGAGAAACGCATGGCTCTCGGTTATTGCGACGCGATCAGTTACGACCTCGACGACGCCTTACGGCAAGTGCGTGAAGCTCAACAACAAGGACGCGCACTGTCGGTCGGACTGGTCGGCAATTGCGCTGATGTGCTGCCAGAGATGGTCAGGCGCAACATCGTGCCCGACGTGCTGACCGATCAAACCAGTGCACACGATGCGTTGCATGGTTACGTGCCGAACGGGATGACGCTCGACGAAGCGTTAACGTTGCGGCGTGAACAGCCTGACGAATACGTCAAACGTTCGATGGCGGCGATGGCGACGCATGTGCAAGCCATGTTGGATTTGAAACGGCTGGGCGCGGTGACGTTCGATTACGGCAACAACATCCGCGCGCAGGCAGTGAAACAAGGCGTGAAGGATGCGTTCGAGATTCCCGGGTTCGTACCCGAATACATCCGCCCGCTGTTTTGCGAAGGACGCGGGCCGTTCCGCTGGGTGGCCTTGTCGGGCAATCCGGCGAACATTCGCCGCACTGACGATCTCGCATTGGAACTCTTCCCCGACGATCCGATTTTGGAACGCTGGATGAAACTCGCGCGCGAACGCATTCAGTTTCAGGGCTTGCCCGCGCGC
>JAYSVR010000130.1:0-2531 GCA_043718445.1 Acidobacteriota bacterium | reverse complement strand
GGTCGTCATTGTGCAAGCCGACCATTTCACCGAGAGCTTTATCCGCACCGTCGTCGTTATCGTCGTGACTACGAATTTGGAATTATTAAAAGGACGCGGCAATGTGTTGCTGCCTGCCGCGCGTGCAGGACTTGAGCGCGACAGCGTCGCCAACATCTCGCAAATCATCAGTGCAGATAAATCAGCCTTGACGGAATTTATCGGAGAAGTGCCGCTCAACTTGCTCGAACGAATTGAAGACGGCTTGAGGCACATTCTTGATTTGGACTGACTCCCATCTGTGTTTCTTACGGCAGCGATGCTAATGCGCTGACATTCCCACCAGTCGCGGCAACACCTCGCCGATGTTTTCTCGAATCACTAAATCAGCAATGCCATCCAGCGGCGTCTCGTCACGATTGATGATGATGAGTTTGGCTCCGCTTTGTTTGGCGAGTTCGGGAAAACCCGCCGCCGGATAGACTTGCAACGAAGAGCCGACGGCGATGAAGACTTCGCATTCCTGACTGACTGCCGCTGCCAATTCCATTTCCATCGCGGGCATGGATTGCCCGAAACTCACCGTCGCTGGTTTGAGCATTCCGCCGCATTGCTCGCACGCCGGAGCCGCGTCGCCGTGCGCGATGCGTTCAATGGCTTCATCCATCGGAATGCGATCAAAGCACGAGAGGCATTCGGCTGCGACCATCGTGCCGTGCAATTCGATGATTTTCTCAGGGCTGTTGCCCGCGCGTTGATGCAGCCCTTCGATGTTTTGCGTAATCAGCGCTAACAGCTTGCCGCGTTGTTCGAGCTCGGCAAAAGCCAGATGTCCGGCATTTGGTTTGGCGTCGCGCATCGCAGGCCAGATCAAGGATTTTTGCCGCCAGGCTTCGATGCGCGCCGCGCGGTCTTGCAGAAATTCGTGAAAGTAAACGATGCGGTTCGTTGCCCATACGCCGTTCGGGCTGCGAAAGTCAGGGATGCCTGATTCGGTCGAAATGCCCGCGCCCGAAAAGGCTACGATGCGTTGCGATTGTGCGATGCGCGATTGCGCTTGTGCGAAGTTCATCAGCATAATCCTTTCAGCAATAATTCTGACGGAGGTTTATCACAGTTATGTCATCACTCAAAGATCGGGTGGCGCTGATTGCCGGTGGCGCTGGCGAAGTCGGCGAAGGAATCGTAAAAGCCTTTTTGCAGGCGGGCGCGACAGTCGTCGTGCCTTCGCGCAAGCCGGAGCGCCTGATGGATTTGCAAATCGGTTTAGGTGAATTAGGCAATGAGCGATTTGTCGCGGTCACGGCAGATGTTGGTACGCCCGAAGGAGCGCATGCGGTGCGGCAAACGATCTTGCAACGATTCGGGCAATTGAATGCGGTCGTGGCTTCGTTGGGCGGATGGTGGCAAGGCAAGCCGCTCGTGTCAGTGCCGCTCGAAGATTGGGCCAACGTTTTGCAAAACAATCTCACGGCGCACCTGTTAGTCGCGCGAACTTTTTTGCCGATGCTCTATAACCAGCCGGGCAGCAGTTACACGATGATTAACGGCGGCGCGGCGTTTGAGCCGGTTCCCGGTGCGGGGCCAGTTTCGATTGCGGCGGCGGCGCAACTGATGATGAAAGATGTGCTGGCGGCTGAAGCCAGAGGCCGTCCGGTGCGCGTCAATACGTTGGCGCTGATGACGCCGGTCGTGACGCGCTCGCGTCCGTCAGGCCGTCCCGAATGGCTGACGGCGGATGAAGTCGGCGCCTATTGCGCTTATCTCGCCGCAGCCGTAACGAACGGCGAAACCATTCAACTCAAAGACCACGCGCAGGTCGAAGCGATACAAGCCCAATAGGTTCAGACTTCAAAGAAGTTCGCCGCCCGCTGCGACAAAGGCTTTGAGCAGAGCTTGCAACAGTAACCAGCTCAATGTCAGCGGCGACCAGCGGGCGCGATTCAGTACGTGATGGAAGAGGTGACTGCGCCCCATTTGGCGTAACGCCGCCGTAACAGTGGGCCGTCCACGCGCCAACAGCGTGCGGACGATTAGAATTGGGGCCTTTTCCCAAGTCTGACTGGTAAAGGCGCTTTGAAAGATCAATAAGACGTTTAAAATCTCTGGTGAAAGCGGCATCACTGATCTTCGGGCAAGATGATGGTTTGTTCACCTCCATCTTACTTGCGGGTTGAGAGATGTCCTTTTCACTTTTCAATTTTGTACAAAGTCGAGCTAAGGTAGCCATGACACGGTCACGGGTCGTGCGACTAGAGAAAGAGTTTGGTAGACACCTTCTTTCTGACGAACGGCCCGTTTCATTTCACACCTACTCCAAAAAATAGGCTTATTGCGACAGAAAACATTGAGGAATTCGCATTTTTGCCCCACGATCAACCCAAACCATTTGATGACCGACATTGTCCCTTATCCCTTTTCAATTGTTATGCAGGAACAAACTTCAATAAAGACGGCCTTTGCCAATAATTGAAAATGGATAAGGGACAATGCCGGTCGCCGAATAGCTTGCGGCAACGGTGGGCGCGAAAGGCAAACTCCCTAATGTTTTC
>JAYSVR010000129.1:0-2539 GCA_043718445.1 Acidobacteriota bacterium | reverse complement strand
TTTTCATGCATTGCCTGCCCGCCCATCGCGGCGACGAAGTAGACGCCGATGTGATTGTTGGCTCATCCGTTAATTCTTACACTCCGCACTCCGCACTCCGCACTTACTTCTGGTTGGCTTTGACCAGCAAATACATAATCGCCTTTTGCGTATGCAGCCGATTTTCGGCTTCGTCATAAACGATGGAGTGTTTGCCATCAATCACATCGGCGTCTACTTCGTCGCCGCGATGGGCGGGCAGGCAATGCATGAAAAAAGCGCCTTTGGCTGCGTTGCTCATCAGCTTTTTGGTGACGCGGAACGACGAGAAAATTTCGCGGCGACGTTCGGTCTCGGCTTCAAAACCCATCGAAGCCCATACGTCGGTATAAACCGCTTGCACGCCTTCAACCGCGTCGTAAGGATCATTCACGACTTCGATTTTCGCGCCGGTGGACTTGGCTTCCTTGCGCGCGAGCTTCAGCACTTCGGCATCCGGTTCGTAGCCTTTCGGGCAGCCGATGCGAATGTGTACGCCAAGTTTCGCCGCGCCGAACAACAACGAGTGCGCCGTATTGTTGCCGTCGCCGACATAAGCGAACTTGAAGCCGCGCAAATCCTTGCCGACCTTTTCGGTCAACGTGAAATAGTCAGTCAGCCCCTGACACGGATGCCCCGATTCAGACAAGCCGTTGATGACCGGCACCGAAGCGATCTCTGCCAACTCGACCACCGTCTCGTGGCTGTAAGTGCGCGCGACGATCAGGTCTACCCAACGTTCGAGATTGAGCGCCATGTCTTTGACCGATTCGCGTTCGCCGATGCGTACGCCTTGATGATCGAGAAAGACACACGAAGCCCCCATCTGCGTCGCGCCTAAATCGAACGTCACACGCGTACGCAAACTCGGCTTTTCAAAAATCAGCGCCGCGCTGCATCCAGCCAGGGCTTCGGCAAAGTCGCGCGGTTTGGCTTTGATGTCAGCCGTCGTTTTGAAAATGGTCTGGACTTCGTTGCGAGTGAGGTCGTTGATTTCGATCAGGTCTTTTAGCGCCAACTCGTTGCTCCTTGTGGTTATGTAAAAAAAGAGCGCGCAGTATAAGCGCATCACCAACGCGCAATCCAACCGGCAAACAATTGGCAGAACAGTGCGCCGACGAACGCCATCGCAAAACCCCACAGCATCAGTTGCCGGAACAATCGCTTCGATTCCGCTGCGTCGTTGATGGGCGCGAGGCACAACGCGCCGATGGTCGAAAGCGGTGAAACGTCCACGAGCGCGGAGCCGACGTTGATGCTCAAGGCCAACGCCAGCGGATTGCCGCCGCCGATTTGCGCGACCAGCTTGGGCGCAATGGGCAGGAAGGCAGGCATCACGACGCCTGAAGTCGAGCTGTAACTCGAAATCACGCCGGTCACAAAAGCCATCAGCCCATTGATCGTAGCGGGCTTGCCCACCCGCGCCAGCAACGCCGTGAACTGTTCCAATCCGCCGGTTTTCTCAAGCAACGCAATTAACGTAGACACGCCGCACACCATCAGCAATACGCCCCACGGCACTTGTCTGACCGTGGCGTTTTCATCCGCCGCGTGCAGCAACAGCAATACGCTCACCGCGACAAAGGCGCTCAAGCCGAGGTTCAACTTGAACACAATCGCACCGGCAATCCACAACGCGATGACGATCACCGTCAGCCATTGCGGACGCGACAGCGAAAGCGCGGTTGTGTCTTCAGCAAAAGTTTCGCCAAAATTTTCAGCGGATGGTTTCGCCGCTTGGCGTCCGAACAATAGCCAGGCCAGCAAGGCGACGAGCGCATGCGCGACGAAGTTGGCGAACCAGACTTTGCCCGCGTGTTCGCCCAAACCGGCTTCGCGCATTTTGGTATTGGCGATGACGCCCAGCACGCTGATCGGCGAAAGGTTTCCGGCATTGGCTCCGTTGCCGACCATCAACATCGTCAAGAGCGGCGGTACGTGGGCGCGTGCGCCGATGGCTAAGGCGAGCGGGATGACGAGGGCTACGCCAGAGATTGCGCCGGGGCCGATGGTCGAGACGGCGCAGGCAATCACAAAAAACAACAACGGCAACCAGCGCCTTTCGCCGTGTACCAATTGCAAGATGCGTTCGGTCAATACGCGCAACACGCCGTTCGTTTCAGCGCAGGCGAACAGCAAACTCACGCCCGTCAACGTCAGAAACAACGTAGCCGGGAAGCCCGCCATCACGGCTTCGGGTTTCATTCCGGCGACGCCGACGCCGACCAGCCACGCGAGCGCGAGCGCGACGAAACCGACGTTAAGGCGCGACACCATCGAAAGCAGAATGGCGAACAAGAGAGCCAGCAACGAAGCCACAGCAGGGTTCATAAAATTTTGTGCTAGACCGAAAACGTTGAGCGCCTGACGGCCTGAAAACAAGCGCCATCGTGTGCCATCGGGTAAAAGCAGGCGCGCCAGGTGTTATGACCGGTTGTCGAGCGTGACAATCTACACCACAATAAACTTATCGGTGGTTCCTAACGAAACGTCACCTCATTCTAAGCAAGTGACGTGATTC
>JAYSVR010000128.1:0-2540 GCA_043718445.1 Acidobacteriota bacterium | reverse complement strand
AACAGCGAGCGTTCTGCCTGCGCACGCCAACTGGCGAAGCTAATGGTTAGGGTGAGCAGCGCCAAGGTGAGCGCCAGCAGTGCGGTGCGGTGAGTGTGGAGTTTGCTCATAAAGTTTGTTTGCTGTGCTGCGTTTTTTTTGAACGCCGTTCGTCGTTCTTCTTTGTCGGTGTCAGTCGTTCACGCGCGGGCTACTGGGGTAGCCCAGTCGGGTGCGCGGAGTAGGGCGAGTTACTAACCCGCCCTACTCCGCGCGGGGTCGTTTGTTTTTCCGTAAACCGCTACGGAGCTAACGCCGGTAAACCAACATTCCCAACCAAACGCTTTGTGATTCGAGTTCGCTAAAAACCGCCCGACAATCAGGAAGGCACTCCGAGAGAAAAGGCGGTCAGTAAAAGATTTCACGCACGATACGAGACAACGCTGAAAATTGGTAGCCCTTTATCCAGAAAAACTCTTCCGCGCACGGTAGCGCAACTTCGCCAAAGTTGCGCTGTTGGCGAAGCGGAAATCTCTGCGGAACGGACAGCCCTCTCGCCACCCAACTGGCCCAGCGTAAGCGTGGTAATCAATGCGTCAAATGCCAACAGCGCAACTTTGGCGAAGTTGCGCTACCGTCGCCACCGTTGCATCCCCATACGAAGCTGGACGCTGCATGAAAAAGCGAGAGCCGGAATCAGTCAGGCGACTGATTCCGGCTCTCGCTTTTTCACTACGGTTGGCCGTTCTCGCGCTAACAGGTCGGCGGAAACACCGGCATCGTCAACGTCGCCGCCGTCGTCGTCGTCAACGTATGCAAGTTGTGTCCGCCGGTGAAGGCGTTCGCTTGCGAAGCCGCGTTGGTGTTGCGGGTGAGCGCCGCACCGACTAATGCGCCGTCGGTCGCCGACCAGAGTTTCATCCAGCCGGAGCGTCCGGCGGGAATCGCCACATCAAGCCGTGGCGTAGTGCGCGGGAACGCACCATCCAAACGATTGCGCGATTGGCAGAAGCCGCCGCGTCCGGCAAAGCTATAAGCCTTCTCAGCGTCGTCGAAAATCAGTCCGGCAAAATCGCTGACGGCATCGAGTCCGCGTGCGAGATTGCCGCCGATGCGGTCGAGAATCAGCAGCGTGTCGTTGCCGTCCGCTCGGCTGGGCAGATTGCTCAAGGCCAACGCGCGCGGCAGCGCGCTGTAATTCACGCCGTCGAATTTCAGCGAGGCCGCCGTAGAGGTTTCGCCGTTGCACAATGCTTCACTCGCGGCCAGCGCCGTCGCGCCTTGCGCCGAGAGATTCGCCGTGTGGCCGCTGTCGTATTTCACATACTCATCGCCGATGAGGTAATTGAAATTCGTTGGACAGCCCGTCGTCGGATCAACCGCAACCGCCATCAGGAAGCCGTTCGTACCCGGATCAAGGTCAGACATCTGGAAGGCCGCCGTCTGATTCGGCGTCAGACAGAGATAACTGTCAGCCACCGAACACGAATCGCCATCCACAAAGAACAGATGCAGCGTCGCGCCCAACGTCGGATTGGTGTTGGTCAAACTCACCCGCGTATTCCCCGCCGCCGGGTTCGAGGCGTTTGACGTATAAGCCGGGAAGATCAACACCGAACTGCCGTTCGCAATCGGCAAGCCCGGCCCGAGCGGCGCGCAATCAAGCCGGTCGCAATAGTTCACGACCATCTGCGCTTCGTTCGAGCCGTTGAGATCGGCGTCGAAATACGCCGTATTCAGAATGCAGAACTCGATGCCGTTCGCCACGCCGCTAACGACTTGCACGTTGTATTTAATCGTCAAGGTTGAGTTCGCCGGAATCGCGCCGTTCCACACTACCTTGCCGGACGTGACCGCCACCGTGCCAGCCGCTGCGCCGCCAATGGTCGCCGTAGCGTTCGCCGCCAAGCCGATGAGTTCAGCCGGTAACGTGGCTACGAATTCATCGGTCGCGTTGTTGGGCTGGGCCGCGTCGGTGGGGTTCGTCACCATCGCCATCACTTGCAAAATCGAACCCGGCCCCGTGCAAGTCGCCGGGTCTTGCACCGACAACGTCAACGGCGTGAAGAAGCCGAAATCAATCGTGAGATTGCCGTTCGCTCCATCGCCGTCGCTCGCCGGTTCTGTGCCTTGAATCAAAGTGATCGCGCCCGAAGTCGGAGGCGTCACCGATGGGTTCAGGTTGTCAGAACCATTGTCGTCGTTGTCTGCATCACCGTTTGGCGCAGGATTGCCTTTCGTGCTGACGCAATCAGCCAAGATGCCGCTGAAGTTCGCGCTGTCTACCCGCACGAAATAAGTCGCGGGATAGAGTTGCGTGAACTGATAGCCGCCTTGCGCATCGCTCGTCGCCGTCGCAACTGATATGTCACCAGATGCACCAGATGATGCATTGAACGTGCCGTCGCCATTGTCGCGGAACAGCGTGAGCTTGACGCCCGCGATGCCCGGCTCAGTCGCAATACGCGTACCGTTGCCGTCTTTGTCTTTCCACACGGCGTTGCCGATGACCATGTTGTTGACGATGAAGCCGAAATCTACGGTGAGATTGCCGTGCTTGT
>JAYSVR010000127.1:0-25073 GCA_043718445.1 Acidobacteriota bacterium | reverse complement strand
AAAGTAGACATCGCCTCAATGGCAAACAGCCTCGAAGCGCGTTCGCCTTTTCTCGATCACGAAGTGATGGAATTCGCTGCGCGGTTGCCGTTGTCGCTCAAAGCGCCAGGGCTGAAGCAGAAAAATTTGCTTAAACAGGCCTTCGCCGATTTGTTGCCGCCCGCCAATGTCAACCGTCGCAAGATGGGTTTTGGCGTACCGCTCGGCGCATGGTTTCGCCACGAACTGCGCGATTTCACGCGCGACGTGTTGTTGAGCCAAAGTGCGCGGCAACGTAGTTTTTTCAACGCTTCAGTGATTGAGCGATACGTCAACGAACATCAAAACGGTCAGGCCGACCACGCCTTTCGTTTATGGAACCTGTTGATGCTGGAGTTATGGTGGCAGGAATTCAGTCCGCGCGTATGACCGTTATTTTCTTATGAGCATTCGCCCCGTTCGTATCGTTCGTATCATTGACCGCCTCAACATTGGCGGACCGACCAAACATGTTACGTGGCTGACGGCGGGCTTAGCGGGTGAGGAATTCGAGACAACGTTGATTACCGGAACGGTGCCGCCGCACGAAGGCGATATGTCTTGGTTCGCCACGCAAGCGGGAGTCACGCCGCTGGTTATCAAAGAGATGAGCCGCGAAATCGGAGTGCGCGACGCGCTCGTGGTGTTCAAACTCTGGCGGCTGTTCAGGCACATCAAGCCTGACATCGTGCATACGCATAAGGCGAAAGCGGGCGCGGCAGGCCGCCTTGCCGCTTGGCTTTATCGGTGGCTTACGCTTTCAACGTTGTGGGGAAGGCCGCACTCGTGTCACGTCGTACATACTTTTCACGGCCACATCTTTCACGGTTATTACGGCGCAGCGAAATCGAAGCTCTTCGTTGTGATCGAAAGCGCACTGGCGCGCTGGTTCAGCCATCGCATCATTACCATCAGCGAACAGCAACGCCGCGAAATCAATGAGACTTTTGGCGTCGGATGTTCCGCGCAATTCCGCGTTATTCCTCTGGGGATTGATTGCGATGAACAGGCTGCACAGCCACGCGCACCTCGCTTGCGCGCCGAATATCAATTGAACGAAGACGAGTTGGCGGTAGGCATCGTCGGCAGATTATGCGCGGTGAAAAACCACGCGCTGTTCTTGCAGGCCGTCGCGCAGTTTCAACAGCTTGCGCCTGAACTGGCACGGCGCACGCGCTTTTTCATCATCGGCGACGGCGAATTGCGTGAGACGCTCGCTGCGCAGGCGCAAACTTTAGGACTGACTGAGCGCGTAACGTTCACAGGCTTTCGTCAGGATGTCGCGGCGCTTTACGCTGACCTTGACGTAGTGGCTTTGAGTTCAGTCAATGAAGGTACGCCACTCACGTTGATTGAAGCGATGAATAGCGGTTGTGCGGTATTGGCGACCGAGGTTGGCGGCGTAGTAGACATTCTCGGCGCACGCGGCGAACGGCAAGACGAATTGCAGATGTGGGAGCAGGGAGTGACGGTTGCGACGGGCGACGTAGCGGCTTTCACACGCGGGCTGATTTATTTGCTTACGCAACCCGAAGCGCGAAGTGCGATGGGCTTACGCGGGCAAGGCTTCGTGAGGCAACGGTTATCGCGTGAGCGGTTGCTTAACGATATTGCCGAACTTTATCGAGAACTGGTTGCTGAGAATGCGCCGAGGGCTTAACGAAATTCCATCGTAACGGGATTGGCTGGCAGGCCGTTGGCTGTGAGTGAGACAGTCACGCGGCCTCGACCAACGAGGCTGCGCGGCAATAGGATGTTTGACTGGTCGAGTCCTTCCAAACTGCCTTGCGCTCCGGCAAATTCGACTGATGACGTTTCGCCGCCGATTTGCACGGTCACGCTGCCGTCGGTGCGAAAGCGCCAGCCCGTGCCGAAAAGGATCAGAAAAACCCGGTCAGTCGCGGGGCCGAGATCAAGCGGACGCGGAACCCAACGATTTTGCGCGTCGAGTTCGCCGATGGGTTCAAAGCTCTGCGAATTGTCGGCCTTTACGCGAATGGCGAAACCCGCTGGCACTCCCTGACCGTTGCCGTTTGAGGTAAACACGCCCGGCGCGACTTTAACGATTTGCGCGTTGCCTAACGCAATGGCTCCGTCGCCGCTGCGCACAGTGACTAAGGCGATTCCGGCGGCAAGTCCCGCTGGAATTTTGTAATTGATTTGCCCAGGCGAAACGAAAAATAGCGGGGCTGCGCGTTCTATGCCTGCACTGTCGCGCAATAACAATTGCGTACCCGCCAACGACGTCGGCAATTGTATGCCGGGGGCAGCCTGATCGGTGTCACCACCTACTTCAGTTTGCGTCGCCAGCCTTACGCCAAAAGCCGCCACAATGGATTCTTCTGCTACTCGCGCGCCGTAACTCGCCGCCGAAACACTGACGACCGGTGAAGCTCCGCTCGCACCGATGCGAGTAACAAAAGCTTCTTGCACCATGCCATTACGCGGACGCAACGCACCCGGAGTAACCGGGAACGCCGCCGAAGCCGACGCGCCGGTAACATAGATTTCACCGATGTTACTCAGGGCAAGGGCCGAGCCGGTGTCGTTACTGCCGCCGCCCAGATAAGAAAAATATGTTAGTGCCGCGCCCGTCGGATTTAATCCCGCCACAAATGCGTCTATGTTATCGCCATAAACGCCCAAGCCACCGCCCACGGCAGTCAGATTCGTCGAAGCCGTCAGCCCTGTAACATAAGCGTTATTCGCCGCGTCGAGCGCAATGCCGACACCTTTATCCGTACCGTTCCCGCCAAAATAGGTGGAATAAATCAAAGCCGAGCCGCTCTCGTTTAATTTTGCAATAAAAGCGTCGTTGGGAGGTTCGCCTCCACCTAAAGTGGTTTGTAAGGCTCCGGTAGTAACAGGGAAATTCGCTCCACTCGTGGCTCGCGCTGTTTCACCGGTAACATAAGCATTTCCTGTTGCATCAACCGCCAGGCCCAACGCGCTGTCAGAGCCATTGCCGCCGAGGTAAGTGGCATAAGTCAGCGCCGAGCCTGTGTTATTTAATTTGGCGACAAAGGCGTCAGTTTGACCGGTGCTGCCGCCGAAGGATTTTTGATATGCGTTGGTTGAAACCGGAAAATCAATCGAGCCGGTGCTACCTGCTACGAATGCATTGCCAGCCGCATCAATTGAAAGGGCGAAACCTGTTTCAGCGCCGCTGCCGCCCAGAAAGGTCGAATAAACCAACGCAGTCGCAGTCGGATTGATTTTAGTTACAAAGGCATCAAAGACGCCGCCGATAGTTCTTTTAAACGCGTTTTGCGTCGTAGGGAAATTACTAGAAGAAGACAGGCCGGTAACATAAGCATTGCCGGTTCCATCCACAGCCAGGCTGTAGGCAGTTTCATTGCCGCTGCCGCCGAGAAAGGTGGAATATAACAAAGCAGAGCCGGTGTTATTTAATTTAGCAACGAAAGCCTCACCGCTGACGAAAGTATTGCGCAACGCGCCGGTGGTTATGGGGAAGTCAGGCGAGGCTGTCGCGCCGGTCACATAAGCGTTGCCCGCAGTGTCAACCGCCAAGCCGAAGGCGCGGTCAGAACCGCTGCCGCCCAGATAAGTGGCATATAACAAACTCGTCCCGGTCGGATTCAGCTTGGCAATAAAGACTTCTCCGCCACTGAGCGTCGTTCGATAAGCGCCCGGCGTGGTGGGGAAATCATCTGAGTTTGTTACGCCCGCGACATAGGCATTGCCCGCCGCATCAACCGCCAGAGCTTGTCCGGCATCATTGCTGTTGCCGCCGAGCAAGGCTGAATAACTGATGGCAGGGTCAATAATCAAAGTTTGATGAGGGTCGTAAGCGGCTAACTCAAAGCTGATTTCTCTCTGAGCTGATAACTTAAAACGGCTCTCAATAATTTGCCTGGCTCCGTTGACGTTTTGATATACCACCGGCTTATGTTGTCTTACTTCGCCGCCGTTCTGCTCAATCAACAAGTCGCCAAGGCTATCCACACGCATCCCTTGTGCGTTGGCAAATAGCAGGCTTATGACCTTCGGGTCGGCCAACGGAGCTACGATAAAATCGTATTCAAGTTGTCCATCCTTTCCGTAAAAAACCAGATCAATGCCTGGGTAGATTTCAGAGTAACTCACGCGCTCGAAATGTGGGATGCCGGTGCGCCAGTGACTGAACTCCTGTCCGAAAATATAATTGCTTTGCCCAGGTAATTTATTTATCCCACGCGGAGTGGCGGGCTTGGCCCCTTTGAAACGCATACGCAAAGCATCTGGCGTATGTTTTGACTTGACCTCTAATTCCGCCGTGTGGGCTGCAAGTCTGGCTTGATAGCCATCGCCGCGCGCCACAAAACCGGTCTCGTCAGGGAACTGCCCGGTATTCAGTTCAAAGACCAGCGGCAGGCGCTTGAGGGAAGCGGTCGTGTTGATAGCATCAACTAACGCTTTTGAGCGAAGCTGCGAGCATATGTCCCCTCCGGCTAACACAAAGAGTGTGATTAACAATGTGCCTTTTAATAAATTTCGGTTCTTAGCCATTGAGGTTTGTCAGTTACTTTGGCAAGTTAAGGATTAACTTCCGATGTTTTTACGACTCCTCGCCGAGGTAGGGCAGGATTTGATCCTGCCCTACGCAGAGGAATTAACCAATCAACTCAGAAAAAACGAAGCGATTATTTTTCTTCGTCTGTTTCTTTGAGATTCGGACGGAGTAGCGGAATGCGCCTGATCGAGGTTGTTTCGTTCGCGTTGTCAGCCGCAAAAGCCTGCTGCCATTCCGACAAAGAGCCATCGAAAGGAGTTAGTTCAATCGGTTCGAGTGACAACACGTCTTGCGAAAGCGCAGTGTTGGTCAACAACCAATGTTCGTTAATCCTTACGTTATCGGCGTGGATCGTCTGTTTGCCGGGGTTTGCTACGCGGTCTGACCAGCCGCTATCTACGACCAGTATGATGTAACAGATCGCGCCGTGTCCGATCAGGTTTAGCGCTTCTGAGTAAGTGCCATAAAATTCGCCGCCGAATTGCGTCGCGTCATAGCGCCGATCATTGCCTACATCGCCGACGAGGTTGCCGCTGTTTTGCCAGGCACCGTTGCAATGGCGGAAAGACAATAGCGGGCCGAGATAAATAAAGAGACTGCCTTCGGGGAACCCGTCTCCATTCAAATCCAGGCCGATCTCGAAACGGGGCGAACCGCCTCCGCAATCCGATTCGAGGCCGGGCGTTTTGGGCGTGAAATCGCTACTGAGTTCATACAAGTCGGCAAAGCGCCATTTGGGAGCTGGCGCTCCCGGCGGCGTGAAAACAATTCCCGATGCTGTAAGACGTTTTTCGATGAGGCAAGCGTTGATATCAATTCCGCCACTGGCCGTCGGACAGCGTGACGTGAGCTGCACCGCCGAACGATAGGGCAAAATGGTGTTGGTGGTGAGTTTGGCTTCACCGCCCAACGACCAGTTGCGTTGTTGTTGCAGAGCGGTCGCGGCATGACTGACGTTTCTTTGCCAAAAAACCAGACTCGTCACCGTCGCCAGCATGACTAAGACCAAGAGACTTTTGTAAGGTAATTTCATTTTGTCCTCCGAGGTCGCCTGTCGGGCTTCTTTTTCGCGGGAAATAAAGCTACAGGCTGTTAATTGGTTATTTTGCTTAGTTACTTCACGTACCGAAAAGTAACTTGTTGAATAACTAAAGTGTGCAGGTAAGTTACTTTGCAGTAACGGTTTTGTTAGGTGGTTTCCCTGGTTGAACCGGCGTCAAGTGCGCCGATCAAAACCCAGAGGTGACGAAAGTCTTCGATGTCCTGTGTCAGGGCATCGAGCACCAATCCAGCCAAGCCGCTCCATAAAGCGAGGTCGAACGCCTGATGAATCGCTTGACGGCGTTGACGCCACAGCAAAAAGAAAATGGCACCGAAAGCAACCAATGCGGGCAAGCCCATCGTGGCTGCAATGTTGAGCGGAGTGCAATGTGCATCGAAAGGCATTCCGCGATAGAGGCCGGGGGAAGTCCCCGTGCCGCTGCCAACGAACGGATGCGCGGCGAGCGTAACCAGCGACGAGGTCAGCGCCTGCCAGCGACTCGATTCTTCGGGCGCAAGCCGTAAAGCAAAAGGACGTGACGGGTCGAATGAGAAGTTCCAGATGGTCAGCGTGCCCAACACGATGACACAAAGCGCGGCAAAAGCCATCACGCCTAAATGCTGCCGCCTGGTGCGAGCTTGGCGTATCGTGACGGCAAGAGCGAATCCTAAAATGCCGCGCGCAAAGGTCAGCAAAACGGTCAACCATTGTGCGGCTTGCGTGAGACGCCGCCAGCGTTGAGGGAGATGCGCCAATGCCGTTATTGATGCTGCAAAGATGCAAAAGCTGGCCAACATATTAGGTTGAGAAGTTCCAGCCTGTAAGCGCGCGTAACTGGGCGCGGCGACCAGATCGCCATACGTACCAATCAAGCGCGTAGTGATGCCCGCATAAAACAGCCCCAGCCCGACTAACGCCGCCGCCGCTGTGATGAGCGAGGTCAACGCGATAGTGCGGGCAAAAGGCGCGACCAATGCTTGACGTTGCAATAATTCAGAAGTGAGTACTGTCAAGATGAGCAGTTCAGCGATGCCCAGCAATTTCCAGCCGTTGGCCTGCGGGTCGGATGATATCCACCAGGAAACCAAAGCCCACAGGCCATAAGCCGCCAACGCAGTATGCAAAGGCCGCCAACGCGGCCAAACGTGTTGCCAGACGCATTCGATCAACCAGCACAAGGCTGCCAAAGCAACGAAAAGGTCGCTCCATTGCGCGTGTTCATGCAGCCAGGGAAACGGCGGAAACCAACTCCAGGCCAATAACGCCAGCGATGCGAAATAACATATTACGGTGGAACGCCATAGCATCGTTGTTTTCTACTTAACGCTCCGTAAAACGGTTTCCCTTTCCTGCTTCTCAGGCAGGCGCAACACTTTAGTCTCACGAACTGGTACAAACAGTTCTTTGCCGCTTTAATCCCCGATTCGCATTTTATACACGCCAGCTACTTGAGGTTGGATTGAAGTTGTAACAGTCTGGACATGAACTAGGAGGTAATGCCCCGCCAACCCCCATGCAACTGGAATTGTTAAAGCAAAGCCCAATAGCAGTCGGGCCACATACAGGTGGACAGGTATTCGATCTCCCGCTACCACTCCCGAAGATGGCACAAACCCTACATATTGGAGGGATAGGAGGCACAGTAGCTGCCGTCGCTGCAGTTGGCGCGATTACGGAAACGACAAGAGGTAAGGACGCCGCTGTCGTTAATCCCAGTTTACGCAAAGCGGCGCGCCGGGAAAATTTCATTCCCTGCTTAGAGCTAACCAGCGGTTCCTGCAAAAGTTTTGCTTTATCGAGTTGTTGCAGCGCCAACCAAACGACATCTTCTCCGATTGGTTGTTGTTGCTCTTGTTCCATCAGAGCGGCAATCTCATTCGCAGCGGTTTGCCCGTCGCAGTGTTCCCAAATAACTGCTGCCGCCTTATTGAGGCAATGTGCTTTGTGAGACGTGAGGTCATAGACCATAACTTCACCTGAAAGTTCTCGGACAATCAATTTCTCTTGCCGAGCTAAAGGGGCTGACTGTTGTTCTATGGGATGCATCATTTTAAGTTCTCCTTGTAAAACCGACTTAAAACCATCAATACAGCCTTATTTCACCAAAGGAGGGCTAAAGGCGGCGACACCTAGTTATTGGAGAAACCGGATACTGTATAAAGTTGAGAGTGAGAGTATAGCGTCTTTTCTGAAAAAGGGAAAAAGATCATTGCTTACACGCAAAATATTAATAGTTCATATAATGAGGCGGCGTTCTACCATAACATACTAATAATCAACCGATTGTTCCCGGTACCATTTTCCGGGCTATCTCGACAAGGGGCGAAAAGAGCGCGCGGAAAAGATCTGAGTCTGAAATTGAGTAATAAAGTGAGGCAAATTTTTCTGCGATGTCATCGGTAAAGTCGTCTGCCAATTCAGTCTCACCAAGCGCGGTTGTTTCAGCTAATGTTCGCCCTTCCAACAAACAGCGAAAGACAAACAAATAATCGTCATCGCAATCGGCAATGCCTAGCACATTAGGTTCTGATGATCCCCACAATTTCGTAGTTGCCAGTTCCTCCATCCATTCCAGCACGGTCTCAACCGGGGCGTGGTCGGGAAAGCGTTGTTCAACCATCGCCAGCACTTTTTCGCGGCTCGGTACGTTGAGCAGCAACGCGAGGAAGAAACGATGTTCGGGGCTGGTGATTTGTCCGCGCCGATAAATCAGCGTGTGCTGGCGACGCGCTTCTTTGAAAACATCAGGAATCAAATCAGTCAAGGCACCGTGTCGTCGCCGCGCGGTTTCCATCAACTGCTGGAATTGCGCTTCACCTGTTGCCAAGCCGAATTCGTTTTCCAGTCGTTTGCCGCCTAGAAAGCCCCACGCCAAATCAAGCACGGTGAACGTCGTCTGAAAATCTGCGCGGGTCAGCAGATCGTCAATCATTTCGACGGCCTGCGGATGCTGCATCTGCAACAACAGTGAAATGCTTTGTAGCTGCTTGGTCGTGAACGCATCCTGAAAAAACGGATTCCGCGCAAAATGCGGCTTGAGGTAATCGTATTGCGGCGTCTCAGTGATCGTGTGATAGGTGCGAATGCAAATCGTCGCAGAGGGGCGGTCGAGATGAAACAGCGAATGAATGTATCGCTTACCGGGCAAAATCTGCCGGGTCTGGCCTTGCATCAACAACTGCACTTTTTCGAGTACTAACTCGCCAACGGTAAAATGTTCATTGATCGTCTGGCGCGGATGAAAACGATAATCGCTGTGAATGCTCGAACCCATCAGCACGTGAAAGGCTCCGCAAAAGGAGTGCTGATGAATGCTGGTCGTACCGTCCAGCCAGAAATAAATATCAATGTGAAAGCGCGGCCCGCAATATAACGTAATCGGCGGGTTGCCGAACTTGCCCGGTATGTCTTGCTGTTGCGGTAATTCAGTCGTGTTCAACACCCAGCGAATGGTGTCCCAAGCATCTACGTTTTCATGCGGCGGCATTTCAAGCAGCGCCTGTTCCGCCAAGGCGGGAAAAGCTTCGTCGTTGTAATTGTGATCGCGCCAGCGTCGTTCGAGCAACGCGCCGAGTTCAGCAAAAAATTTCATGTAGACCTTTCCAATATGCGCTGCACCACGTCTTCGACTTCCCCGCGATCTCCTTTGAGAATCGTCGCTCCGTTCACGGCTTTTTGTAAGGTAGGCATAACCACTTCGGGTTTGCGCCGCGCCGGAACCGCGTTGTCGAGCAACGCCAAGACGCCGTGACCCGCCGATAGTTGCACCGGACGCCAGCGCGCCTCAGCGCGATATTTGCTCACGATGATCAAGCCGACCGGCAATGGTTTGGCTCCAACAATACCGCCGAGTGTTTCGACTGAACATTTTTTTTGATTGAATCCGCCGGGCTTTCTCAGCGCCAATGGTTGCGGATAGGGATGCACACGCCCTTGCAAATCAAACACGGCGTATTCATCTGAATAATAAGTCGCGCCCGCTTCGACCAGGCCTTTCACCAAACTGGTTTTGCCAGTGTAACTGCGCCCCGGTATCACAATCGCCTTTCCGTTCCAGGCGACCGCTCCGGCATGCACAAACACACGACGACGCGCCATTTCAGCCACATACATTTTCAGTTGGCGCTCGAAAGTTTCCAGCACCTGTTTCAAGCTTCTGGCTTTCAGTGTCAGCTCGTCATTTTCAAACAACGTATGAGTGGTTTTGCCAAAGCGAAAGGAAAAAACCCGATCTACGACGCCAGCAGAAACAGGCTGCCACAGCGGCGGAAAGTGCGACTCAAGGCGCTCCATCCATTCTGCCTGATTGGTCTGGATGCCGACGCGGATGCCAAAAAGCTGAATGGCTTGCGCCGCGCTCCACAGCGAAACGTCGCCCGCTACGACTTGTTTGTTACCAGCCAGCAATAACTTCACTTGGTTACTGCCTCCACTGTTGAGGGCGCTGAGGCCGCTGTCGAAGCGGTTCCATTAAACGCTCCTTTGGCCAGCGGCAAGTTGATTTTACGTACGCCGAGCAGTCCCAAAATATTTTGCTCGCCCACCGCCAGGCTCGAAGCAATGCGCCCTGTCGCATCCAGCAAAACTGCCGAGGGCGTGCCGTTCGCGCCAAACATCGGGCCGATGTCGAAATCGGCGTCGTGTAAAAACAGCGAACGAAATCGCTCGCTCTCTTGCTTAACTTCCGCTGCTTCGCCCGAAGAGATGAACACCAATTGCGTGGGGCTGGATTTCGCTTCCCATCGTATCAGGTCGTCAGCCAGCGCTTTGCAATAGCCGCAACCCGGATCCCAGAAAAGCAACAATGTATCTTTGCCTAACAGGCTGTCCAGCCCGATTTCCCCGATACCATGGTCGTCAAAACCAGTCAGGGCAAAGCGGGGCGCGGGTTCTCCGACATTGAAAAGGGACTTGCCTAGTTTGATTTGAGGGAGAGACACATTCTGCTGGGGCGATTCCGAAGTCGTGACGGCATAGGTCACCAGCGTGCGAATCGCATCATCGCCTGAGGTGACCGGGCTGGCGATTTTTCCGGTGCGATCAATCAACACGGCGGCAGGCGTCCACTTAGCCTGATATTCATCGGCAATGAGAGATTCGCCCTGCAACAACACGTGCGTCGCTTCGTATTTCGCAATTTTGTTACGCACTTCTTTTTCGGATCCTTTGCTCAACAAGGCGATGGTCAGGAAGTCGCCATAATCGCGTTGCCACGCTCTGACATTCGGTAACAGCGTGCGGCAAGGCGAACAGTTAGGACTGACGAACAAGAGCAGCAAGGGTTTGCCCAAGGCGAGTAATTCAGCCAGCGACGATGATCCGCCCGCGAGCGTCGCAAACGAAAAGGCCGGAGCAGGCGCACCGACGGGCAATCCTTCGACCGGTGGCAGCGCATCTGCGCGTTCGAGCGGTTCCGGTTCGGCGTAATCTTCTTCAATCAGTTTTTGCATGGCCGTGATGGTTTCAGCCATAGCCGTTTGCTGTTGCAACGCGCGCCGCAACATCACAAAAATCGGTACGATCAACGACACCGCCGCAATACTCAAAAGCAAACTAAGGGCTTCGCTGACTTTCATTTCATTTATCCATTCAGTTGCGCTCAGGCCGACATTCGCTGGCCCTTGCGCGACCCCTTGCACGACAATGAAACCGGCTACCGCAGCCAACGCGGCATTGCGGGCAAAGACCTTCCAACTGACCGGCGCTGAATGCAATTGCCCGAAGCAATGACAGTCAGGGGAATTGCCGCGTGCCAGATTGATGCCGATGCCGAGCAAAAACACCGCCAGCAACACCAACGCACCGATGCCGCCCAACCACGCGGTTGAGATTGGAAGCAGCAATAAGGCCACGAGAATTTCTAAGGTTGGTAAGGCCCAGGCCAACGGCTCAACCAATGAATCCGGTACGCCAAATCCGGTGAGCGCGCGGCGTGAACCTTCACGGTCGGCTAATTTTGTTACGCCTGCAACGCCAAAAACGGCGGTGAGCATCAACCTCGCAAGCAAGAGAATCAGTTCCATAGCGATTCTTAACTATAGCTCCAACCAACGTCACGGCCCAAAAAGTGATTGAGCCGTTGATTCAAAGGAGCAAAAAAATCCTGCAATTGGGCTTCTATCCCAGAAGCCAACCTCTCATAACGATTTTCGTTAAACGGTTTGAACGACCTAAGTATATGGTTGGGTAAACCTAAAAATTCCTGCACTTCTTGATAAACCCCGGATGTATCGGCAAATAAATCTTCACTCAAAATTATTTTTAGTTGCTCGTCGCCAAAAACCTCCAACCAAGGTTTTAACAAATCAATGTAAGCATGGCGCGCCAATAAAGAACAACGCGGATTGATCGCCAGCGCTTCGTTTTGGCGTTCGAATAACGATCCGCCCTTTTTGACATAATCCAACTCGGCTTGCACGGCTCGCTCAAAATCAAATTCTTGCGCTGAATAAGTCCCCATCTTTATGCCGAATTGATAAGCCGAATAGGCTGCGGCAATGGGTTCACGCAATAATAGTATTAGCTTTACGCGCGGCAGCAATTCAGCAATCCGAGAAGCAACTATTGGTTGAGAAAAATAAGAAGGGGTGGCCTCACCCGTGATCATCTTCTTGTCGAAAGCCTTTTCACGCATGTGTTTTTCAAATTGCGTCGGAAAATGGCTGCTATACCAATCTGCGCCTTTCTCATAATGGTAATCAAAAAAATATAGCTCCTTGCTTAAAGCCGATAACACACATGGATGTTGCGTCAAGTATTCATAAAGAGAGGTCGTTCCGCATTTTCGCGCGCCGATAATAATAAAATCGGGCAAAACCCTCAGTCGTCGCGTTTGCCAACGATAGGCTTTAATCAACTTCACCAATGGTGGACGAAGGTGTTTTTCCGTATGCCTTTCCAGCAATCGTATGTGGGGACCAGTTGTCAGCATAACTTCAAATCGTTGGTGCTTTCCGCACCGCTCTTTTTGGTTTGCCGGTTGGCGCGGCTGGACCGATCAGATGAGACAAGTCCATTAGCATCGCCACGCGATTCATGACCGGCAAGTCACTCAGCTTTTGCTTCACTGTCATTCCCAAAACACGACAGCCTTATGTCCCTGCGCAGGTCATGCTTCCTGGTGTCCCCACACATATAGTTGAACAGCAATTACCAGGATTGGCGCAAGCCATCCCAGGCAATACAGTGCCAGCGCCTACTGCTGCACACACATCTGGGGTTACACCACGATCACAGCATCCAGAAGCACATTGGCTATTAGCACAGCAGGCCGTGCCATTGCTAAGACCGGTACCCGTACAGGCTGCTTGTGCAGTGGGCGCGATGATGGACATCACGAGCGGCACTGCGATCGCCGTGCCGATACGCAACGCCGCACGTCGTCCCATTCGCCCGCTTTCTGCGGGTGGAGTAACACGTTCTTGCAATAAATTGGCTTTACTCAACCGATTGACCGCCAGCCAGACTGTGGCGTCGTCTGCCGCCAGTTGGTGGTCGCTTTTCAGCCGCGCCGTAATTTCTGGCACGGTCGCTTTACCGTCACAGTATTTCCAAACCGTTGCTGCGGTATGGTTCAGGCAGTGGGCTTTGTGGTTATTCAGGTCATAGACCAGAACTTCATCGGGTAAGTCACGGGTGACGATGTCCGCAGTTCGTGCTTGTGGTATTGCTTGTTCTTTCTTTTCCATGAGAGTCTCCTTGTAGTTAGAGTGTTCGATAAAATCGTGAGGTCGTATAGAACTCACAACTACTTCAGCACCAGTTCAGCGTTCCTGCACAATGCAATCAGAGCTTTTGCTGTTCGCATCCGCGTTGTTTGTGCAAGAGGTATCAAGTTAAATTCCGCTCCCCGATCAAGCGAGGAATTTGCCGCGCGAACCCGGCGGTGCGCAGCACGCATTCTCCGAGTTGAAAGGGCCAGCGCGGCCAATTATTGAAAGGCGCTTTGGTGCCCACCGAGGCTTCAATCGCGTTGGGCCAACGTTCGCGCAAAGCCTGTAACACGCCGTGGGGATGTGCCAGATAAGAATCCATTTGAAGGCGGCGGCCTTTAGTGACTTTTCCTTGTCCCCACAACTCGAACACGGTGGCAGCCAGCCACTTCGGCAGTTTCGACGTTTGAGCGGAAAGGGGAATGTTTACTTTGGTTGCACCGAGAAGCTGATGGGCTAACTCTAAAGTACACCTGACCCAATCTGAGCGGCGCTGATTGCCGCTGAGAAAGTAGTCCCAATCGAAATCCAGTGATAACGCGCAAATCATCACCGCAATGTCGCATAACCACAATGGCCGCAGTGCGCCTTCGCGTAAAAAATGCAGGCAGAGCAAGCGCAGATGGTCTTCCGGCCCTAGAATTCTGACCGCTACATCGCCCAATTGTTTTACCTGCGAGTGCGCATAAAGCGCCTCGAAGCTGCGGTCATCCAGTTCCGCTGCGCCATTGTGCAGGTCTACGTCCTTGACGGACGCTGTTTGTAAGGCGGTATTAAACTCAGCGTATTGTTCTCGTCGCACATAAAAATCAATATCGCCGAACGGCCTGAGTCCGGGTTCAGGATAGTGCCGCGCTACGACCCAGCCTTTGCCCATCAGCGGTTCCAAACCTTGCGCGCGCAGGTGCGTGAAGACTTGCGCAATCTCGTGTTCTTTGATGGCTACGTGCAGGGCGTGCATGCGATAGGCCTGGTGCAACTCATAAGCCGCCGGTGTGTCTTTGAGCGACGTGTGGCGCACCTGTCGCCACGCCCACGCGCCGCCGCCCGAATTCAACAGCAACGGCGTAGCCTGTGCGAGTTCTTCTGCCGTGAGTGTCAGCGGGCCGTGCCATTCCGCCCCCAGAATTTGGGCGATGACTTTGCCTCGTTGCTGAAAATCCTTAGCTGACATTGGCGGCGGTAACCTCAAGCGCATCTTCAGACGAAGGCGGCAAAGGCGTTAAAAAAACTGCGCGCGACGGCGCGACGGTCACACATGGTTTGAATTGCAGGCTCACCTGCGCGCGTGCGAATTCGAGATCGAAGGTTTGCAACGCCGCGAGTTTGCTATCGGGAATGTTCGCACTCGAAACCAATACCGCACTGATTTTGTGGCGCAGCAGCAGCGCGGGTAATTCCTGAAAACTGTGAATGCGACAGCCGTGCAAGAGCTTGCCCGCTTTGTGCGGATCGTCATCGAGCAAGGCGATAGGGCGATAACGATAAGCCTGCGGGTTTTGCAATAGTTCATTGATCAGCCATTCGCCCTGATCGCCTGCGCCATAAATCAACGCCGGTTTGGCGTTGATCGAGAGAGCGGTTGGCCCGACGATCAAAGCCCGCAGCAAACGAAACGACCAGCGGCTGGCACAGACCAGAAACATCAGCAACAGCGCGTGCAAAATCAAAACTGCGCGCCCCGGCATTTGCCCTCGCTTCAAGATCAACACGAGCAAAGCCCCCGCCAGCACGCCTGCGCCAACTGATTTAGCAAGCCTGACAAAATCGTTTACGTCTGCATAACGCCACAAGCCGCGATAGATGCCGCACACCAGAAACGCAATCATTTGCGCAGCTATCACCAACGGCAACGTACTAAAAAAGTATTGCAACTGTTCGGTCGTGAGGCTGCCGTCGAAGCGCAAAAGAAACGCGCCGAAATAAGCCAATACGATCAAGCTGGTATCAATCAGGATTTCGAGAACGCGGCGCTTGTATGTGAATTCGGCGAAGCTGTGCAAACGAGTTGCTGCTTCGGGCCATTGCCCGTTTTCCCCGTTCTCCCCGTTTTCATAAACGCGAACTTTGCCGAGATAAATACCGATGCATAACAGCCCCAGCGTGCAGAGCGGAATCAGCCACAACAGCACGAAGGGTGGCAGCGTGCGAATCAAGACCGCCAACGCACTGGCGCTCGCTGCCAGTGCGTAAAGCAACAGCACGGCGCGTCGTTCTGAAATGCCCAACGCCACCAGCCGATGCGAAGTGTGATCACGTCCACCTTGTGAGATAGGCCGCCCCGCCAGCTTGCGCATCACCGTGACTAGGCACGTATCGAAAATCGGAATCAGCAGAATCAGTACCGGCGTCACCAGCACTGCGCCCAAATTGCGCGTACGGTCGTATTCGCTCAACAGCGCCGCCGATCCCAACACGAAGCCCAACAACATCGAACCGCAATCGCCCATGAAAATCGTCGCGGGCTGAAAGTTATAAACCAGAAAGCCCAATGCGGCTCCGCCTAACAACATCGGCAGCAGCGCTTGTTCGGATTGTCCGTTCAACAAAAACGTAGTCGCCAGCGACAAGCAGGCAATGACTGAAATGCCGCCCGCCAAACCGTCCATGTTGTCGAGCAAGTTGACGGCGTTGGTGATGCCGACCAGCCAAAAAATCGTTAGCAGAATGTTGATGGCTTCGATATTCGTCCACGGCAAACGGCGTCCCCAATAAACAACGAGTGAGGCTACGACCAGTTGCAAAACCAGCTTGACGTAAGGCTTCAGGCCGATCAGGTCGTCCAGCAAACCCGCGAGAAACAGCAACGTACCGCCCCCCAGAATCAAACGCACGCCCGGCAGATGCCACGCAAAAAGCCAGCATCCGGCGACGAAGGCTAAGTAAATTGCTACGCCGCCCATCAACGCCGTCGGGCGGCTGTGCCAACGGTCTTTGCGCGGCGCGCATACGTGTCCGGTGGCGTGCGCCAGCTTGCGCACCAGCGGTGTGAGCAAAAGACTGAGAAGCAATGTGGTGAGTCCGACCGTTATGAAACGCATATCAAATGTCGTTCAGCGGCGTTGCAACGCGACCGCTCGCCCCTCGCGCGCGAGCGCAGTAGGCAACCCGAGGTGGTTTCTGATGGGTAATCTGACCGGCAGTGCTGTTCGTCGCCGATAGCTTTGCCGCACTTGTTTGGCTAGTCGCCAACGCTCCCATCCGATGCTGACGAAAACGAAGAAGAACACGAGAAGCTGCGAACGTTGCCGATGCACGGTTCCGACGTTGGTTAGAAAGAGCGCGTAAGCCAGCGTTAGTCCGAGCGTGAAAATGACGATCGGTAAGGCCGACAACAAACGCCGCCGCGCCATAAACCAAAAGCCGTTAAACAGAAAAGGGAAGGCCGCCCACCACACCAGCATTTCAGGCAACATCATCAACTGGCTGCCGCCCCGTATTTCCCACGGGAAGGGCGCGAACAACACATACATCACGCCTATGGGCAGATAGCTCATGGTGGCGCGCGAATCTGTCACGTCTACGTCACCGCCATATCCGGTGGCCGAAACTTTGGCGCTCCATTCCCGTCCTGCTTGCAATGTTTTCAGGTCGAAAGATTTTTGGGCGACTTCGCTCGCGCCCAGATAAGCGAATGATAGTCCGAGAATGATGACCAGCACGATGCCTTGCAATGCGCGCGTGGGAGTCAGCTTTTTCATAGTGAACAGCAACGCACCGGCAATGGCGACGAAGACGATATAAAAAGCGTAGTGCCGCAATGAATACAGGCCAAAGAGCGTCAGTCCCAAACCGGCGAAATCTTTCAGGCGAAAGCGTTGGCACAACCGCAGCGCCAGCCACGTACACAAACAAAGACAAAATATGATGGGGCTTTCTTTCAACCCTTGCGACGTCCACAGCACCATCGAGGGCGCGACCGCCGTTATCACGGCAGCAATGCGCGCTACGCGCGGCAGCGGATAAATCATCATTGTGATGCGATAAACCAGCAGGCAAGTCACAGCCCCCAACGCACAATTGATAAGTTGAATTGCCAGCGGATTACGCCCGATCACAAAATAAATGGCAGCGACGTAATAATACATGCCCCAGCCCGAACGATTGGTGCTGATCATACTCGAACTCATGTTTGCATCTAGCAAGCCTTGCCAAGCCAGGTTCAGGTTATTGCCGAAGTAATCATAAGTTTCAGAATCAGGCCCGATGACGCTATTCAACCCGCGCGAAAAAAGCACATAAGCCACCAGCCAGCGCAAGGCCAATGCCAGCAACAGCAACCTGATAAGAAAGCGTCGTTCACCGCGCGCGGGTAAGGCTGTCACCATACAAAGCAATCCGGCCAACCCTCCGACGAGCAAGCCCAGTCCGGTTTCGTATTCATCAACCAGCCAGTAACCCATCTGTCCGCAAACCACGGCTATCACCACAGCACAGAGAGCTTTCACGAACCATTCAACCCCGGTTTGTTTCAAGATAAATTCAGTCATTTATGCTGAACCCCAATTGTGCTGAACTGTTGTGCTGGACTAAAGATTGCATCGGCAAAATTTGTAATTTTCCCTTTGATCGCAAGCCAGCCGCGTATTCCAGAATTTGCCTGAGTCCCGCAAACATCCGTTCTGATTCGTCAGCCAGATTGGTCGGATGAAACCACAAGTGAAAGATACGTTTCGTAACAGCGGCTGCATCCAAACCCTTGATCGCGCGACGAGTGCGTAACCAAAGCGGCAAGTGACGGCGCAAGCCGTGCATCGGGTAATAAAGCGCTGAACCGGGCAAATTCCATAAACCTTCTGGCGTGCGTTCGGGCAAGACGACTGGCGGTTGCGCGGCGGTCAAAATATCTTTCAAGCGCAACAGACGCCGCAACGGAGCTGGCACCGAAGGTTTCTCATACCAATGCGGTTCAGGGCCGCGATAACACCAGAATCCGTTTTCTTGTAACACGTCTAAATGCCCGACTTCGTTGCGTGGGAACGCGAATGACCGCAACTCAATGCCTTGTTCCGTCGCCAGTCTGACGCACTCGCGCATTTCGCTTTCAGCCGTCGCACGCGAACAGCCCGCGTCACCCAAAATCACGTGCGAGAAAGTATGCGAACCAATCTCTTGCGGCACCGCACACGCGCGAATCTTTGCGAGCAGGTCTTGTCCGTAAAAAATTTCGTTGCCAGCGCGTTCACCGCAAGGGTCATCGGCGAACCAATCATCGCGTTGCCAAGCGTGTTGAGGCCGCACGATTTCAGGATGCTTCACTCCGTCAACTGGCTGACAATTTTTCAGAAACAAATGACCTAACGTACACCACGTTGCCGACACGTCGAATTCGGTAAACAACGCCAGCAAGCGTTCGATGACTTCAGCGCGTTCGATTTCACAGGCGCGGCGAAAGGGTTCGGGCCCGTAAAGATCAACGGTTCCCCAGATCATTTCGAAGTCGAGACTAATGGTGAATACGCCTGTTTCGAGCTTCATGGTTTATTGAGCTTTGCGCGCGCAGACCAAAAACATATTCGATAGATGTCGCAAAATCGGTGCATCGCTCGTGAGTGCGTCCAACGGTTCCCACGCTTTGAGCAACGCAGGCATAGCAGAAGGTATGAGTCGTTCGCCCCAAATCATCGGCCCGCCATAAACGCCATGCACTTCTGTCGTGTTGAATCCGGCTGCCTTGAAGCCCCGTTGCAACTCGCCCGCCGTGTGAAAGTATTGCCGCAAAGCCGTCATCCCCTGCACGTTAAATGCCGTGGCAATCCGGTTCACCAATGGATAAGCGTTGGCCTGCCACACGGGCGCAGCCGTCACCAACGCTACGCCGCCCGGTTTCAACACGCGCGCCATTTCGTTTAGGCAAGGGGCGATGTCAGGCAGGTAACGCAACACTTCGACGCACAAAATAAAATCGTACGTGTTATCAGGTAGCGGCAGTTTGTCTACGTCGCCTTGATGAAACGCGACCGTCGGATTTAACTCGCGCGCCTGCCGCAACATTTCTGCCGAACCGTCTGCGCCAGTGAGTTGAAAGCCGCGTTCGCGGTAACGCGCCATGTGATAACCCGTGCCGCAACCTACATCGAGCATTGACAAACCGTCGCCGCGCGGCGGCAAAAATTTATCCAACCATTCATTCAACCGTTTGCGGCTATAAACAAAACAGTTCTGATAAGGGTCTTGCTCGATGACCTCATAGCGCGACACAAATAATGTCGCTTGGTCAGAGTGCGTATTTATTGCACGTTGTTTTTGGATTTCAGCAGAAACCATCTTTTAACCTCTCGTTGTGCATCGTGTTGCGCCAAAGTGTTGCGAACCACTGCGGCAAATAAATTGGCACAGTGCCGCATCGAGTAATGCTTCTCAATCGTTTGTCTTCCGGCTGCGCCCAGGCGTCGCCGCAACGCTTCATCATCAATCAATGCTTGCAAGCCAGCGAGCCATTCGTCGTCCGTTTGAGCGAGCCAGCCGTTTTCTCGATGCTGTATTACTTCTTGATTCATCCCCACCGCCGCGCCAATTGTCGGGATGCCCAGCGCCATATAAAGCAGCGCCTTCATCGCACATTTGCCGCGCGCCCACTGATCATCAGGCATCGGCATGATGCCAATATCGAAGCGCGCTAAATCTGATATTTCAGTTTCAGGAGACCAGCGATGCCAAACCACCGGCACGCCTGGCAACTCAGGCTTACGATCAGAGATGACGTGAAATTCAACGTCACGCCGCTTCATCAATTCACTCAGCAATGGTGCATAACTTTCGAGATGCGTTTGTGAAGTGGAACTGCCCGTCCAACCTACGATAACTTTTCCCGCAGTGGCAGGCTTATTCGCAGGCGTATAAGCGTGAGTGTCTACGCTGGAAGGAATCACCGTCACTCGTTCGTTGTGTTGCCGTGCGTAAGCCGCCAGATAACTGTTGCCCGCGACAACGTGTGAACTGAGACGGCACAGGCTCGCCGTCTTGCCGGGGAATTTTAGCCAGCCGAAATACCGATTCGCCGCACTCGTATGCAATAGGTAAATCGCATCATCAAAATCGAAGATCACGGGACGACCAAGCAACGGCAGCAAATGTTCTAACAGCGCAGGCCCGACGATGCTGGCCGTCCGAAACAGATAAAGCGCGTCGTATTTTCGCAGCTTAAACATGAGTCGAACGCGCTGCGCAAAACATCGGATGAGTCCTGTCAATTTCGCCCAATAATGGCCCGGCTGATGCAGCGAACGCATCAACGCTGCGTCAGCAAAAGGCAACAATTCGACCGCGATGCCCTGCGCTTCAAGATAAGCAACCCATTGCTCGATGCGATAGCGTTGCCCCGGCGCAAGGTTTAACGGATAAGGCACTAACGCGCCAAGTTTGATTGACGATTTTTTTATCACTGCTGGTTCTCAGCGGCTGATTTTTTATACCCTATCGCGCACCAATAAGGTTGCTGCGCGCTAAACTCAATGCGTTCCAGCCCTGCGCCTTGCATCATTTGCCGAATCTGTTCCTGCGTGAAGCGTTGTTCTAATCGCGTACCAAAACGATCCAGCGCATCATTGCACATCGCGTAAAAGCTCAGGTCTCGATACCACGAGAGCGGAAACGATCCGACATTCTTGCCCATCTTTTCAGCTATTCGCGCCAGCCGCGCGAACGGAAAATAAACCAGCGCCGCGATCAACTGGCAGCAAAGATATTTCAAGCGAAACGGCAACCTTGCGATGGCGCTGCGTCCCACATCTGACAGCTTCCATAACCACCGAAACCAGAGCGGCTGATTGTCAAAAGCGTAATAGAGATAAACCAAAAACGGAGCTTTCGGTTTCAGCTTCTCCACGCAAGCCTGCAAGCCCGCAAACGTATCAGGTACGTGATGCAATACGCCGAGTGAATAACCGAAATCCATCGAGTTAGTTGCCAGCGGAATCGCGTCAACCGAAGCGTGACTAAACGCGACGTTTGGTAACTTCGCCAGATTCTTACGCGCGACTTCGAGCGCCGCCGCGCTGGCATCAATGCAATGTAACTTGCCGACCTTGGCTGCAACGAGTTTAGCCCAACGCCCGCTGCCGCAGCCCAGATCAAAACCGATTGCGTCAACCGGTAACACCGCCCACGGAAACAGAGAAAAATACAAAGCAAATGATCGCTCAAGCTCAGACTGTTCGACAGTCGAATGGTCAAAGCGCGTCCACTCTTCGCCAAAGCCGATGACTGTTTGCTGGTCGTAATTCGTTGCCATAAAAATTAGGCTGCGCGAGTTGCGTATACTTTCAAGCTATCACCAATCTGACCTGCTGAAAGTACATGATTGATACTCGTTTTTAGTGCGCGGCGTAAGGGGCTGGAACTAAACGTTTGATTCAGCGCCGCTGCGGTTTCATTGCGGTTCAAGGGCGCCTGGGGTGAACGCCAACGCGCGAGCATTTCATAAGGATTCAGCCCCTCCGTGCGAATGCGCAGCGGTTGCAATCCAACTCTCGACAAAGCGAGCTTGATACCTTGAGCCGTCCAGAGCGCAATATGTTCGGGCGGGCTAACCACACTCCAATTCAATCCCAGCAAACGACAGTTAAGGCTTTTCGCATTGGGCGTCGTCAGATAAAGTAAGCCGCCCGGTCGCAACCAATGCGCCGCCTCTGCTAACACTTGCTGTGGGTTCGGCATGTGTTCCAATAACTCAATCATCGTTACTACATCAAAACCATGTTGTGGAAAGCGCGAATCGTGACCTGCGTTGTTAGTAACTTGCCAACCACGCGCCGCGCCGTAAGCCAGCGCCTGCGGTGCTACTTCGGTTCCATAACATTGCCAACCTTGTTGTTCAGCAATTCTCAACAAACCCCCTTCGCCAAAGCCAATATCGAGAATTCGCCCGGTCACACGATAGCTCGCAAACGAAGCCACTTGCCGCCCCAACGATTGCTCTACCACCGGCGGAGTCTCAAACCGCGCGGAGTCATAATAATGGTCATATAACTCTTCCAGTACTTCCGCTTCAGCCTGCTTGCGCATAAAAATCATTCCGCAACGGACACACTTCCAAAGCTCAAGTTGGTTTTTATTGCCAACACAATGTTGCTCGCTGCTTCCGCAAGCAAGGCAATTCAAAACATTTTCTTTGTTACTAAAGTTGGGCGACTTCATCCGGGGTTAAGGTAGTAAAAAGATAGTTGAGCCATTCAGGATGGCCTTCCACTTTATCGCGGCGCACCGGCCCAGCAGGTGTTAAATGGTAAAAGCGATAACCAAAGCGAAGCAGCACTTCTTCTAACGGAGCTTCTCCGCCGCGGCCTGGCAATACCTCGCAAATAATCATCGGATGATCTCGCTCCAGAGTTTTCATCATTCCCCGTAAGACCTCATGTTCCGTGCTTTCTGTGTCGAGCTTCATTAGGTCAACGCGACCTAGATTGTTGTCCTGCACAAAGCGGTCCAGCGTATGAACTTTGACTTTCGTGCAAATCAGATTCTCTCCACCTGCCATAAATTCGTGAGACAAACTGGAACTGGTCGGCGTTTCCGCATCAATGTGCCAGAAGTCCGCCTCGCCTTCTGTCTCACCCACTGCTCCGGCAATACAGCGAAGGTTGGTCAGACGGTTCAATTCCACGTTGCGCTGTAATCGTTTATAAACCGAAGGCAAGGGTTCAAAGGCATAGACCTTTCCGCTGCTATTTGCATGTGCCGCGAGCAGCGAGAAAAATCCGACAAAAGCGCCCACATCAAACGTCACCGGTGCTTTGGTTGCAAGACGAAAAAACAGTGGAACCGTTTCTGGCTCATAGCCATCCCATCCACGCCAATACACCTGATTCGAGACCCAATCATCGCCCTGCGACCATAGTAATAATTCACGTCCGTTGGGAAGCCGTCGCTTTACCGTTCCAAATTTGTGCAGGTGTTTGATAATAAATTCTGATTGCAACCCCGTTCCCCCCATGATGGCGCGAACGCTTGAAGTAGCAATCCAGTTCATAGGTTGCACAGCGCGAGTCTTCTTCAGCAATTTTTTGAGATTGTCGTCCACTGTTTCGTTATTTATTTGCTTAAGGGAGTGAATTCATCGCAGTCTCAGTGCAAATTGGCATTCAGTAAAAAGGACTTCCTACGCACAGTCGCAACTAAGGATGAACAAGCTAATCCCGCATAGATGAGTAGAAATAACCTCGCCTCAAATGTATAGCGCGCTTCTACATGATAGATAATATGAAGAAGTGTTTGGTAGACGACAAACATCCATAACAAGGCATGTACACGAAAATGTTCCCTACTAAAAAAGCAGCCAGTAAGTACTAAACCTGTCAAAAGGACATGGTAGAATTGCAGAAAGCGATGGAATGCACTTGTTTGCCAAGGCGACATATCACAAGTACTCCACAACCAATAAAAGCGGCTAGCGTAACTTGAAATAAACTGCCATAAAGTTAGCTCACGGAACTTGTTGAATGCATCTCTATTAAACCCCTGATCAACAAGTATCTCGCGCTGGGCTAAAGCAAAAGGGTTTATAAGTGTGCCGTCCGAGTTACGAGAATCTGGTATTACCTTAGCTGCCTCAAGATTACGCTGATTAAAATCGGCAACAACAACATCCCACTCTGGCTTCAAAAGGCGATAGCTTATTTCGCCTTTATACTGTTGCGCAGAAGTATACAAGCTCCATCCGCCAGCCGAAACAATCCTTATACCGGATATGTTACCGGATATCTGATTATTCCTAACAACCCATGGCCCAATCAACAAGGCAAACCCGATTGCGAGAGCTACAGCTTCCAGAAAGCAGCGTTTAAGCTGTTGCTGGGGTCTCCACAGGATAACTGCGGCTATCGCAGGCATTAGGGTTAATTGAAAGGCTGGGCGCGCCAACGTCATGATTGCTATGGCAAGACCTACAAAAAAGAAATGATATAACTTGGGCCTCAGTTGTGCTCGAAGCAAGGTCAAGGACAGAACAATAACAGCGGCTAATAACAAAGTAAGAGAATGTGCTACGTAGAGTGTTGCCACAAAAACAAAAGGGGGATAGGTAGCGCAAAGAAATGCCGCGATTGCGGCGGCCTTATAATCAATATAGCGAACAGCAATCAAATAAACGTGCCAAGCCGTTAGCCAAAGCAGTAAAAATTGCGATAGCCTTAAAGCAATTAAACTTTTTCCAAACAGGCTATAAACCAAGCCGATATAAATTGGGTATGCTGGAGCACGGAATAAGGTGAGGAAGTACGGAGGCGACTCATTCATCGAAAAGGTGCCATGTTCCATCAAATTTACTCCAAGTTGGTCGAAAACTTGATAGTCATAAATCTCAAGTTTCTCATACCCAAGCCCAAACCCAAAAAGAATAACCGCTGCCTCTATGCTAACAATTAAGAAAAGTGCTGCTCCAACACGAACTGTGCTGGAATGCCAGATGTTCCAGTTCATGCTGCTTGCAGGCTTTTCCATGAGTTACTCCGGGCTATAAGCTCGCTTAATGATCATCCTTGGCGAAGTATTGCCAGCAAACTCACGCCAAACGGCATTGAGGCTCGCCACACGAAATGCCTTTCAAGCGCAAACACTTTCTCAAGAATATTATTGAGAGGGCCTGGGCGACTTCCTTCAAAATCGCCTTCCTCTTTTCCTGTCATGCCTAGTGCGCGTCGTCCATAACGAATTGCAGCTATTGGAGGAAATAAAAAAGTGTTAAAATAACTAATAGACATGTTGCGATGGCATCCATCATCACAACTCATTGTTTCACTTGAACTTGTAGCCCTGAGCCTCAATGGCTAAAGTGCTACCATGCAATTAC
>JAYSVR010000126.1:0-7444 GCA_043718445.1 Acidobacteriota bacterium | reverse complement strand
AGCCGTCAGAGCCGTCAGAGCCGTCAGAGCCGTCAGAGCCGTCAGAGCCGTCAGAGCCGTCAGAGCCGTCAGAGCCGTCAGAGCCGTCAGAGAATGATGATGATGAACAATCTCGTATTGGTTCAGGCTAGCGTGTCAGCCGATACAACAACACTGCCGTCCGCTTAATCAACATCGGCATCGAATCCAATTCGCCCCATTCGCCGGGCGCGTGGGAATTGCCGCCCTTACCGCCGAGTCCGTCGAGCGCAGGCAGCAGGTGCGAGATAAAGGCGATGTCGCCGGCGCCGCGTTCGCCTGGGTCGAGCGCGGTCATTTTGCCGAAGCCGAGGTCTTCGCTGACCCGGCTCAGTTGCGCGAGCAGCGCGTCGTTGGCGGGCGTGGGCGTCATCGCGGGGATGCCGTCTTCAAAGGTGATTTTGGCGTCGGTCTTGGGCAAATGTTTAGCGACGATTTCACGCATCCTGGCGCGGGCAGATTCTTTTTGCGTTTCGCTGATGAAGCGTAAATCGCCTTTGACGATAGCTTTGTCAGCGACCACGTTCGTCTTGCCCGTAGCCGTGCCGGTCGCGCCATTCATTTTCACGTCGCTGCTGCCGCCCGCGATGACGCTGGGGTTGAAGGTCAGATATTTCTCTGTGTGTAAGGCTTCGTAAAACTGATTCAAGATGCGCGCGGCCTCAAAGATTGCGCCGCCGCCGAATTGCGGGCCGAAGATGCGCGACGAATGTCCCGTGACGCCAGTGACTTCGAGCGTCCACGAACTGGAACCGCGACGGCCTACGGTGGCGGTGTTGGCGATGGAGCCTTCAAAACTGAGTGCGAGGTCGCTACGTTTGGCGTAAGCGACCATATCGCCGCGACTGACCGCGTCTGGTTTGACGTGGGATTCTTCGTCGCCCGTGAGTATCACGGCGATGCGCGTGTCTTTGAGCAAGCCCTGTGCGTGCAACGCCTTGAGCGCGTATAGAATCACGAGGTTGCCCATCTGCATATCCGACGTACCCGTGCCGTAAGCGCGCTGGCCTTCCAACCGAAATTTCTCGCCGCTCAAGACGGTGTCCATATGGCCGAGCAGCAGCACGCGCTTGCCTTTACTGCCATTTGCAGTTTCAGCTACCAAATGGCCTGCGCGTTTCATTTCGGCGGGCATCTCAATCCATTTGGTCGTGAGGCCGAGCTTGTCGAATTCGGCACGATAAATTGCGCCGATGGCTTTGACGCCCGCTACGTTTTGCGTAGGTGCTTCGATGTTGACGATCTTTTCGAGCAGCGGCGCGAGTTCAGCGGCATGCGCGTCAATGTATGCGGCAATCTTTTGTTCGTCAGTTGAGAGTTTTTGCGCAAGAGCAAACGAACTTACGACACACAACCAGCATAGCGACAGCGCAATCTTACCAAGCAGTTTTTTCATTCGAGTCTTCCTTCAAGCAGCGGCGTATTCAGTGTGCGGGCGGACATCGGCGGGATGAAAGCCTAAAACGATTTGTTCTCTGGGAATGCCAGCGGCGACCAGTTCACGGGCGATGCCGTGTTCGGTGCCGTCGCGTTGAATCCAGACTTTGCCGTTATGAATGTCCAGATGAATGAGCGCGCCGTGAATGCGTTTGGTGCGATCCCAGCCGACTGATACCACTAGATAACGGTCATGCTCTTCGTCAAAGATGACTTCGTTTTGGATGTCTCCGTTGGCATAGCGAATCTCGGCATAAGGCGACAATACGTTGCGGATGATTGGGCGGTAATCGGTCATTCTATCCATTTCGTAATCTCCTCTGCGTTGGCGTTAAAGATAATCAACTTCACCCGTTTGTTTTCCAGTAAAATCTGCCCGATGGGTTCGGCGAAAATCTCTTCGTAAGTGGTGTCTCGCACGGCAAGATAAAGCACGCGGTCAGGTTCGAGTTTCACCAGAATATCGTGGTAGAGAATAAACTGCCCCAGCGCGTTCTTGAGGTCTTCGACTTCTGAATCGCCGATGAAACTTTTGATCTCGACCGCGATGCGGCGACCACGTTTTTCAGCCGCCAGAATCTTCTTCAGCGCCAAGATCAATGTAAACGTCTTTCTTGCCCCATTTGAAAGTGAGCGGGTCGTGAGTGATGTCCCAACCATCTTTGACGAGGGCTTGTTTCATCTGTTCGTGATAGAAATCTTTCGCAGGCATAAAGGCGATCCGTTCTTGCTAGTCGTTTTGTGAATGAGAGGCATTGTATGTAAGGCATTGCTGCCACACTTTTCAACTAGCGGCGAGAAGGTTGGGTTGGAAAGCTAACGGGAAGTTTTTTCAGGCTGGCCGATTTGCACTGCTACGGGATTGCTCGCCACGCCGTCGCCGATGACGACGAGTTCGAGCAAGCCTGCGCGGGTGTTGGGTGGGAGGATTAGGTTGATTTGATCGAGTCCTGACAGCGCGCCTTGGGCGCCGACGTAAACCGGTTTGAGCAGCACGCCGCCGAGTTTCACGCGCAGGTTATAGGCATAGCGAAAGCCTGTGCCGAACAGCAACAGATATTGCGGACGTTCAGCTTTGCCCAACGCAATCGGGCGCGGCGAGCCGTCGAGCTTGGCGACCGAGGCGTAACTATCGCCGTCATCCGTCGTCAGCGCGGCGGGCAGTCCTTTGCCGTTGCCTGACAGCGTAAACAACGCGGGGGCGGCGTTGGTGATCGTGAGTTCACCCTGTGCCACAAGCGCTTCGCCGTCAGTGAGAAAGAGTAGTGCGCGTCCGGTGGCGATTTGGTCGGGTACGAGAAAATTTATTTGGTTGGGCGAAACGAAAAACAGCGGCGCGGTGAAAGGTTCGCCTTGACTGTCGAGCAAACGAATGCCGAGTTGATTGATTTCGAGCGGCAGCGGTTGGCGTTCGGCGCGTGCGGTCTGTTCGGTCAACCGCGTACCGAAAGCCGCCGCGATGCCACCGGGCGCGAGTTGCGGTTGATAGCTGGCGGCATTGACCGTAGCGAGTCTGCCCACAGGAGCGACTGCCGGAGCGACTGGAAGCTCGTCATCGGCTTTGAGATTGAAACAGAAAGCTGACAGGCACAGTGCCATGCTGCACAAGAAGCTGCACAAAAGGTGCGCGAGTTTGAGGGAGAGGCTTCGCATCCAAGTTTACTGCTCAGTTTTTTGTTGAAGGCGTGTCGCAAAAACGGCTGCACTATAACGGCTTAGGGCAAAGACGGGCAAGCAGGCTCCGGCCTTATTATGGTGTTTCTGATTGTGAAAAGGAAAGAAATGGTGGGGATGGTGGGAATCGAACCCACACTACCGTAAGGTAACGGGTTTTTGAGACCCGCGCGTCTACCAATTCCGCCACGTCCCCACTTCAAAAACCATTGAACGATTTCGTTGAAAGGTAAGCTGCGTCGTTCAAAGCGGGGCGGATTATAGGCAGCGACCTTGGGACGGTCAAGCACGGCAGATTCCATCAACAGGCACATCGTCACCGGTTCAGCAAAGGGCTGGTTTAAACAAGGCTTCGTCAATTTTGGTCAAGCGTTTTTTGACTTGCGTGAAGTGTCGGCCAAATTTGTTCAAGTCGGCCCCGCAGCCTTCACCGCCTCTGACACACCCGCCTCAAACTGCTTGAAGTTCTCTTGAAACAAGCCCGCCAGATGTTTGGCTTTCGCGTCGTAAGCCGCCGCGTCACGCCACGTATTGCGTGGCTTCAGCACTTCGTTCGGCACGCCGGGGCAACTCACCGGTACGTGAACGCCAAAGATTGGGTCAGCTTCGGTGGCGACTTGGTCGAGGCTACCGTCGAGCGCGGCGCGCACCATCGCGCGGGTATAAGCGATCTTCATCCGCTGGCCTTCGCCGTAAGGGCCGCCCGACCAACCCGTATTCACCAGCCAGCAAGTCGCGTTGTGCTTGGCGATGCGTTCGCGCAGCAACTCAGCGTAAACACCCGGATGATGAACCATAAACGGTGCGCCAAAACACGTCGAGAACGTCGCCGACGGTTCTTTGCCCAAGCCTTTTTCCGTACCAGCCACTTTCGCCGTGTAGCCGGAAATGAAATGGTACATCGCCTGTTCAGGCGTCAGCTTGGCTATCGGAGGCAGTACGCCGAAAGCGTCTGCGGTAAGCATGATGATGTTGCTCGGATGCCCGCCCTGCCCGCTTGGTTCGTAATTCGGGATGTAAGAAATCGGATAAGCCGCGCGCGTATTTTCAGTCAGCGCATTGCTGTCCAAATCCAGACGGCGCGTAGTTTGATCCATCACTACGTTTTCGAGCACCGTACCGAAACGCCGCGTGCATTCATAAATATCCGGCTCGGCTTCGGGCGAGAGGTTGATGACTTTGGCGTAACAGCCGCCTTCGAAATTGAATACGCCGGTGCCCGACCAGCCGTGTTCGTCGTCGCCGATCAAGCGGCGTTCGGGATCAGCCGATAACGTAGTCTTGCCAGTACCCGACAGGCCAAAAAAGATTGCTGTGTCGCCGCCCTTGCCGATATTCGCCGAGCAGTGCATCGAGAGCGTATTGCGCAACGGCAACAGGTAATTCAACAGCGTGAAGATGGATTTTTTCGTCTCGCCCGCGTAACTCGTCCCGCCAATCAAGATCAGCTTGCGCGCGAAATTCATCAGAATGAACGTGCCCGAAGTCGTGCCATCCGTCGCCGGATCAGCCATCAAGCTGGGCGTATTGATGACCGTGAATTCGGGCGTGTGATTGCTGGCTTGGGTTTCCCAATCAGGGCGCACAAACATGTGGCGCGCAAACAAACTGTGCCAGGCATATTCGGTTACGACGCGAATCGGTACGCGGTATTCAGGCGCGGCTCCGGCAAAACAATCCTGCACATACATCTCGCGTTGCGCGATGTGGGCCAGCATCTTTTGATAAAGGCGCTCAAAGTTTTCTGCCGAGATTTCGCGGTTCACCTTGCCCCACCAAACATGCTTTTCTGACGAAGCCTCGCGCACGATGAACTTGTCGTTGGGCGAACGTCCGGTGTGCTGTCCGGTGTTGACGACCAGCGGGCCTAGATGCGCGACCTGGCCTTCGTTGCGGCGCATGACGTGTTCGTAAAGCTCGCCGGCTGAGAGATTCCAATAAGCGTGCTGTGCCTTGATGCCTTGTTTTTCCAGACCGAATGAACTGGGATTCCAACCCGATTGGCTCGGTGCTTTGACAGGACGGGGATCCATACTGACGACTCCTTTGTGTTGTGTGAATGATTGCTTTTGCCTGCTTTTGAAATGATGAAATGCGCTCGCTGCTTTGGCTTAATGACTCGAAAAGCTATAAGCCTAAAGAATGAGGCAATTTATTATTTTTATTACGCGCAAGATAGTCAACGTGGGCTAAATTGTCGAGAGATGACGCTGTTTATGTGAGTGTTTGGCCGGATGAAGCCGAAGACAAAGCTGATTCGGTTTGAGACGCGACGCGCAACTTCGTCGTACGCCAAATCCAAAGCGCACACAGCGAAAAGGCCAGCGTCGCTGTCACGCCGCCTTCGCTGCCATAACTGCCGCCGGTCAACCATTGCGGCTCAGCACTAGAAGCAAACAGAAATGTATTGGGCATACGCATGCCGCTGACCGGCAGCCCAAACAGTACGCCCATCGTCCAGTTCCAACTGAAGTGTAATCCGGTCGCCAGCCACAAGCTGCGTGTACGCATCACGGCCACGGCGAGCCATACGCCCGCCAGCGCCGTGTTGATAGTTGAGAATGCCGTCCGGCTCGGATTCGTCCAATGCGCCAGGCCGAAAAACAGATTGAGAAGGAGGACGGGAACCCACGCCGGTACGTCGCGCAACAGCGTTTGAAAGGCGTAACCGCGAAACAGCAATTCTTCAAACGCCGCCGCCAGCCACAACAACACAGAGGCCGTGATGATGCCGCGCCCTGAAAAGCCCTGTGCGGATGCGTGCAGGCGCGTGCCTCCGCCTAACACTTGCAAGCCAACGACCGCGCCGATCATGACAAAGCCAATCAAGAAGCCTGCGCATAAATCGCGGCTCCAACCCTGATGCAACAGATAACCCCACGCGTGCCAACTCGCGCCGTCCAGCCAGCGAAAGGCCGCGATTGAGACGAACACCACCCAGACATTCATCACCGCGTAAACCGCCACCATTGACCAACTGATGTCGAAACTATTGGAAGCAGAAGTAGTTGATGACGGCGCAGCGGCCTTGAACAGCAAACCTAAAATCAGATTCGGTAGCGCCAGCACGGTGAAATAAATCAACACGCGCCAGCCGCTACGCAAACGATGGGTCGCGGGATTGATGAAGACGGAGTGAAGTTGCATGGTGCCGCCATCATAAAACAAGCGCCTTTCCGCGCAAGAACGCGCTTTGTTACTATGCGCCGTAATCAATCTTATGCCCGAACTCGAACCCAACTCACGCAGCCTGCGCGTGCGCCGCATTCGCGTCACCGCGCTCACGGCGATCACGACGGTGTTGCTCGCCGTGCTGTTTGTGTTGCAAGCCTTCGACACGCTGAAGTTCCTGCGCCCTGACAACGCCGGACAGGCGCTGATTTTCTTTGCGCTCTCAACTTTGAATTTCACAGCCTTCGTTGTGCTGTTGATGATTCTGGCGCGCAACATCATCAAGCTGCGCCGCGAACAGCAGAGCGGAAAGCTCGGCGCACGCTTTCGCAAAAGGCTGGTGATTTTTTTCATCGCGCTTTCGTTTTTGCCGGTGATGTTTTTGTTCTTTGCGATGCGCGGCTATATCAACCGCAGCATTGATAAATGGTTCAGCCTGCCCAGCGACGAAATTCTTACGACGGCGACGTTTATCGAAACCGATGCGCTCGCCCGCGAAGGCGACAAGCTCGAAGCCCTCGCGCTCACACTCTCGCGCACCATCACGCGGTTGCCCGTCGAACAGCAATCTGCCGCGCTCGCCGCTGAAGGCCAAACGCACGATTTGTTATTGGCTGAATTCAGCCACGCGCAAAAATATAAGCTGCCGCTTTACGCCCGCGTTGAGGCAGAGAAACGGCGTTACGGACCGAAAGCCTACGAAACTTTGCAAGAGTTACGAACGCGCGCGCAAGCCGGCGTGGCCGGTCACGCCGAAATCGGCGACCGCGAAAACGACGCACTGCATCTGATGCTAATCGCTTCCGTACCCGTCGCCGACCAAACAGCACTCACGCTCGTGCGTGAAGTCGCTCCGCATTACACCGCGCAAATTGACCACATCCGTTCAGCGCAACGCTATTACGAAGAACTCAAGCAACGCCGCCGCTTGATTTCACGGTCGTCGCTGCAAACGTTTTCGCTCATCGCCCTGCTCGTACTTTTCATTGCCTTCTGGCTGGCGCATTACGTAGGCCGCACCATCGCCGACCCCGTTGAGAGACTCGCGCAAGCCACCGAACACATACGCGCGGGCGATCTCGATTATCAAACCGTCATCACGGGTGACGACGAACTGGCGACGCTGGCGCGTTCGTTCAACGAG
>JAYSVR010000125.1:0-7459 GCA_043718445.1 Acidobacteriota bacterium | reverse complement strand
TGATTAAGGCGGACAAGATACCATCTTGTCCCACAACTTATTTCAGGAAACGCATATGTTCACACGCCTGTTCGTCACCTTACGCGCCCAAGCCGTAGCCTTCATTACGGCCTTGCTGCTGCTCACCGCCGTCGTAATTTTTTTGATTAACCAAGTGGTCGAACGCCGTACGACACGACAGGTGAATGAGTATTTTCAATCGCTTATTCTGGCGATGGACTTGAGCTATCGCTCGTTGGCCGAAGGCAAATATATCGCCGACATGGTGAATCTGCCGAACAGTTTGCCCATTAACAGCGACAGCGCCGTCAGCCACATCATTATCGTAGACGTACCCAACAAAAAGATTTTAGACAGCACCAACCGCGAGGAAAGCGGCAAGCCTTATGAATCGGACGGCATCGCTACCTTTGCGCCGGGCGATGTAACCTTCAACGACGCGGCGACCAGCACCGACAACAGCAGCACCGTCAAATTCACCATCGAAACCGACATCGGCAAAAAGCGCGACATCCTGATCGTGCTTTCGATGAAGCGTTTGCAGCGCGTCAAGCAAGCCGCCGAACGGGACCGCGCCATCGCGCTGATTGTTTTCGGAGCCTTACTCATCGGCGCGATTGCCTATTTCGCCAAACGCTTCACGCAACCGATTACGAACCTCAGCCGCGCAGCGCAGCGCGTTACCGCAGGCGAACTCGATTTCAGCGTACCGGTCGGCGGCGCGCAAGAAATCAGTACGCTGTCAAAAACCTTCAACGACATGCTCACCGGCTTGCGCCGCAACCGCGACCTCGAAGACCAACTGCAACGCGCCGAACGCTCCGCCGTCGTGGGTCGTCTGGCGTCAGGTATCGCGCACGAAATTCGCAACCCGCTGAATTTCATGAACCTCTCGATTGACCACCTGCAAGCGGCTTGCGCGCCCGAAGAAGCGCGCAAGCACGGCGAGTTCAAACACATCACGACGACGATCAAAGAAGAAATCGCCCGCCTCAACAAACTGGTCACAGACTTCTTGAGTTACGGACGCCCCGCCCGCCTCAATCCGCGCGAACTGGACGCGCGTGTCTTGATCGAAGAGTTGCGTTCCCTCGTCAAAGCCCAAGCCGATGCGCAAGGCGTCACCGTGAATATCGAAGGCGCAGCCACCGCGCCTTTCAAAGCCGACGCCGAACAAATTAAGACCTGTTTTTCCAACCTGATGATTAACGCCATCCAAGCCATGCCCGACGGCGGCGCGCTCACGGTGACTTTAAGCGAAGTCGGCGATCCCTTGCGCATCACCTTCGCCGACACGGGCACGGGCATCGCGGCAGAGAACCTCGCGCAAATTTTCGAGCCTTATTATTCGACCAAAGACACCGGCATCGGACTCGGCCTGCCCCTCACCAAAAAAATTATCGAAGAGCATCAAGGCCAAATCACCGTCGAAAGCGAACCCGAACGCGGCACGACTTTCACGGTCACGCTGCCCTGTCAAACCGCGTGAAAGGCTGATGAAAAACCCAAGATGCGCAGTCTTTTCGCGCAAAACACCCCGTTGACAGACCCCAGACCGTTTGGCATTATCCCGCTTCCTTAAACGCGCCCGTAGCTCAGCTGGATAGAGCGTTTGGCTACGAACCAAAAGGTCGCACGTTCGAGTCGTGCCGGGCGCATCAATAAAATCAAGCGTTTGCTAACGCTTTCAAAAACCGAAAGGTCGTCAACAACACATTGACCAACACATTGACCAACACAGTGAGTTGACGGCCTTTCGCTTTTTCTGACTCCGCGTTTTCAAAGAATCGGGCAGTCGCAACCTCACTCCGCCCTCATTACCAAAAAAATCTGCTTACGCTGTCTGTAAGGATGGCACACCTTGCCCAAAAGGAATGGCCGCGAACCCGCGAGTCACGGCGCTCGCCAGTGACGCTTTCTCTACGATGCTCAATTCCAGATCGTCAATGCCGCCGCGCGCGCGTGCAACGTGTTGGAGCGCGACAATCACGGTGCGCGGTTCATTGTCGGCCAGCGCATCGCGTAAATAGGTCGCTGCGTACTCCGCCGATTCCTTCAAATCGTTTTCGAGCAGTTCAGCAAGCATTTGCTGAGTGCGCCGGTCAGATTCGGCCAGTGCCGCCGGTGTCATCTTCGCTTCGAGTTCCGCAAAGTTTCTTGCCATTACAACAGCCCTTCCTTTCTGAGTTCGATCAAGAATTGATCGTAGAGTTTATCAGCCAGCGGTACGTTGACTTCATACCAACGATCATCGCCGGTCTTGTTTCCGCCCAGCAGCAAAATCGCGGAGCGGCGCGGGTCAAAGGCGTACAGGATACGATAGGGCTGGCCTTGATGCTGTATGCGCAACTCGCGCATTTGCCCATGTCGTGAACCTTTCACATCAGATGAATGCGGAAAGCTCAGACTCACGCCGCGCTCGCGTAACAGGTTCACGACGGCGCGCACGTCAATTTGCTCGCCCTCATTGAGTTCATCCCACCAAGCGCCAAACTCATCTGTGAATTCAATCTCCCATGTCATAGCGGTTAGCTCGCCTTCGCTTTCTTCGCCTTCTGTTTCGACTTCGCAGCCTTCTGGGTAGCCTTCGCCTTCGGTTTGCGCTTGGCCTTCGGCGCGGTCGCGGGCGTGACAGGCTGCCCATTGGGTGTGTCCGTAGCCGCTGCCTTTGGTTCAGGCGCGGCGGTTTCGTTCTCGCCTTCATCCTTCGGCTTCGGCGGTCTGCCGGGCTTTCGTTCAATCGCCTTGAACGCTATCAAGTCCGCCTCACGAATCAGCCGCGCTCTGCCGAACTTCTGGGACGGCAATTCCCCTTTTAAGACGAAATGGCTAACGGTTGTCCGGCCTAAACCGAGAAACTCCGCCGCCTCAACTGTGTCGTAAAGTTTTTCTTCCATACAAAAAGACTATCCTTAAAAAATATAGTCGTCAAGACAAAATACTTCTTGACTAATATGGTCGTCACGACTATATTGCCCTTGTCAGTCAGCAATGACGCTGACAACGAACGAAAGGCAAGGCAATGATTCAAATCACCCGCAACGAAGCAATGAGCAAGGCAAGCGAACGCGCGAAAGCGCATCATCCTAAAGTTTCGATCATCAGCGCATCGCAGCGCGTTTACACGGTCAAGGGCAGCAAGGGCGATACCTACGTTGTGCGCTTTGAAGTGATTAACAGTCGCAAGCTGGCAAGCTGCGATTGCAAGGCGGGCGAACGTGGCAGCCTTTGCTATCACGTTGCCGCCGCCGCTGCGGTCAACATCGGCATACAAGCGATGCGCGCTGCGGTCGCAAAGTAAGTCGCGCAACCCGTCCAATGCGCGCACGCGCACAAAGGCACATCGGCGCGCGGCGGTTACAGCTTCAATGGTTTTGACGTAGACGATGACATTGAAGAATTCGTTTATTGCCGCGATTGCGGCGCAGAGTTGGCCTAGATCAAACGGGGAGCGGGCTTGCCGTTCGCTCCCAACACTCACACGAAAGGGAAAGCACAATGAGCAACAACACGTCAGAACAAATCCAACCCGCGCCGGTCTTTGAAATCAAGCCGCTTCGTTCCATCCAAGAAATCATTGCCGATTTGAAAAAGCCTGTGGCGGCGAAGCACTTGAGCCAACGCAAGCAAGGCGGTCAGAACTTGTCTTACATCGCTTGGTATAACGCGGTGAAATACCTTGACCACTTCGCGGCGGGCTGGTCTTACGCCGTCGTGAGCGTGCAAGTCATCGGCGAAAATTGCGTGTTGACGGTTCGGCTTTCCATCCCTTGTGTTGAAGGCGTCGTGAGCCGCGAAGCCACCGGCATAGAGCCGTTGGTTGTGAAAGGTTATGGAGATTGTGCGAGCAACACGGAGTCAATGGCCTTGCGCCGCGCCGCCGCCAAGTTCGGGCTTGGCCTTTATCTTTACGAAAAATAAATCGCAAATGCAGCGGGCTTGGAAAGTGCTGAAACACTCGCCAAGCCCTGAACAACAACCGCAGGCCGAAGCCTACGAATGATGCTCTGCGCGTTCATCCTATCGCTTCGGCCTTTCGATTTGAAAGGCAAACACCATGCAGAATCTTGACCATTACCAGCGCGAATTCAAAGAAATCGCGCGGCAATCTGAAAACAACAACGGCATCATCGGCGGCGGTTTCGTCGCGTGGGCAATGATGCTCATCGGCGTCATCGTCACCGGCACAATGACATACGCCCTTACCCGCGAAGGCATGACCAGCAACGCCCTGTGGCGTGAATGGGTGAACGTCGCGGCCTTGCTGCCCGTCGTCTTGCTTGAAGGCAGCGCGCTCGCACTGGCTTACGGTCGGCATTACTGGTTTCGCTCGCACGATCAACGGCGCATCGCTGACATTGCGAATTGGGTTATATGGGCATTGCTCGCCATCACATCCGTCGTGCATTTCGCCTTTGGACGTTCGGCGCATCCGACTGTCAAAACGCTGATGAGCGTATACGCGGCTTATGTGTTGCCGCTCGCTATCGTTGCCGTGCCGATGCTTTGGAAGAAGTTGTATGACCTTGCGCCGGACTCCGCGATGCGTGCCGCCGTCCTCGATGCTGAGGCGTCGTTACGGTCAGAGCTTGTGCAAATTCAGCGCGAACAAAACGCCTTGATCGTCGCCAGCATCCGCGATGCGATGGATACGCCGAAAGTGACAGAAGCACGCCGCACGTTGTTTGAACAAGCCAGTATCGAGCATGCGCAATCTATCGCGGGCTTCATCAAAGAAACTCCCTCTGCCCAAACTGTAGAAGCACAGCCCAAAGGCCAATCAAAAACCGTGACAGTATGGCGTGGCGGGCAACTGGTCGGAATCAAAGGTAACGGCCTGACCGATTGGCAAGATGAACAACTCCCAAAAGCATAGCGCCGATGATTTCCAATGCGTTGCCAGCCAACCACGCGCCGTTGGCTGGCGAATCATCGGCGCATCAAGCCGTCAACAAATTCGCACACGACACAGACCGCAGCGCAGAAGTCGTGAGCGTTTCGGTTGACGATAAAGACACGTCAGCGAGCGCGTTGCTTACCGGTAAGCAAAAGCGACATTCCAAACGAACTGTAACCGGTAAACAAAAGGGGCTACCCAAAGCGAAAGGTACGCCGCCGCCAACGTTGAAAGGTTATACCTGGCGCGCTGACGGCTCAGGCTGGCAAGCCCGCCGTTTGTGGACGGATGACAATGGTAAACGTCATCAAACCTACGTCGCGCATTTGAGCCGCGAAGCCTTCGGCAAGTTACGCCAGAAACATCGTAAGCCTGACGGCCTAGCGGCTGCGTTGGCGCAGTGGATTTCAGAACGAGAAAAAGAGAAAGGGGACTTGTAAAAGCAAAGGCGGACTGTCACAGGTTCGCCTTTTTTTCACATCGTCACTGGAAATAAAAGCTGATTGTGACTGTATCTCTCATGTCCCCATGTGCCGCGTGAATGCCGTAATGTAACGCGGACATAACCAAACACCCCAATCTATCTACCAAATTACCAAATCTCTCATAAGGACGGATGAGTATGCAAAAATTTCTTTTCGCATCTTTAATCGCCATCGTGGTCTGTGTGAGCGCGACGACGGGACAGGCTCAAGACAAGACTCAAGAGCAAAAAACAGGGCAAACACAAGACAAGGTGCAGGCGGATCGCTGGCATGGTCTGGTGTTGGGCGAAGCGACACCGGCACAAGCCATTGAGAAGTTGGGCGCTCCCAAGAAAGATATGCCTGCCGTCTCGGTGCGCATCTTGAAGATCGGCGATTGGGTCGGTAGTGCAATCACGAAAAACAAGCTGCATTGTCAGATGTGGGAAAAGACCGAAGGCATGCTCGCCATCGCATTGTGTTACGTCGAAAATAAGTTGGCGGTCATTCAACTTGGGCCGCAGGTCGAGATACGGGCGCAGGCGTTAGATGCAATCTATGGCGTGCGCTTTTCACATCAAATCTCAAACGCGAAAAGGGAATTGGAGAACTCGTTGTCAGGCGCGAATGATCCGGCCTATCAACGTGATCGGGGCGAGACGTTCTCTAATAGGTACGGAAGTAGCTATCACGTTGCCGCGCGCGCCGAGAAGTCGTTTATCGTGGCAGACATTGAAGTGCCGGTGAGTGAATCCTTGAAAAGAGATTTCGGCGCAGGCACCGACAGCGTGCGTCCGGGCAAGGTTTTCATCCTGCAAATCATTGACCGCAAGTTCGAGAACCGGGACGGCGAGAGCGTTTTGAAGTAACAAGGCGTGAGAAAGAATGACGGCGTATTTTCTTTTTGAGAAAGGTTTGAAATGAAAAAGATTATTTACATTTTGTTGTTTGCAATCGCATTTGGTTACGCACTGCCGATAAATGGACAAGCACGGAAGAATCGCGCGTCGAAATCCGTTCAGCAAAAAGCAGCGAAGTGCTTTAACGTCAATTCTTTTTTGTGGGAGCGCGAATCATTTCAGCCGGATTGTATTGCGCATGATTATGCGGCGTTGTATCAAGCGGCGACCGGTGTACCGATGAAAAAGGGTGAGTTCGAGAACAATGGGGATTTCTGTGTGCGCGTGCAACGTGACATGGCGAAGTTGAAAGTGAATGGCCTGAGCGTCGCGGATTCCACGTTTGTGTTGCCGCTGCATGAAATAACCGATTTTACTCTCGAAAAGAATGCTAGCCGATACGATACGGAGCGGCGGCTCTTATATTTTCCGGTGGTCACACCTATGATGCGGCTGTTTGCTCCAGATTTCGATGAACCGGCATTATTGGAAAATACCGGAATGCGGGAATTTTCGAGATGGGCGAGTTTGCCGTTGAGCGGGTTTGTGCGCACGGAAGAGTCTAAACGGATGATGGCGAATGCCTTTGGCGCGCGAGTCTCCGTTAAAGAGTACAGCGAGCATCGTTATTCATTGGCGTTGTTGAATCGGCACATTATATCTGATAGCTCCTTATTCGATATTGCGCGCGTCGAATTGCCTATGTCGCCCATTGAGGCGCAAGCCAGCAAGCCTTTTATTCGCTCCTTTCTCGTGACGCGATTGTCGCTGCCTTATGTGTTGCAGTTAATTGGCGGTCAGACAGCGACGTGGGATAGCCCGACTTCTTCTTCTAGCGAAGATCGGGCGTTAGTCGGTGTTTTGGAAGGCGTGATCTTGGTGGACATGCGAACTGGCGCTATTCTCAAGAAAGAAAATATCGTAAATTAGAAGAGGTTATCGCAACTGAGTTAAGCTCGAAGATAAAGGTACTGGACGTAAAATCGAAAGGCGAATCGTGTAAGCGGCTCGCCTTTTTTTGTTTCAGGTATGATGCGGTTTTTGAGTTCACCTGTCAGGCCGGGAAGTGACCGGCGACGAAGGTAACAATTAAGTAAATTCTTAAAAGTGACGGGGTAAAGCACAGCAAACCGCGTTGCTCCCCGTCAACACGCCAGAGGTGGCTCGGCTCGGCCTAAAATGAAAAGGCTTGTGACGAG
>JAYSVR010000124.1:0-2554 GCA_043718445.1 Acidobacteriota bacterium | reverse complement strand
GAAAAACAATCACCACGCCGAAATGACGGAGTTATTGATTGGTCGCCAATTGCAATGGCTCACTGGAACTGAACTATGAACATCGTCACTCTGGTTATTGCTTACCTGCTCGGCTCAACCCCCTTTGGCTATCTGCTCGTTAAACTCAAAAGCGGCGACGACATTCGCGCCGTCGGCAGCGGCGGCACGGGCGCAACGAACGTTTCGCGCAAAGCGGGCAAAACCGTAGGCATCGTGACGCTCGTGCTGGATGCTTTGAAAGGCGCGGCGGCGGTGTGGATGGCGCAACGTTTCAGCGGCAACGAATGGATCGTCGCAGGCGCAGCCGTCTTAGCCGTCGTAGGGCATTGCTTCCCCGTCTGGTTGAAATTCAAAGCGGGCAAAGGCGTAGCGACGGGCTTGGGCGTATTCGCCGTCATCGTGCCGTGGGCTACGTTGGGTGCGTTTGTCGTATTCGCACTGCTCTTTTGGCTGACGCGCTATGTGTCGTTGGGTTCGGTGGCGGCGGCGGCTTCGATTCCGATTTGGGCGGCGATACAACATTTTGGCGTAGCCCCGATGGCGGGCTTTGCGGCGACATTGACGGCACTCGTCGTAGCGGCAGCAATCATCATCGGCAAGCATCACGAAAACATTCAGCGGCTGATGGCAGGCAAAGAAAACAAGTTCGGCGCAAAATGAGTTCTGAAGATCAACCAATCTGCAATCTGAAATCTAAAATCTGCATTTCGGTAGTTGGCGCAGGCAGTTGGGGAACCACGCTCGCGCTCGTCGCCGCGCGCGCAAACCATCGCGTCACGCTGTGGGCGCATCGCGCGGAGTTCGCCGCCGAGTTGCAGCGCGAACGCGAGAATAAAAAATACCTCGCCGGATTTGCTTTGCCCGAAAACCTGACGGTCACGAATGAAATGACCGAAGCTTTGCACGAAGCCGAAATCGTTTTGACCGTCGTGCCTTCGCATGCTTGCCGCGCAGTGTTTGAGCAAATGCAACCGCACTTGAAGGCTGATGCAATCATCGTCAATGCGAGCAAGGGCATTGAAACAAATTCGCAAAAGCGCGTCAGTGAAATCGCACGCGAAGTGTTGGGCGCGGTGCGTTATGTGATGTTGTCAGGGCCGAGCTTCGCGCAGGAAGTCGCGCAAGATCAGCCGTGCGCGCTGGTCGCGGCTTCGCAAGACGCTGAGGCTGCGACGGCGGTGCAGGCGGCGCTGTCTTCGCGGCGCTTGCGCGTCTATACGAACGACGACGTTACGGGTGTCGAAATCGGCGGCGCGCTCAAAAACGTGATGGCAATTGCCGTCGGCGCAGTGAACGGGCTGGGGCTGGGCTACAATAGCGCGGCGGCGCTGGTTACGCGCGGCTTGGCGGAGATGACGCGGCTGGCGGTTACGATGGGTGGCAAGCCTGAAACGCTCGCGGGGCTGGCAGGCTTGGGCGATCTCGTATTGACCTGTTTCGGCGAACTCTCGCGCAACCGTCGCGTCGGTCTCGAACTCGGACGCGGACGCACGCTGCATGATATTTTGAGCGAGATGCACGAAGTCGCCGAAGGCGTCAAAACCGCGCAAGCGGCTTACGCATTGGCGCAACGCTTGAACGTCGAGATGCCTATCGCCGCAGGCGTTTATCAAATGTTGTATGAAGGCAAAACGCCGCGCGAGTTAGTTACGGAACTGATGGAACGCCCGCTCAAAGCTGAATAAGGAAACGCAGTTGAATGGCTGACAAAACTAACGAATTCAAAATCATCTCTACGAACAAAGAGGCTTATCACAACTATCACATCCTCGACACTTATGAAGCGGGCATTCAACTGGTAGGCACTGAGGTGAAATCTATTCGTAACGGAATGGTCAACTTGAAAGAGGCTTACGCGCTGGTCAAAGACGGCGAAGCCGTGCTGCTCAACGCGCACATCAGCCATTATTCGCAAGGCGGCACGCGCCAGAATCATGACCCGGTACGCCCGCGCCGCTTGCTCTTGCACAAACGCGAAATCATCCGGCTGCAATCCAAAATCAAAGAGAAGGGCTTGACGATTGTGCCGACCAAGCTTTATTTCAAAGGCAATCTCATCAAATGCGAACTCGGCGTCGCGCGCGGCAAAAAGCTGCACGACAAACGTGAGGACGACGCAAAGAAAACGCAGGAACGCGAGGCAAGAGCTGCGTTGAAGTTTCGGAATCAATAACCCTGGGAGCGCAGGCATCCTTGCCTGCTGTAAAAGAAGCGGCGCAGCCTTCCTTTACCTTAGTCTTCGCAAAGCGAGGGGCTAGAAGAAGGAACGCTTCGCGGCTTTTCTTACAGCCCGCAAGGATGCAGGCGCTCCCAGGCTCTAGGAGCATGAATGCAAATCAAAGCGAGTTTACAGAAATACTTTGACGTAGAGTGCGACGCACTGGCCGTCGTCATTTATGAAGGCGAGTCTTACAACGAAGGCTGGCTGTCGGAGTTGGATATGCGCAGCGGCGGTACGCTGGCGTCGTTGATGGCGGCGGGCGAGTTCATCGGCAAGTCGGGCGAGACGGCTTATCTGCCGAATCCGGGTGCG
>JAYSVR010000123.1:0-25302 GCA_043718445.1 Acidobacteriota bacterium | reverse complement strand
CGCCAACACCAAAGAAGACAACTGGGTCTGGTCGTCACAAGGCGTCGTAGACATGCATCGCCCCGAAATGTGGGGCATCGTGCGCTTCGTCAAACCCGAAGCCAAAAAAGAAGCAGAAAATAAATGACAAAGGATTTTTAAGAATGAGACTCAAAGATAAAGTCGCGCTGATTACGGGAGCGTCCAGTGGCATTGGCCGCGAGACGGCGCTGCTCTTTGCGCACGAAGGCGCAGCCGTCGTTTGCGTAGACGTGAACGACAAAGCAGGCAAACAAACCGTCAAGCTCATTCAAGCTGAGGGCGGACAAGCGGCTTATACGCACGCCGACGTAGCCCAAGCGGAAGACAACGCGAAGATGGTTATGTTTGCCGAACGCAAATTCGGCAAGCTCAACATCCTGTTCAACAACGCCGGCATCATGCATCACAGCGACGACAACGCGGTGACGACCGAAGAAGCGATTTGGGATTTGACGATGAACGTCAACGCCAAAGGTGTCTTTTTGGGTTGTAAGTTTGGCATCCCCGCGTTGCGGCGCGCGGGCGGCGGTTCGATCATCAACACTGCTTCGTTCGTGGCATTGCTAGGCGCGGCGACTCCGCAAGTGGCTTATACCGCCAGCAAAGGCGCAGTGCTTTCGATGACGCGCGAACTCGCCGTGATTCACGCGCGCGAAAACATCCGCGTTAATGCGCTGTGTCCGGGGCCGTTGCGCACTGAGTTGCTGATGAGTTACCTCAACACCGATGAAAAGAAACAGCGCCGCCTCGTACACATTCCGATGGGGCGTTTCGGTGAAGCGAAAGAGATCGCTTTCGCCGCGCTTTATCTCGCTTCGGATGAATCGTCGTATGTGACGGGTACGGAATTTTTGGTGGATGGCGGCATCACGGCGGCTTATGTGACGCCCGAATAAACAGAGGAGGAAAAAACATGGGACTCACTTACGTAATGGTCGGGCTGAAAGGTTTCAGCGCGGAAGCTAAAAAATACGAAGCGACTTTTCTGGTAGACACTGGCGCGACTGATTCATTTGCGCCTGCTGATGAGTTGCAGAAAGCCGGTATCAAGCCGGTGGGGAAAATGATTTATGAATTGGCTGACGGAACGTTACACGAGTATGAGTTCGGTTTGGCTGAAATCACTTTCCAGGGCGAAGTAACCGCCGGGCGCGTGATCTTCGGCCCGGAAAAAACCGCGCCGCTGTTGGGCGTGACGGCGCTCGAATCAGTTGGCATGACGGTTGACCCTGCCAATCGTGTCTTAAAACGCTTGCCCGCGATTCCGCTGAAATAACATGCAACAAACCATTAGCCCGATTGACGGGGCGATTTTCGCTGAACGTGAACTCGCCACCAGTCAAGTCATCGAAACGGCTTTATCCAACGCCGTCACTGCACAGCGAAGCTGGAAACAAACCTCCGTCACTGAACGCGCCGCCATTTGCCGCAAGATGCTCGCTTATCTCATCGAACGCGCCGACCAATTTGGCGAAGAGCTTACGCGACAAATTGGACGCCCCATTACTTACAGTCCGTTTGAAATCAAACGCGGCTTCGCCGAACGCGTGAACTATTTGTGCGACATCGCCGAACGCGAACTCGCCGACCTCGCCCTCGAACCCAAAGAAAACTTTCAACGCTTTATCCGACGTGAGCCGCTGGGCGTCGTACTCGTACTCGCGCCGTGGAATTATCCGTGGCTGGCTTCGGTCAACGCGATTGTGCCTGCCTTGCTGGCGGGGAATTCGGTCATCTTGAAAATCGCGCCGCAAACGCCGCTCGTCGCCGAACGTTATGCCGAAGCCTTCGCTGCCGCAGGCTTGCCTGACGGCGTGTTTCAGTACCTGCATATCAATCACGATCAAGTCGCTGAAGTCATCAAAGACGAATGCATCGGTTTTGTTGCGTTCACCGGTTCAGTCGCCGGAGGCCGCGCCGTGCAACGCGCCGCAAGTGAACGATTCATTGCTACTGGGTTGGAACTCGGCGGCAAAGACCCGGCGTATGTTCGTGCCGATGCCGACTTAAACGCAGCGATTGAAAACCTCATTGACGGCGCGATGTTCAACTCCGGCCAATCGTGTTGCGCGATTGAACGCATCTATGTGCATCAAGATGTTTACGAAAAATTTGTCGAAGACTTCGTCGTGCTGACGAAGCAATACAAGCTGGGCAATCCGCTTGCGGCTGACACGACGCTGGGGCCGTTGGTACGCACTGACGCCGCCGACAAGGTACGAGCGCACATTGCCGAGGCTGTAGCCAAAGGCGCACGGACGTTGATTGATGAAGCGTTATTTCCGATGAGCAAAATCGGTACGCCTTATCTCGCGCCGCAAGTGTTGGTGAACGTCAATCATTCGATGCTCGTGATGACCGAAGAAACCTTCGGCCCCGTCGTAGGCATCATGCCTGTGCGTGACGATGCCGAAGCGATTCGCTTAATGAACGACAGTCGCTACGGATTGACGGCTTCGGTGTGGACGACTGACGCAGCGGCTGCGTTGGCGATTGGCGATCATCTCGAAACCGGTACGGTGTATATGAACCGCTGCGACTATCTTGATCCGGCGCTGGCGTGGACCGGCGTCAAAGATTCAGGGCGCGGTTGCACGCTGTCACAACTCGGCTTCGCGGCCTTCACGCGACCGAAGTCTTATCACTTGCGCTTAACACTATGAAAATCGGCTTGCTGCTGTGCGATCACGTCGCCGAGCGCTTTCAATCAATCGCGGGCGATTACGCGCAAATGTTCGGCGCGCTTTTCGCAGAGCATTTCACGTTGCGAACTTACGACGCTATCAATGGTGAACTGCCTGCCGCATTGGATGAGTGCGATGGTTATCTGGCGACAGGCTCGCGTTTTTCAGCGTATGACGACGAACCGTGGATTCACGACCTGAAAGGATTCATTCAAAAGCTTGTTGCTGCGGGCAAGCCATTCGTCGGCATCTGTTTTGGGCATCAGATTTTAGCCGAAGCGCTGGGCGGGAAAGTCGCTAAAGCCGCGACGGGCTGGGGCGTAGGCGTTCGTGAGATTGAAATTCTTCAGACGGAAAGCCAATCCGAAAATTGGATGCAACCGGTTCATTCGGTTTTCCGGTTGCAATACATGCATCAAGATCAAGTCGTTCAATTGCCCCCAGCCAGCATAGTGCTGGGCCGCAGTTCACATTGCCCCGTAGCGATGTATCGCGTCGGCGCAACGGCGCTCGGCATTCAGGCGCATCCTGAATTCGTGAGCGATTATAGTGCGGCGCTCTTGCGTGATCGGGTTGAGCGCATCGGAGCCGAAGGCGTTCAAGCGGGTCTCGCCAGTTTGTCGCTCAACACCGATGAAGAGGTCGTCGCGGAATGGATACTTAACTTCTTTCAGCAGGCCAAGTAACGAACGTCCTCCATCCACTCAAAAATAAACTGTCGCCGAATCGTGAAATTGTTCCGAGTATGGGCTGTTTTTCCTTGTCAGCTTACCGACCGGTTAGTTATTGTGACGGCGGATTGAACGAGCAATAAGTTTTTTGCTCGCGGCCATAGATGAAATGCAAACACTAAGAGAAACATTCGAGTCAGTAGAAAGTGAACGGCTGGCGCAAATTTATCGCGCCGCCGCCGAGCTTTTTTGTGAGAAGGGTTTTGAAGGCACTTCGATGAGCGCGGTCGCCGAAGCAGTCGGCGTGACTAAAGCGGCGATCTATCACTTCATTCCCGGCGGCAAGCAGGAATTGCTTTACGCGGTGATGAGTTTCGGGATGGATCGGCTCGAAACCTATGTCATCACGCCAGCGCGTGCGGTGACGGACGCTGAAACGCGCTTGCGCAATATCATCAGCAACCACGTTGGCCTGATTCTCCAAGGCGCTTCGCCCAGCGGACACAACCCCGTCACCATCGTCAACGAAGAAGTCGGCGGCTTGAGCAAAGAACATCGGCGCGAAATTGATCAACGCAAACGCGCTTATGTTGATTTGGTACGCGACACGCTGATTCAGTTGAACGCTGAAAATAAATTACGCGCCGTAGACGAAACCGTCGCCGCGTTCAGCATGCTGGGTACGATTTTATGGGTCGCGCGTTGGTACGACCCGAAAGGCCGCTTGTCTTCAACCCAGATCAACGAAGAAATTTCAAAACTGATTTTAGGAAGTTTATTGCGCCCTCAAGCTCGCTTGGGGAAACGCTGAACCTTTTGTTTGGTAGGGCAGAATTCCATCCTGCCTGAATCTGTAATTGCCGAGGAGAAACACCATGAAAAGTCGCACCTACTTACTGGCGGGAGCATGTGTCGCAATCGCTTTTGCGTTTGCACTCACGTTTCGCGCGAACCCTTCCACCGCCGCCGAAATCACTTACACCAAAGACATCGCGCCGATCCTTTATAAAAGCTGCACCGAGTGCCACCGCTCCGGAGAAATGGGGCCGATGTCGTTGATGAGTTACAACGAAGTGCGCCCGTGGGCTAAATCAATTCGTGAGCGCGTGATGGATCAAACCATGCCGCCGTGGAGCGCCGATCCCAAAGTCGGCCACTGGTCGAATGACCCCAGCCTCTCGTCCAAAGAAAAAGACACCATCACCACCTGGGTCGCCGCCGGGGCACCGAAAGGCGAAGACAAAGACATGCCCGCTACGCCGAAATATGTCAGCGGCTGGACGATTGGCGAGCCGGATGTCGTGTTAGAAATGCAGGAAGAATACAGCGTGCCCGCCGAAGGCACAGTGCCTTATCTCTATTTCTCTATGCCGACCAATTTCACCGAAGACAAATGGATTCAGGCTTTTGAAATTCGTCCCAGTGACCGCACTGTCGTCCATCACGTGATTGCTTATTCGCAAGACCCGAACGTTAAAAACACTTCGGCGGGTGGCGAAGGCGACTTGCGTAATGGAGGCCGCGTACACATTGGCGGCATCACCCCAAATACGCCGGGTTTTGTTTATAAACCCGGCACAGCCAAGCTCATCAAGAAGGGCAGCAACATCGTTTTTCAGATGCATTACACGACGAATGGCACACCGGCCAAAGATCGCACGCGCATAGGTTTCATCTTCGCCAAAACACCTGCCAAACACGAAATCATCACCGGCAACGCGATGAATACACGTTTTGCTATTCCGGCAGGCGACGGCAACTACGAAATCAAAGCGTCGAAGGTGATGGAAAGCGACACCTTGATTACTTCGTTCATGCCGCATATGCACGTGCGCGGCAAAGCGTTCACTTATACGGCGGTTTATCCCGACGGACGTTCGGAAGTGTTGTTGAATGTGCCGAAATACGATTTCAACTGGCAGCACAATTACTATCCGGCGAAACCCGTCCTGCTGCCCAAAGGCACACGCCTCGATTGCGTGGCTTATTTCGACAACTCGACCAAAAACAAATTCAATCCCGACCCGTCGAAGACCGTCCGCTGGGGCGATCAAACGTGGGAAGAAATGATGATCGGCTGGTATACGTTTATGAAAGCCGACACAGCGAAACCTGCGACTGCTTCGGTGTCGTCATCTTCGTCAGAGCGGTGAGTTCACTTGATGCGCCGGATAGAAGCGACTTGCGGGGGCCGATCATAAAAATGATTTGCCCCCTTGACGCCCCTCACCTGCATCCGTAATATCCGCGCTTCGTTTCGGCAGGCACTTAATGCCAAAGCGAATTCATTGACCCGTTCGTCTAGCCCGGTCTAGGACACCGCCCTTTCACGGCGATAACACGGGTTCAAATCCCGTACGGGTCGTACTACAAAAAAAGCACTTATCGGCTTCAACCGGTAAGTGCTTTTTTGATGGTGACACTGTGGTGACGAATCTCCCGCAAGGCTTTATCTTGCGCAGCTTATTTTGCGTCCGACGTTTCCGAACTTCGCTTCAAAGCGCGAACAGATTGTTCAGCCGCCACGCTCCCAAGCCGGTTTGTCTGCGTCAAATAGATTAAAAAATTTGCTTTCAACGTCCAACTCAAGCTGCAATTTTGCGGCAAAGTGGTTAATGTGTTGACTGAACTGAAATTCTTCCTACAGATACTGCCAAGCTCTGCTGCTCTTATAGCGGCTTCAACGAAATAGACTAATGGGAGACCCGAATGAAACGCCTTACCACCATATTTATTCTGCTTTGCGCCAGCGCGCTGGCAGTCAAAGCGCAAGACTCTCGCGGACAAATCATCGGGCGCGTTGCCGATGCCAATGGTGCCTCGATTCCCGGCGCTGAAGTCAAAGTCACCAACGTGGCGACGAACCTCACGTTGACCAATACGGCAAATGAGCAAGGGAATTACGAGGCGCTTTATTTGCAGCCGGGCCTGTATAGCGTGCGCGCGATGGCGACGGGCTTTAAGAGTTACGTGCGCGAAAATCTCGAAGTGCGCGTCAGCGACCGCCTTAACGTAGACATCACGCTCGAACTCGGCGCGGTGACTGAAACGGTGAACGTGACCGCTACGACGCCGTTGCTTGAATCCACCAACGCCAACTTGGGCGATGTCGTAGACGAAAAGCGCATCACTGAATTGCCGTTGTCGGGTGGCAGCGCGATCACGTTGATGCGCTTCACGACGGGGCTGAATGATTATTCCGCGCCGAATCATCCGAGCCTGGCTGCCGGGGTTGATGCCATCTCAAACGTCGGCGTCAACGGCACGCGCGGTGGCAACGTAGAGTTTTCGGTCAACGGTGTGCCGAATATGGCGAGTACGTTTGCGGCCTATTCGCCGCCTGCGGATATGGTGCAGGAATTCAAGGTGCAGACTTCGACGTATGACGCCAGCGTGGGCCACGTCGGCGGTGGCAACGTGAACCTCGTGTTGAAGTCAGGGCAGAACAAATTTCACGGCGCGCTTTATGAATTTCACACGAACAACTCGTTGCAGGCGACTGATATTTTTCAGCGGCAGTTTTATTACGACCCGGCTTCAGGAGCGCCGACGCCAGAGAAGTTCAAGACGGCTTCGCCGCAAACGGTTTTGAATCGGTATGGCTTCACGTTCAGTGGGCCGGTGTGGGTTCCGAAAGTTTATAACGGCAAGAATCGCACGTTCTGGATTTTCGGCTTCGAGGGTTTCAATCGTCCGGGCATCGAACGCGGCAACTATTTTTACACCGTGCCGACGGCGGCGCAGCGCAACGGTGATTTCTCGTCATTGCTCGGCGCGAATCAATGTACGAACGCAACGGCTACCGTGGGCGTGTGCGGCGGCGCATTCACGACGCCGTTGATGGTGACGAACAATGCTGGAGCCACTTTGCAGGCGCGCGTCGGAATGATTTTCGATCCGGCGACGATCAAGGCTGAAACGGGTGGACGATTCAGCCGTCAGGCCTTTGCGGGCAACATCATTCCGGCGGGTCGCATTGATGCCGTAGCCAAAAACCTGCTGAATTTTTTCCCGCAAGCCAATACACCCGGCACGGCGGATGGACGCAATAACTTTTTCAGCCCTACGCGGTCACTCAACGAATTCCATTCTGAAACGCTGCGCATTGACCACAACTTCAACGACAAACAGCGCGTGTTCGGGCATTTCTATCAAACCTCGAACTTGTTCGCGTCGGGGCAGATTTTTCAAAACGAGGCGACGGGCAACGACCGTCTGACGTATGCGCGCGGCTTTGCTTTCGATCACATTTATGTTTTCAGCCCGCGCGTGATGAATAACTTTCGTTATGGGATGACGCGCTTCACGCGCGAATTCGTACCGATTGGATTTGGCTTCGATTTGGGCAAGCTGGGTTTCTCGTCGCAGTTGACGAAGCTGATTGATCCGTTGGCGCAAACCTTTCCGCAAATCGGCATAGATCAATTTGTCGAAGCGGGTACGAGTTTTCCGACGGCGCGCTTTTACAACTATCACAGCTTTGCCGATGACGTGACGTGGACGGCGGGCAGCCACAGCGTCAAATTCGGCGGCGATTTTCGCGTCTATCGTGATTCGAGTTACGGCTTCAATTTCGGTACGCCGCGCATCGAATTCGGCACGACATGGACGCGCGGCCCGCTTGACACTTCAGCCGCCGCGCCGATTGGGCAAGGCTTGGCTTCTTATCTGTTGGGCATTCCCACCGGCGGGCGGTTGGATCGCACCGATTCATTCGCCAGCCAATCGCTGACGATGGCGGGTTATGTGAACGACAACTGGCGCGTCAAACCAAAGCTGACGCTGACGCTGGGTTTCCGGTATGAATACGACGTGCCGCCGACTGAGCGTTTCAATCGCACGGTGCGCGGCTTCAATGCGACGGCGAATAATCCCCTCGAAACGGCGGCGCGCGCGGCTTATGCGACGAGTGTGATTCCGCAAGTGTCGCTCGATCAATTTCGCGTGCGCGGCGGATTAACTTTTGCGGGCGTGGGCGGCGCAGCGCGAGGCCTGTGGAATCCCGACCGCAACAACGTCATGCCGCGTGTCGGCCTGGCCTATCAGCTATTTAACAAGACGGTGATCCGTGCGGGTTACGGCGTGTTTTTCGTACCCGCGACGATTGATCGTTTGACGGTGAATCAAAGCGGATTCGTGTTGCGCAACGACATCGTGCCGAGCGCCAACAATGGCCTGCAATTCACGGCGTCGCTGGCAAATCCCTTTCCCAGCGGCGTGCTTTCACCGCCGGGCGCGAGCGCAGGTCTTAGCACCGACCTCGGACGCGCGCTCACGTTTTTCAACCAGAACTTTCAGAACGCTTATCAACAACGCTGGAGCTTCGGCGTGCAACAACAGTTTCGCGGTACGCTGCTTTCAGTCTCGTATGTCGGCAATCGCGGCACTGGACTGGCGCTCACCCGCAACATCAACGCCGTACCCGAACAATATCTGAGCAAGTCGCCCGCGCGCGATGCGACGACGATTACGTTGTTGACGGGGCAGGTGAACAATCCTTTCTTCAACCTGATTCCCGGCACGACGCTCAATACGCGCACCATCGCGCGTCAACAACTGTTGCGGCCTTATCCCGAATTCCTCGACATCAACGTTGACGAACCGACCGGCTATTCGTGGTATCACGCGCTGCAATCGCGCGTCGAACGGCGCTTCGCCAAAGGCTTCACCATCACTGGCACGTGGACATGGTCGAAATTTATGGAAGCGACGAGCTATCTCAATCCGACCGATGCGTTGCCGCACGAAGTCATCTCTGACCTTGACCGTACGCATCGTCTCACCGCGACGGGCATTTATGAATTGCCTTTCGGACGCGGACGCAAATGGTTGAGCAAGCCGCACGCGCTGGTTGACGGCGTGATTGGCGGTTGGCAAGTGCAAGGTGTTTGGCAATTCAACACCGGCGCGCCGCTCGGTTTCGGCAATTCGATTCTGCTCGGCGACATCCGCGACGTAGCTCTCAGCGCCAGCGAGCGCACTTATGATCGTTGGTTTAAGACTGAACTCTTTGAGCGCGATGCCACGCGGCAATTGGCGAATAACTTGCGTACGCTGCCGCTGCGGTTCAGCGGCATACGCGGGGCTGAGTTGAGTGTGTGGAATCTTTCGGCGCTGAAAAAGTTCCGCATCAAAGAGGGCGTCAACCTGCAATTCCGCAGCGAGTTCCTGAATGCCTTTAATCGTTCGGGTTTAGGTGCACCGAACCTCGTGCCGAACAATACGTTGTTTGGCCGCATAACGACGACGAACGGTTTTCCGCGCCAGATTCATTTCGCGTTGAAGCTGACGTTTTAGTTCAAGACAGGCCTCATTCATCAAAACTATGGAGACCAAAACTCTCACATTACTTTGTTGCTGGTTGGCTTAGTGAGACCGCCTTTAATCCTTTCAAGCAATGTTAGAAACCAAAGTTACTTCCAAATAACAAACCAATGTCTAAAACCACGCGTCGCCAATTCGTAAAAACCTGCACTGCTGCTTATTTGGCGGCCCCGATTGAACACCTTCACCAACCTTTTATGCAGACGACAAAAAAGCGCAACATCAAACTGGGCTTCGATAATTTTTCGATTCGCGCGATGGGCTGGAAAGCGCCGCAGTTGCTCGATTATGCCGCGCAGCAAAAAGTGGATGTCGTGTTGTTTTCAGATCTCGACGTATACGAAAACCACAGCGAGGCTTACCTCAAAGACATCCGCAAGCGCGCCGCTGATTTAGGCATCGAAGTGCAAGCGGGCACGGGCAGCATTTGCCCTTCGGCAAAAAGTTTCAATGCGAAAAACGGCACGGCGGAAGAACATCTCGCGCTGCTGATTCGCGTAGCCCAAACGCTGGGCACTTCGGTCGCGCGTTGTTATCAGGGAACATTCGATGATCGCAAGCTGCCGGGTGGCTTGCCTGCGCGCTGGAAGGATACGATTCGCGTATGCAAGGCCGTGCGACAACGCGCGCTTGATGCGGGCGTCAAGCTCGCCATCGAAAACCACGCGGGCGATATGCAAGCCTGGCAGTTGGCTGAACTCGTTGAAAATTGCGGCAAAGATTTCGTAGGCGTGACGCTCGACTCAGGCAACGCCACGTGGACGCTCGAAGACCCGCATACGAATTTAGAAATACTTGCGCCTTATGCGGTGACGACGGGCATTCGTGACTCAGCAATTTGGGAAGACGCCGATGGCGCGGTCGTCGCGTGGACGGCGATGGGCGACGGGCAAATCGAATGGCAATCCTACTTTGATCGCTACGCCAAGCTCTGCCCGCAAGTGCCGGTCTTACTCGAAATCATTTCGGGCATCAATAAACCTTACGCTTATCGCAAGCCGGAATTTTGGGAACCCTATCGAGATATTCGCGCTTATGAATTCAATCGGTTCACGGCGCTGGCCAAAGCAGGCAAACCGCGCGAAGCCTTCAAGCCTGCTGCCGGTCAAGACCCGAAACTCGCACAGCAAAATTATCAACGCGAACAACTCGAACGCAGTCTGAAATATTGCCGCGAAGTGTTGGGGTTGGGGCTGAAATAATTTCTTTCAAAAAGTAGTGACGACTTTAGTCGTTCCGTGCTTGCAAGCATCGAGACGACTAAAGTCGTCACTACGTTTATTAGCTCACCTTCGGATGAATCCACGGCTTGCGGTATTCACGTTTGAGCAATTGGTTGGCTTCGGCGTCGCCTGTGACTTGATGCTTGGCGGCATCCCACGTCAGCGAACGTCCGAGCTTTTGCGACAGATTGGCGAGGATGCAACTCGCCGTTGAGATGTGCCCTTGCTCGATGTCAGCCACCGGATATTTGCGCGTTTCGATGCAACGCAACAAATCTTTCATGTGTCCGCGAATCGCTGGCGCGACATGTTTTTCTAAATCCTTTTCGACTTTATCTATCGGATATTCTTCCAACTCCATTTTCACATCGCGGTGAATCGGCTGCTCGTTCTTATCCATCGGCGTGAAATCAAAACTATTCACGCTCGCTTTTAACGTGCCCTTCTCACCATAGATCGTCGCGCCCCATGGATATTTCGGATCAGGCGGATGACCGTAAGAGCGATGCGTCCAGATCACGGGATAGTCGGGGAAATCAAACGTCGCCGTTTGCGTATCGCTGATATTCGCCTTGCTCTGTTTATCTATGAGAATTCCGCCGTTCGACGAAATCTCTTTCGGCCAACTCAGGTTTAACATCCAACGCACCATGTCGAGCATGTGTACGCACATGTCGCCGACGATGCCGTTGCCGTATTCCATAAACGCCCGCCAGCGGCGCGGATGCGTCAGCGCATTAAAAGGCCGCATCGGCGCGGGGCCAGTCCACATTTCGTAATCTAAATAATCGGGCGGCGCGCTGTCGGGCGGATTCTCTTTGGCACGCATGTGGTAATAGCAATAAATCTCGACCAAACCGATCTTGCCCAGCTTGCCGGGCTTGATGATTTGTTCGATGGCTTCGATCAAATGCGGCGTCGAACGTCTTTGCGTACCGACTTGCACCACGCGCTTGTGCTTGCGCGCAGCGGCGACCATCGCCTGGCCTTCGGTCACGTCAACACTGATCGGCTTTTGCACGTAAATATCTGCGCCCGCTTCACACGCGGCGATCATCGGCAGCGCGTGCCAGTGATCGGGCGTAGCAATCAATACGATGTCTAAATCTTTCTCTTTGAGCATCGCGCGATAGTCGGCGTAAGTGCGCGGCGTCTTTTTCGATTCCTGCCGTTCAGCCACCGTCGCGGCGCAATCGGCTAGCAATCGTTTGTCCACGTCGCACAGCGAAACGACTTCGACGGGCGCGACTTGCAACAGGCGAAACAAATCGCTCTTGCCATACCAGCCCGTTCCGATGAGACCCACGCGCGCTTTCTTTTGCGCGAACTCTTCGGCGTATTTGTAATTTCTGCGCAAGACGGCGGGCGCTGCGGCAAAGCTCGCGCTCGCCTGTAAAAACTCTCTTCGTTCCATCGGCGTTGCTCCTGATTGTGGGAAATGCGTTCGTAAAAAACTGGAAGGAAGCTGCCTTTCAGCCGCTTCGTTTAGCGGGGCAGATTGTTGGCTGATTTCAAAACTTATGCAACTTATGAACGCTTCTCGGTGTCTGATTCAGCTTCGTTACAAAGCCCAACAATGCGAATGGGACTAAACCGACGATGGCGATTTTGGTGCGTTGGTTCTGTGCTTGAGCGATGGAAGTAAAACCAATGAGAAATAGAGCGGTGATGCAAAAATAGATTTTTCGCATAGTGCGGGCGTCCTTTGCTTTTTTTGACCGTCACGACTCCATCACGTTGAGTTGCTCAAGCCGCGTCAGCCAAGCGGAAAAATGAGGGCATTTGTTGCGAATGACGTCTAAGCCGATGAGTTCGGCGGCCTGTGGCCCGACCCGCGGTTTGGCTCCGTCATAACCAGGAAATTGCGCAATGATGCGCTTGCTCGGAGCAGTATGCTGTCCATCATTGATCAACTCTGGCGAAGCCTTACTATCAGCAATTTTCTGGAGTTCGGCGATTCCTTTTGTAGCGGGGTCGAAAAAAATCTCAAAACAGGAGAGATCGGCAAAAAGGTAGGCTTCGTATTCGTGCAATTGAATAAAAGGGATGAAACGCTTGTCATCAATGTCTTCCGCAAAACACTTTTCCAACAATTCAACCCTTTCGGTTGGCAAATGGCGAAGCCTTTCAGCTTCCCCTAAACCTGGGAAATCAGCTGGGATTGCATATAGGTCTATCATCGTCGTGAAAAACACATCACGCGATTTCTCTTGTGCAAGCAGGTTTAAGATGTCGTTTTTCATCGGCGCATAAGTCAACGCGCCACCACGATGCACTTTCCCATGCTTTCTTGCGTGTGCAATAAGTAAGGGAGGCTGCATGAAAACACCGTGAAAGGCTAAATGCTTACTCAATACACTGTGAGCAAATGTTTGTTCTGTTTGTCCTTCGGCAAATAGATAAAGACGGGCCATTAGTGTGGGCCTCCACCAGATAAAACATTTTTCTCAAGAAGCTCGCCCAAGCTGTATTCTTCAAGCCAGCCTTTCAACTCTTGCGTTTCTAATCGGTTGAATTGAGATTCCTTACCTTCCTGTTTTACGACGATGACGTTCTCAGGATCGAAGTTATCGAGAAAGGAACTCGATTGGGTGCTAATAAGCACTTGTGCATGATGGGAAGCAGTCTTAAACATAGAAGCCACAACGTTCAGAGCATAGGGGTGAAGACCGATTTCTGGCTCGTCAACAATAATTAAGGCTGGTAGCTCATCCACCGGCTGTAAAAGTAAGGTTGTAAGGCAAATGGCGCGTAATGTGCCATCTGAAAACTGATGCGGGCCAAATACTTCGTCCGACCCTTTATGACGCCATTTTAAGCTAACCTGATTTTTGACAGGCCCCTGAGGTTCTAAAACAAAATCGCCAAAGAAAGGGGCAATTTGGCGAATTGTCATGACTATGCGCTTATAGGCTTTTCCTCCGTCTTCGTTCTGAAGTCGAAGAAGAATTGCCGCTATATTGCCAGCATCCGGCATAAGCCAGTGATCATTATCAACATAACAATGCTGTCGAACTCTCGCTGTGGATGATGTGTCGTGGAAGTGAAACACCCTGCAACCTTTTAGCATAAAGCTCATCGTTTTGTAGGATCCCTCGTCCTTCCGAATTTCTGTCTCATAGTGACCTGGACGCCCTAAACTAATTTTTCTAGGTTGAGGATAATTTTTAAGATGGTAACTAAATGACTCGTCGGCAAAAAACAATGAATCATCTGCCCCATAGACAAGCCGCATTGAATACGTGTTCTTACCCTTGTCGCCCTCGAATTCGAGTTGGGCTGTCATTTGGGGCGTTGCTTTCGGGCCGAAATGCAAGATAGATTGCGCTCGGCCAGCAGCGCTAATGTATTCCTGCAATCGCTCACCCATCATTTCGTTGATCATTTTGAAAAACGAAACGAGATTGCTTTTACCTGCACCATTTGCGCCTATTAGTATGTTTAATGTTTCCAACTCGAGGTCCATACCTTTAATTGACCTGAAGCCTTCTAAAACTACTCGTCGTAACATAATTTAATTGACCTCCAAAATCGGCGAATGCGTTTCTGTGCGCACAACCACCCCGTACTTGCTGAAAGGAGAAGCAAAACCTGTTGCTACTCTTAGCGGTTACGCGATGATGTCGCGCACTACATTGCCATACACATCCGTCAACCGAAAATCGCGCCCGGCATAGCGATACGTCAGTTTCTCGTGATCGAGTCCGAGCAAATGCAACACGGTCGCGTGCAGGTCATGAATTGAAACTGCATTCTCGACGGCTTTGAAGCCGAATTCGTCGGTGCCACCGTAAGCGATGCCGGGTTTGATGCCGCCGCCTGCCATCCACATCGTGAAGCCGTAAGGATTGTGGTCGCGTCCATTGCCTTTTTCAGACACGGGCGTGCGTCCGAACTCTCCGCCCCAGATGACAAGCGTTTCGTCCAACAAGCCACGCCGTTTCAAATCACGAATCAGCGTCGCCGAAGCGCGATCCATGTCGGGGCAGCGTTCGCGCAAGCCTTTCTCAAGGTTTTCGTGATCGTCCCACTGTTGGCCGGGGCCGTGCATCACTTGCACGAACCTGACGCCACTCTCGACCAGACGCCGCGCCATCAGGCATCCGTTGGCGTAAGGCGTCGTGCCGTATTCAGCGCGAATCGCTTCAGGTTCTTTGCGAATATCGAATACGTCAGACGCTGTGAATTGCATGCGAAAGGCTTGTTCCATCGTCTTGATGCGGCCTTCGAGAAAAGTGTCTGCGCCGAACTGTGCGGCGTGCGCTTTATTCATCGCTTGAATCGCGTCGAGTTGTCGGCGTTGCGCGCCGGTGTTGAGGTCTTGGTTGCGCAAAAATTTGATCATCTTTTGCGGATCGGTTTCGGCGTTGTTGAATACCGTTCCCTGATGTTGAGCGGGCAAGAAACCTGAACTCCCAAAGATGCTGTTGCCCGCCGGAGTCAACGTGACGAAGCCGGGCAGGTTTTGATTTTCGGTGCCGAGTCCGTAACTCACCCAAGCTCCCATCGTAGGCCGCATCGAAGCCATCGCGCCGCTGAAAAACAAATTGCGTCCGGGTTCGTGATTCGGGATGAAGGTGTAAACCGAACGAATCACGCACAAGTCGTCAATCGTCGCGGCGAGGTTCGGCAGCAGTTCGCTGACTTCGATGCCGCTCTGGCCGTGCTTTTGAAATTTGAACGGCGAAGCCATCAGGCCGCCGGTCTTGCGTTCGGTGCGCAGGTCTACGGCGGCGGGGCGCTGCCCGGCGTATTTTTCGAGCGCGGGTTTCGGGTCAAACGTATCCATTTGCGAAGGCCCGCCCGTCATAAACAACAAGATGACGCGCTTCGCTTTAGGTGCGAAATGCGGGCCGGTGCGATGTGGCGTGTCGGCGTTCGCCATCAAGTCAGTCAGCGCGATGGAACCGAGTCCGCCGCCCAGCGTAGAGAGAAAATTGCGTCGGGAAAAATTGTTCTGATTCATAACCTATGGAGTGCGGTCGGCTTGCCGCCGCTTTTGCTTTCGTTATCGAACCCTTTTGACTCAGCGTGGGAATTCAAGTTGCCACGATTCGAGTTAAAGCGAATGTCTTGCATTGCGAACGGAAAGCGGCGGCAAGCCGACCGCACTCCATAGGCTTCAAGGCCAAAACACTTCTTCGTTGGTAGCGAGCAGAATTTGCGCGAATTGTTCTATCGTCGCGGCGTTGATAAACGCCAGCGCCGCTTTCGTTTCTTCCGCGTTGGGATTGCGCGCCAATACTTTGCGATAAAGCTGCGTGATGCGCGCCTGATGGTCGCTTTCCGTCTCAACCGCTTTCGTCAGCGCCACGCTCAGTTGTTTGATAAACGGACTGTTCATCACGAACAGTTCCTGCAACGGCGTAATGGTCAGATTGCGCGACGGGCTGTGTTGAAAGGGATTCGGAAAATCATAGAGCCGCAGGAAGTCGCTCATCCGCGAACGATTGACGCGGCCATAGACGGTGCGCCGCGTGTTATCTAACGCATCGAGATCAAGCGAAGGGCCAGACGTTTCGAGCTTCAACGAACCGGCAGATTGCAACAGGCAATCGCGCAAGGCTTCGGCATCGAGCCGTCGCGGATTCATGCGCCAGAGCCATTTGTTCTCTTCGTCAATGGCAGCGTAAGCATCGCGTGGCTGGCTCGATTGGCGATAGGTTGCCGACAGCATCAATTCACGATGTAGCCATTTCAGCGACCAACCGTTCGCCACGAAACGCGCCGCGAGATCGTCGAGCAATTCGGGATGCGAGGGCTTATCGCCGCGGTCGCCGAAATCGCTAGGCGTGCCGATCAGGTGTTTGCCGAAATGCCAACCCCATACGCGATTGACGATGACGCGTGCCGACAGCGGAGCCGCATCATTCAAAATGTTTTCAGCCAGTTCCAAGCGGCCTGAACCTGTGGTGAAAATCGCTTCAGGATTTTTTGCCAGCACTGTCAGAAAGCGTCGCGGCACGATTTCACCGGGCGCAGCCGAATTGCCGCGACCGTAAACCGGCAGGTCGCGCGCTGCGCCGGGTTTGATCGTCAGCGGCGTGTAATCGGCATACGCGCCGTCTGAATCCATCGCGGCATCGTGTACGGCGTTGATGAACGGCGCTTTGGCTTCCTCTTCGGCGCGTTTGGCGGCAGCGGCAGCCACCACCTTCGGGTCTGGTTTGGTCTTCGCGGCTTTGGCTTCGGCTTTGGCTTCGGCTTTGGCCGCACCAATGCGAATGACGGATTCAGCGAGTTCAGGATATTGCTCTTGCAACGCCTTCATGTCTTCTTTCAGCTTGGCGATTTCAGCGTTGCATTCGGCGGCCTTGGGTTTAGCGATGCTCTGGTCGAGCGTTTTTTCTTCGGTCAAAAAGCCCAACAATCCATTGAGTTCTGTGACGCGATGGCGAGCCGCCAGATATTTCGTTTCAGTGGCTGAGTCAATTTCGCGCAACGGTCGAACCGCAGGCGAGGTCGAAGCAAATACGCCCGCCAGCGCGTAATAATCTTTCTGAGAAATCGGATCGAACTTGTGATCGTGACAACGCGCGCAAGCGACCGAAAGGCCGAGCAGTCCGCGCCCGACGGCGTCTACGCGCTCGTCCCATTCTTCGAGCAGCAGGTTGTCAATCAACTCTTTCGAGAGTTTCTTTTCTTTCCATTCCGACGGAGCCATCCCCAGATAACCCAACGCGCGCAAATCATTGCGCGAAGTGTCCGCCATCAAATCAGCCGCGAGTTGCAGCTTGATGAATCGGTCGTAAGGCACGTCGTTGTTGACGGCCTCAATCACCCAATCGCGATAGCGCCACGCGTAAGGATAAGCCTGACGATTGCCGCCCGTGTCGCCGTTCTCGCCATAACGGGCTACGTCAAGCCAGTAACGCCCCCAGCGTTCGCCGTAACGCGGCGAAGCCAGCAGGCGTTCAATCAGCTTTTCATAACGGCGCGGGTCTTTGTCGTTGGCAAAGGCTTCGACTTCTTCATAACTCGGCTTCAATCCGGTCAGATCGAGATAAGCGCGGCGCATCAACGTGCGCGCATCAGCCGAAGCAGACGGCTTCAAGCTGTGTTCTTCAAGCTTTGCCAGAATGAAACGATCCGTTTTGGTTTGCGGCCATGCACCTTGTTTGACTTGTGGAGCGGCCTGTTCGCGCAAGGGCTGAAACGACCACCATTGACGGCCTTTGGCGAAATCAATACCGGTGGCTTTGGCTGGCGTGGTTGAAGCCAATTCGTCAGCGCGCGGGTCAGGCGCACCCGCCGCAATCCAAAGCTCGAAATCGGCGATCACCGCGTCGGGCAGCTTTTTGGTCGGCGGCATCTTCAGCCGCAAATCGTTGTAATGCAGCGCCCGCAACAACATGCTTTCGGCGGGCTTGCCTGGCACGATCACGCGCCCCGACACGCCGCCTTTCAGCAATCCGGCTTTGGTGTCCAACACCAAGCCGCCCATCGGTTCGGGTGATTTCGACGAATGACACGCATAACAATGCGTCGCCAGCACAGGCCGGATTTTCTTTTCGAACAGTTCGTCGCTGGTCGCTTGTGCGTTGCCGCTGCGTTCGCTGACGAGCGCGACCAGCGCAAGCAGAAAGAGCCAGCAAAGCGTTATTTTGAATTTTGCGTGCATCTACGGTGTTTCCTCTGATTTGAATGACAAGGCTGTCCGCAGTTGAGGACGTAGCCGTGAAGCGGCTGGTTTCAGTTCAACTGCGTTGGGTGACATCAACTTCCTGATTTAATAGGGTTTCGTCTAATCCATCTGCCCTGCCAATGAGAAATTCCCTTTGAACCAAGCTGCTGGGAAAAGATTGTGTTGCAAAGTAACGGAGCCTTATTGGCCAGCCTGGCCCGCGCCTGAACCTTGTATGTGTCAGGCGGAATATTATTTGTGCTGATTTCGACGATGCGGTTGCTGCGCCCAGATGAAACAGGCCCCACGGGCTTTCTATCAGCGAGGTTGACGAGTTGAACATCGTAACGATCAGCTCCAGAGACAGTGTTTTGCAGCGTGACGATGATGGTGCCCAGTTTGGCTTTATCCGTGGAATGAGCGAGCGAGGCAATCACAGGCGCGGCGAACTTGTATATCGTATTGCGGGCCAGCACCCACTCGCTGGGCAAGGTCTTGTCATCAGCAGAGCCCACTCTGACCTGGACTCGATATTCGCCGGGCGTGAGTTGGCTGCCATCCAATAGTGACGGTTGCGCACGAAGACTCGTGACAAGCGCGCCGAATGGCTTGCCGTTACTGACCAATTGCATGTCCAATCGGTCGCCATCGTAATCGCCAGTCACACTGATCTTATCTGCGCCCTGGATGGCAGCGAATGCAACACGCGCCACGGCAAGTTTGCTGACCGCGTTGGAAGTCGCCGACCAACCTGACTGGCAAGCCATAGTTGAGCCTTCGGCCTTAACCCGGCCAGTGTATTTACCTGGCAGAAGTCCCTGCGCGGAAATCGGCGCGCTGGTCGGAAGCGGTTGCCCGGTTACAGGGTCAGGTTGAACGACGGCCTTGCCAGATTCATCAAGCAACTCAAGGTGATATTTCAACGCACCGCCCACGCTGTTCCAACTCGCAGTCAGGACGTCGTTGGCGTAGCTCAACCGCAAACCGCTTGGCGTGTCCAGGAAAGCCACCGGATTGCTGTGCGCCCAATCGCCTGCCTGACCGTTGGCCACCGGGCGTACAAAAGCTGTGTAAATCTTGCCCTTCACCACTTGTGCCACTGGCAGTGCCACCGAAGTCGGCGGCGTGGTTTGGCCAGCTTGCGGAGTTACCGAAATCGTAGCCACAGTTTGCGTCGGAGACACGTCATCTTCACTTAAGACGAAATCATAGCTGGTAGCTCCGGGGCTGGCTGACCACGCGGCAGTTACATTGTTGTTGGCATAGGCATACGACGTGATCGTCACTCTTCCAAAGAGAGTGACCGTCACAGTCGAAAGGCTCCATTCACTATCAAACCCATCGTCTTCCTGCCGAGTCGCTTTGATGATTACTTTGTAGGTGCCAGGTTGAACGCCCACAGCGAGTTTCAGGTTATCCGGGCGAGCCGCGTGATTATTACCGCCTAAGGCCTTGCCCGTAACGGAATCAGCGAATTGATAATCAAAGCCGTTGGCATTTTCCACGTTGCCTTGCAGCGTAACGGTGACTTCGCCATTGAAGTAACTCAAAGCGGTAATCACCGGCGCGGCGAGTTGGTAAATTGAATTGCGCGAAACCGACCAGGGGCTGGGCAGGGTCTTGGCATCCACGGCATTCGCTCTGATCCGTACCTGATATTCGCCAGGTGTGAGGTGACCGGCATCCAGTAACGCCGGCGATGCTTGATTGCCAATGGCAATGGAGCCGAACGGCTCGCCGCCTTTGAGCAATTGAATGCTGTAACTGACGTTGCTGTCGCAAATCACACTGACTTTATCCGCGCCCTGTTTGAACGCGCGTACGATGCGCGGCGCACCTGATTGAGTAATCGCGTTTGAGGCCGCCGACCAGGGGCCGACGACATGTGCCAGATCGCCAGTGGGTCGGACCTTAACGGTGTACGCGCCAACTCCCTGCGGGTCAAATTTTTTCTGGTTATCCGTGGCCGTCGTCGTGCTAACGATGACGCCGTCTTTGAACAGGCTGACTTCATAATTCGGCGAAGCCACTTTATCCCAGTTAGCGTTCAGCTTTTCGTCAGCGACAGACAAAGTCACCGTGACTGCATTGAGTACGTTGATCGAAGCTTTCTCGCTGACGCTCTCTTTGTAGTTTGCGCCGATGCCATCAAACGGAGGCAGCACGTAATTTGGCAACTCTGCGGTTTTCGCATCCAGCCCCCAGCCCGAATGCGCGAAACCCGTCACCGCGCCTTGCGCCTTCGCCCATTGCAACACCGGCAAATTCCACGTCGACCAGTCTTCGATCACTTTGGCGTTCGGATAGTCCTGATCTTTCAGCCGCAACAAAAGCAAATGCCCGGCGTGGCTCGACGGGCAGCCTGAAACTTCTACGTCATAGCGCATCAGGTTTTCTTGAGTCGAAAGCGCGTTGTCTTTGGCTTCGAAAAACTGTTTTTGAAAGTAATAGCAAGGCCCCCACGTCAGCACGCTGCCGACTTTCAAATCTTCGCCGAGGATGTGGCGCATCATGTCTTCGGGCCTCACGCCCTGCGTAGGCGATTCGTAATGCATGCAACCCGCCGCGTGAATGTGATGATCGCCCGAAAACCAACCGAGTTTAGCCGGATCAATCCAACGCTCGACCAAATCGCGCGCAAGTCGTACACGTCCATGCAATGTCCGCAATAGTGACACGCGCCGCGTCCCTTTCGGCCTTTGAGCAAGACGGCTTTGCGCGAAGCGATCAGCTTCATTCCGAGCTTTGCCAGACGCGGTTGCTCGTAAGTTTCGGCGCAACGCAAGGCAGGCGCGGGCGCTACGAAATTGCCATCGGGCAGGTGCTTCAAATTTTCGCGCGTGCCGAACACATGCATCTCGCGTTCGACGTAATCATAAAACGGCGCGATCTCTTCATAACTCAGCGGCCAGTCTTCTTCGAGGCCATTCATTGAGCGTTCACGAAAGTCATCAGGCGCGAAGCGATAACAGGCTGCGTTCCAGTGAAAGGTGCGTCCGCCGAGATTGCGTACCCGATTCACACTGATGCGGTCGCCTTGTTGAATGACATCGCGGTCAATGTTGTCGGGATACATCTGATGCTGATGGCGAAAGCCTATGCCGTTGCGCGGCAACTCATAAGGCCAGGCGTGGCAGTTCATTTCGGCGACATTGATTTTGCGCCCGCCTTCGAGCAAGAGAACGTTGGCTCCTGCGGCGGTGAGTTCCTTGGCCATGAATCCACCGGCTGCGCCAGAGCCGATTATCAAAGCATCGTAGATTTTTTGTTTGGGTAAGTTCATCGCTATTGCCCTATGGTGTTTTCAGGAAAGCTCAACTAGAGCACCATCATTGCGTGGCGACATGAAGCTACGCCGCCGATGCTGGAACGTTTTCTGCAAATCGTTCGCACGGTGACGCATTGAGCTTTAGCTCGCAACCGCTAAGGGTTTTTGAAAAGCGCGCCGCCTTTCATCACCAGCTTCACTTTGCGCAAGTCTGAAATTGCGCGCGTTGGGTCGCCTTCGACGGCGATCAAATCGGCGAGCCATCCGGCTTTGACGTAACCAAACTGTTCGCCCAGATGCAGCACGCGCGCGTTGACCGACGTAGCCGAACGCAATACTTCAAGCGGCGACATGCCAAGTTTAACCATCGCTTCCAATTCGCGGACGTTGTCGCCGTGGGCAAAGACGCCTACGTCAGAACCAGCGGCGATGGTGACGCCAGCGGCGAGCGCGGCTTTCATCATCTCCGGCTTGCGCGTCTGATTGCCCACCGACAGCGTAGGGCACAGCGCCACGCCGCGCTCTTTCATCAGTTTGAAAACTTCGGACGTACCTTCGTCGCCGTGTTCGATGGTTTCGACTCCGGCGAGTGCGGCGCGGCGCATGCCTTCGGCTGTCGAGGCGTGCGCGGCGACAGGGATGTTGGCGCTCTTTGCCGTCTCGACGATCAGCTTCAATTCTTCCAACGAGAAGGTAGGCGCGGCTTTGCCTTTCGACCAACGATAGTCGGCGTAAACCTTGATCCAGTCAGCGCCCTTACCAATTTGCGAACGTACGACGCGAATCAAATTATTGCCGTCGGCTTCTTCAGCGCCTTGCGGCACATTCCATTCTGTTGCGTAACCTTTCGGCGCGTAACTGCCCGTCGCCACGATCGCGCGCGTAGTCACGAGCATACGCGGGCCGATGATGATGCCTTGTTCGACGGCTTGCTTGAGTCCTACGTCAGCGTAATCAGCGCCTTCAGTACCGAGGTCACGAATCGTGGTGAAGCCCGCCAGCAAAGTCGCGCGTAAGTGATTGGTCGCACGCGCGACACGCAAGCTGAGGTGTTCGCGCGCGACTTGATCGTTCCACGGAGTCTCGCTGTATGGATGCAACAGCACGTGCGAATGCATCTCGATCAAGCCGGGCAATAACGTAGCGTTGGGCAGTTCGATGACTTTGGCATCGGCTGGGGTTTTGAGTTCAATAAGCGGTGCGACGGATTCAATCTTATCGCCACGTACCACAACGCCGAAGCCTTCGCGTATTTGTTCGCCGTCGAATAGGCGCGCGGGTTTGAGCAAATAAGCGGTCGGTTTGTTCTCTTGCGCCCAGACTGTCGAAAGTGCCCAACAAATCGTGAATCCAATGGTGTAACAGTAAAGTCGTGACATAACCGAATGGTAATTCAGCCGCGCGAAGAAAGGCTAACCATCGTGCGTCAGCCGCATTGCACAATTACTTTTCCCGTCTTAGACTGCGCCCGCTTTTAGCTTGTCTTACATCTATAACAATCCAACCGCGTCGTCATTGCAATGACGCACTTTGCTGGCCCGATCAACCCTTCAATCAAAGAGGTATTTATGCGACCCATTCTTCGCTTCATTTCACTGCTGGCCTGCTGCCTGCTGTCATTAAGTCTAACTGGGAGTCTCATGGCTGCGGCGCAAACCACCGCCAACATCGTCGGCAACGTGCAAGACCCGACCGGCGCAGTCGTACCCGGCGCGAAAGTCATTGCGACCAATAAAGGCACGAACTTGGAACGCACAGCGACGACTGATGGGCAGGGCGGATTTGTCTTCGCCGCGTTGCCGATTGGCAGCTATCGCGTACGTTGTGAGAAGGCCGGATTCAAAGCCTTCAACGCTGAAAACATCGTGCTGCAAATTGCACAGGAAGTGCGCGTCGGCATCGAACTCACCGTCGGCGCGGCCAGCGAAGAGGTCACGATCACGGCGGGCGGCGTCACCTTGACTAACACCGAAAACGCCGAACTCGGCGAAGTGATCGAGAACAAACGCATCGTGGATTTGCCCTTGAATGGCAGGCAGTTCATGCAACTCGCTGAACTCACGCCGGGCATTAGTCGTGGGCCTTCAGGCGGCTTTCGTGGTGGATTGAACGGTACGCTGACCGGGCCGAATATCACGGTGAATGGCGCGCGTGACACTGATAACTACTACACGATTGATGGGGTGTCGGCGAATGACCGTTTCTTCAATACGCTGACGGTTTCGCCTTCGGTCGAAGCCATCCAAGAGTTCAAGGTGCAGTCTGGTTTGTATTCTGCCGAGAGCGGCGTCACGAGCGGCGCGCAAATCAACATCGCCATCAAGAGCGGTTCGAACAATTTGCACGGCTCGGTTTACGAATTCTTTCGCAATGATCGTTTGAACGCGCGCAACTTTTTTGACCTCGCCGACAACAACCGCGACGGCAAGTTAGATCGTCCGGTTTATCAGCAAAATCAATATGGCTTCACGCTGGGCGGACGCATCTGGAAAGACCGCACCTTCTTTTTCGGCAACGGCGAATGGCTGCGTTTGCGCGTGCCGCAAAGCCGTACGCTGACCGTGCCGACGGCGAAAATGCGTGCCGGTGATTTCACTGAGTTCGGCGACGGCAGCGCGACGACCACGACTGACATAGACATTCGCAATCCGTTTGTGACGGGGCGTCCGATCTTCGCGGGCAACGTGATTCCGTCAGCCTTGTGGAATGCCGTAGCCAAAGACACGCTCGCGTTGTTGCCGCAAGCCAATCGCGTCGGACTGTCAGGCAATCTGGCAACCGCGCCTTCGTTCCGCAATCGCACTAATCAGTTCAACCTGCGGCTTGATCATCGCTTCGGCGAAAAAGACACTATTTATGGTCGCTATATTTTCTCGAACATCACCGCCTATTCGCCTTTTGGCGCGATCACGCAAGGCACGCGCGGCGGCGCGGCATTGCCCGGTTTCGGTTGGGACTTGACCACCGACAATCGCAACCTCGCGGTGAATTATCAGCGCGTCTGGACTTCAAAGCTCATCACTGATTTTCGTTTCGGTTACAACGAAACCTTCGGCGGGCAGGAACATCAAAACGTAGGCAACGACATCGGCACGCGCAACAAAATCGCGGGCATCACAGGCTTTGCCGACAACGAACGCGGCGTGCCGCGTTTTTCGATCACGGGCCTCAGCCCTTTCGGCGACGAACCGAACACGATCGTGCGCCAAAATAAAGACTTTCAATATGACTTCAGCGCGTCTTACACGTTGAACCAACACCAGTTGAAATTCGGCGGCTCGTTTCAAACCGTGAAATTTGCGCCTTCGATTCAGAACATCGTGCGTGGCAGTTTCACCTTCACGCCGAGCAATGTCGGAACCGGCGTACCCTTTGGCGACTTCTTGATGGGCTTGCCGACGGGCGGCGCTTCGTCGGGCGCAGTCGCCGACGCAGACTTTCGCGGCAACGAATATTACTGGTTCGCGCAAGACAGTTGGCGCGCGCG
>JAYSVR010000122.1:0-7523 GCA_043718445.1 Acidobacteriota bacterium | reverse complement strand
AAATGGATAAGGAACAATGCTGGTCATCAAATGGTTTGGGTTGAGAGTGGCGGCAAAAACGCGAATTCCTCAATGTTTTCCATCGCAACAAGCCTAATGATGATACGAAGTGGGTCTTTTATCTTTTGTTTGAAGCCCACAATCGGATTTGAACCGATGACCTCTTCCTTACCAAGGAAGCGCTCTACCACTGAGCTATGCGGGCTTACTGCAAAAACATAGATATGGAGCGGGCGACGGGACTCGAACCCGCAACATCTAGCTTGGAAGGCTAGTGCGCTACCATTGCGCTACGCCCGCCTGTGCGGAACAAAAATGCAGGGGGCAGGATTCGAACCTGCGTAAGACGTTAGTCTGTCGGGTTTACAGCCCGATGCCATTAGCCACTCGACCACCCCTGCGCGTTAAATTTTCAAGAGCCGGTGAAGGGATTTGAACCCCCGACCCTCGCATTACAAGTGCGATGCTCTACCCCTGAGCTACACCGGCACACGCCATATTTTTACTAACTTTGTCGTAAGGAACGGGTAAGACCCTTCGCACGAATTTGGCATACTAAACAAAGGCCGCAGGTTTTGACAAGGCACGTTGAGAAAAATCTCTATGGAGCGTCAAAAAATGACGGAAAAGCCCAACCTCTCGGAAGGAAGTTGGGCTTTTTCGCTCACTGAAAGCGCACTTTCACCGCGTTGATCGCTATGCCTCCCACCGTACCCGTCAGGTTGACCTCGCCGCGTCCGCGCAAGCTGGCGCGAATGTTGGTGAGGTTGAGATTGATTTGATCCAGCCCGACGAGTTGGCCTTGCGGGCCAGCGTATAAGGCCGGAGCCGCCAGCTCGGCGAGTTTTAACTGCGCTTGACTTGCGCCACTCACGCCACGAATTCCCGTACCGAACAGCACCAGAAAAATTTGGTCTGCTTCAGGGCCGAGATCGAGCGCGCGCGGAACCCACGTGCCGCCGACGAATTCGGCTACGTCTTCGTAAACCAGCACGTTGCCGGGCTTGATGCGCAGCAATTGCGCGGCGGGTACGCCTTGTCCGGTGGCGTTGGTGGTGAATAGCCCCGGAGCTACGCCGACAATGTTGACGCGCTGGTCAGCCAGCAGCACTCCGTTGATGCGTACCTGAATAAGCGCATCGCCCAATGCGGTGTTTTCGGGAATCTGAAAGTTCACTTGTCCCGGCGAGACAAAGAACAACGCCGAACGACGCGAAGTAGGCAAGGCTTCGCCGTTGTCTACGTTGTCAACGACTGTGACTTCGGTGTCGCCCAGTCGCGTAGGCAGCGGAATCGTCGTCGCGCTCACTGTCGCCGTCGCCAGATTCACGCCGAACAGCGCCACGATGGAACCGGGCGCGAGTTCGCGGATGTAACTCGCGGCAGATACGTTAGCGATGCGCCCGGCTTGCCGCACGTCGAAGGTTTGGTTGTTGATGCGAATTTGCGCGGTGCGTTGCGTAGCCGCCGTGTTTTCCGCTACCGAAAAGTTGATGACCGTGCGTCCTGTGCCGCTGGTCGGACTCGTAATCGTGACCCACGGCTCGGTGGCAGAAAGCGTCCAGCCACAGATTCCATTGCCGTTGAGCGTGAAGCCCGCATCCGTCGGCGTTGAACTCAACACCAGTCCTGTGATCCCCGTACCCGCGCTGCTCGCAAAGGTGAACGCGCAACCCGACACATTGAAACCGAATGCGTTCGACGTGCCGCCGCCGGGCGTGGGATTCACGACCGTGATCGTAGCCGTTCCGCCGCCTGCCAAATCGGCAGTGGTGATTGCCGCTTCGAGTTGCGAACTGTTGCGAAATGTCGTTGTGCGTTCCTGATCGTTGAAACGTACGCGCGAGGCCGCGTTGAAATTCGTCCCGTAAACATTGATCGTCACGCCGCTCGCGCCGGTTTGTCCGGCGGGCGGATCAATCACCGTAATCGTCGGCAGCGGATTGTCAGTGCCAACGGTGAACGGCAACGCGCCCGATTCAGTGCCGCCCGCCGTGAAGACGCGCACTTGCGTCGTACCCACAGCGGCGACATCGGAGGCTTGCAACGCAATGCTCAAGCGCGAGTTACTCAGATAGGTCGTCGGACGATCTGCGCCGTTAAAGCGAATCACCGAGTTGCGTTGGAAGTTACGTCCATTGACGAATAGCGTCACGTTCGCGGTGTTGGCGGCGACGAGGTTCGGGCTGAGATTCGACAGTTGCGGCGCGAGCGCCATGCCGTAAGTCGAACTGAAAATCGCCCGCGCCATGAAATTCGCGCCCATCGGCACGACGCCCATCGAACCGAACGCTGACCAGTTCGCGCCGTCGTTCGTCGTGAGCCACGAACGCCCTTGCGCGCGGGTCGTATCTGCCGCGAAACGTACGCCTGAAGCGCCAACGTTCATGCCTACATAAACGTCTCCGCTGTTGATCGTCAGCGGCGTCGGCAGGCGAAATTCGACATAGCGCGTTTGCGGCAACGTCGGAATCGTGACGGTTTGGTTGATGAGCAACGACGGCGAAGCGGGTGGTTGGCCGGTGCGGTTCGCGTCAACAAAAGCAATCAGCCGAACCGAAAGCCCGGAGGGTTCACTGCCTTGCGGCATCAGGATGCGAATGCCTTCGAGCCGCGACGGATAACGCGACGGTTGATAGCGATTGACGACCGTCGTGTTCGCGCGGTCTTGCGACTCTTCGCGGCTAATGTCGGCGATGGACTGAAAGTCGAAGGCGCGTCCGTCAGGGTTGATGTCATAGCCCATAAAGCTCAACGTCGTGAGATCGTTGAAAGTCATTTCTTCGCGGTCGCCGTTGGCGGCTGACGGATCCATGATGCCGATGAATTGCCCTGACAACAGATCGTCGCGCCAATGGCTGCCCTGGCGCTGGTCGCCGTTCGTACCTGCGGGCGTAGCGGTCGAGAGCGCGAATTCATCGCCAATGAAATAGCTTTGCGCGCCGCCCGCCATCAACGCGCGCGGACGCGCCGCCAATGAAGTGAAATCAAGCGGCCCATTGCGGAAGCGGAAGAAATCCCACGGAGCCGGAAAGATTGGCGTGTTGACTGAAAGTTCTTTGAACCCCACCCAACTTGAAAAGCCTAGTGCGTGACCAATTTCGTGAACGGCGGTCGCCTCGAAATCAATCTTGTCGTTGTCTATGCCGTCGCTCGGATCGAAGTCGAACGCGATGGCTGAGTTGAAACCAATCGAAGGCGGGCCGAAATCAATCAAGTCTTGATCGTCGGCGATTTCGAGGCCGCGAAAGTTCACGAGTGTCGCGCCTGCGTTGCGCGTCGTCGTCACATCGGTGGGCAGCCCCGCAGTGGGCAGCGCATTCATAAACGCCGCTTGCTGCGGATTGTTGGTGAAATCTACCAGCGTGTCGCGGATGAACCGATAAGGGTTCGGAAAGGTCGGCAATTCTTCAAAGCCGAGAAATACCGGGTCGGTCGAGCCAATGATATTGGCGTTCGGATAAGGCGTGCCAAAGCGCGTCGTCCCGAAATCAACCGCAAGTTTGATCGTGATCGGCGTGCGCAATACGTTTTGCCATTTTGCGGCAGCGCGTTGGAACGCGGCTTTGGCGAGCGGAAACATTTCGAGTTGCGGCGTACCTTCGAGTTGAATGGTCAGGTTGCCTTGTCGCGTGCTGCGTAAGTTTCGGTCGCTCAAGTCGTGCAACTCAGTCCCGCGCGCCGACAGCGGCAACGTGCGGGCTTCGCTCTCGCTGATGGGGCGGCATTCGCTGCCTGTTGGCGTAAGCACCGTGATGAAACCGTAGCTATCAAAGCGTTTGAAAGCACCGCTAGGGACTTTGGGTTTCAGCGTTGCTTGCTCTTGGGTTTGCGCCTGCGGTTGTTGCAGCGGAAAAGAAATCAGTAAAGCCAGCAGGCCGATCAAACTGAATAAAACGAAAGCACGGCGGCGCGTGAAGGTAGGAATTAGGGATTGCATAGATACTCCTCTCAAGTGATTGCTTAGGGATAATTGGTTTGCTGCTTTGGGGAAGTGCAAAGATTTGAATGAATTGCTCGACCTTGGTTGCAGGTCGAGGGTTGCAGGGAAGTCGTCAAGCTACGGCGGAAATACTGGCTAATTTATGGGTGCTTGGCAAGCACACTTACGGCTTTTTACTTGTCGCTTTTCATTCGCCAGATTTCGCTGCGTTCTTCTTCGTTGAAGCCATAGAGGTCGCACACGATTTCATCCAGCTTGTCGTATTCGCTGAGTTGCCCGTAAAGCAGGTATTTGCGCTCCAAGTCGGCCTTGAGCAATTTGCGCGTCAGGCGTTCGGCTTGCGTGACTAATGCAGGGGCAGGGCGATGAGGCAGGGGCAGGCGGCTCAGTTCCGTCGCGCCGCATTCCACCGCCCGCAGCGGACGATTGAACACTACGAAATAAAAGTACCAACGCGCGAACGAACTGTTCAGCAACGCGCACAGCAATTCCAAACTGAAAGGCGAATCGCCGTGCGGGAAGACCTGATTGACCGGGTCGAGTGCGACTGCGCCTTGCCGATCAAGCGCAGCCATCAAGATCACCGTGTCGAATGGCTTTTTCAAGTATTGCAAAGTAGGCGTTACGACCAGTTTGGGTTGGCGCAATTCTTCGAGTACGCGTTGCAAATAAGCGGGCGGTTCCTGTCGCGGCAATTCGTCGGTGAGGCGAAACTGGCGCAGGTTGGCGCTGCCGATCAAAGGCACGGTAGCTTGCGCGTTGGCTTTGGTGCGACGGCGTTGCAGCCGCTGCCCATGCTTAATTGCAGTGATTTCGCCTAACGTGCGACAGCGTGATAAGCGTTCGAATAATTCGCTGCCCACCGGGCTGAGGTGTTGCGGCAGCACCAGCGCGGGGCGTTCGACTTTAACCAGTTCGCTGGCGCTGGTTGGTTCGCTGACGCTGGCGGTTTGAGTTTCGCTGGTCGTGGGCGCGTTGAATGTTTCGCTGGATGATTCGTTGAGGCTGCCCAAACTTGCTGACCGGCGATAGAGAAACACCTCTTGATCGAAGCGCGTGTCATCAAGGATTTCGCCTGCGTTAGCGGCCAGCAGCAATTCGTAATTCAACCGCAAGCCCGCGCGCGTGGCGGCCCAGCCTTCGGCCAGCGTGAGCGAACGCGGAACCACCTGGGCTGCCAGCGCCTGCGGTGCGCCGATCATGCGCGGCAGATCAAAAAACGCCGCCGCCAACTGTTTGGCGCGTTTGAGTTGCGGAAACAGCGCGCACCATTGCGTCCAGTTTTCTTTCTCGTGTTTTTCTTTCCCCTGCATCGGGTGCGCAGGAGCATTGCCCAACATTAAGTCGAAGCCGCCGCGTTGCGCAAAAATTTCAGGGAAGGCTTTGCGCCATTTGAAGGCCGCTTCAGCCTCGGTTGTTTCGTCTTCGTCAAAGGCGCGGCAACCCAGCAACGCATCGCCGCAAGCCAGATGTTCGCTGAGTCCGCTGGCGGTGGCGGCTTCGCGCATCGTGACGTTGAGCGCCGCATCGGGGCGGCTCTGTTCGACGGCGACCAGCGCGAGCCAGAGGCGTTGGCGCGTGAGGCGAACGGCGGCGGGGTTGCTGTCAACGGCAAACAAACACTCGTTGATGAGTTTGCGCTTGAGCCGAAATTCATAGTTGTGTTGTTGCGCGATGGCGCGACCATAAAGTTCAACGTCGAGTTTGGCGAGGGCTTCGGCAATCTCTTCGAGCATCGCGGCGAGCAAGTCGCCGCTGCCCGAAGCCGGATCGCATACGCGGCAACTCAGCAAGGCGCGTGACATACGTTGGGCTTCGGTGCGTAAGAAAAGATTGTGCAACTCGGCGAGCTGCGCGTCAGACATTTCGAGCGCCGCGGGCAACGCAAAAAAATGTGCGAGCGCGTCCTGCAATTCGCTCTCAGGCAGTTGGCTGGATTCCTGCAACTTGGCGCACAGGTATTGCGTGAGCGCAGCACGACACATCCAACGCACGACGCGCGGCGGTGCGCTGGCGCTGGGTGTCGCGCGGCGAGTTCCGCTGGCAGGTTCAGCCAACGCGCGTGCCAATTGCGCAAAAGCGGAGTCGAGCGTGACGGTGTTGAGTGGAAGCTCTTCGCCGTTGAAGTCTGAGGCGCGATCCGACCACACGAAGCGGTAAGGCGTGAGCAGCGCATCAAAAACGAATTGACAGGTTTCGTTGTTGAGGGTGGCAGCGGGTGTGGGCAGGCTCAACAATTCGGCGGCAGCGAGAACGCGCACGCGCGGCAGTACGAAATTCGTATAAAAGCTGTGGCTTTCAGGATCGGCTTCGTGATGCAACAGGCATTGTTCTAAAAGGGCATTGCCCAACCAGTTTTTTTCGTCGAGCCAGCGCAACACGATGAACTGTTCGAGCAACGCAACCGCCACCGATTCCGAACTCACTGACTGCATCAAGTGACGCAGGCAAGCCGCGAACGATTGCGCAAAATCGCGCGGACGCGGTTCGGCTTTAGCGCTGGGACGCGCTGTGGCCGAAGTCGTGCCATTTGTTAATGCCGCAGCGCGGTGCGCAGGCGCTGGGCGAATCTGATCTGCCTCTTTAGGCGGGACAACCAAAAGCATGGGGCAAACTTACCGATAAAGAATTACTGGATGATTAGAATTAGAACTTGATACACGCATAGTTATCTCTTGCGAGTGGATGCGTTGGCGCAATGATTACGGAGAAATATTCGGGAGGTAGTTTTTTCCGTTGGGAGAGATCGCGTGCCGTATCAAAAGATCGGACCAAAAAATTAGTTAAGACAATTCGGTAAGTGCAGATACCACAGACGCGCGCGAAGCAAAAGCCGCAAACTCGCGCTTCATCGCTTTCATAAAAATATACTCGCGCCTCTGGGTTAGCAGTGTGGGCAGCTTGGCTATGAAGTCCTATTTTAGTGCGGAGTGCGGAGTGCGGAGTGTGGAGTGCGAGTTTTTATTCTTCACTCCGCATTCCGCACTCCGCATTCCGCACTCATCAGGCTCTGGGTAACTGAATGGTGAAGGTCGTGCCGTGTTCCATTTCGGTGTCGAGTTCGATGCGTCCGTTGTGCAATTGCACGGCGCGAAAGGTCTGCGCGAGTCCGATGCCGCTGCCTTTCGGCTTGGTGGTGAAATAAAGATTGAAGATTTTTTCGCGCACTTCAGGGCGAATGCCGGGGCCGTTGTCGGCGATGCTCAACCACACCCAATCCTGTTGGTCGGCCTGCGCGCGTCCGGTGGCGACGGTCAGTTTGCCATTGGTTCCTTGTTCGCTCAGGGCTTGGCAGGCATTGATGATGATGTTGAGCAGCGCCTGTTTCAGCAAATCAGGATCGGCTTTGATAAACAGCGGGCCGATGCCGTATTGCTCGGTTAGGTCTACGCCTTGTGCGCGCAAGTCGGCGGCGAGCAAGACGACTTCGCGCAACAGGGTGTTCGCGTCAACTTCGATGAGTTTGACTTCGACGGGACGGGTGAAATCGAGAAAGGTTTGTACGACGCGCGTCAACCGATTTACTTCTGACGTGAGAATTTCGAGATGCTGGTGCGGGTCGAGTCCGGCGTCGAGTTTG